>JAEUHV010000444.1 GCA_016794485.1 Planctomycetota bacterium
CAAGTGAAGGTCGCTACCACCGCGCTGGACCATCAGGTTCAGCAGTTCTTCCATCGAGACCATGACAAGGCGCTCCTGTTCTCGACCGATCGCCTCGACCGGTCTTCGCCTGTATCGGTCCCGATGCGGTGGGCACCTGAGCCCGCCGCCGGTACTCGGCACATTGCCGCGTGCCGGCATCGACGCCGGCTGTCGGAAAACCCGACAGCCGGCTCGGCGGCTCAGCCGTGGGCGTGGTGGTGCTGGTCGACGATCGCCTTGCGCTTCGCCACGATCTCGGCTTGCAGTTGCGGCGGCACCGCTTCGTAGTGCGCGAACTGCATGGTGAACGACCCTTCGCCGGCCGTCATCGACCGAAGCTGCGTGCTGTAGTCGAGCATCACCGCCAACGGGCACTGGGCCTTGATGACCTGCACGCCGTGTTCGAGTTCCATGCCCGACATGCGGCCGCGGTGGCTGCTCAGGTTGCCGGCGACGTCGCCGGTGAACCGTTCCGGCACGTGGATGGTGACGTCCATGATCGGTTCGAGCAGGATGGGCCGCGCCTTCAGGTAGGCGTCGAGCACCGCCCGTTCGCCGGCGATCTGGAAGCTGAGCTGGTCGCTGTCGACGTCGTGGTACTTGCCGTCGTGCACCTCGACCTGCACGTCGACGACCGGGTAGCCGGCGAGGGCTCCTTTGCCCAGGAACTTGCGGGCGCCCTTCTCGACTTCGGGGATGAACTGCCTGGGGATGGATCCCCCCACCACCGCGTCGACGAACTCGAAGCCCTCGCCGTGCTGCTTTTGGGCCACGCGCAGGTAGACCTCGGCGAACTGGCCGCGCCCGCCGGTCTGCTTCTTGTGCCGGTGGTGTCCTTCGGCGCGCGCGGTGATCGTCTCGCGGTACGGAATCGTCGGCGGACCGTGGTCGACGTCGACCTGGTGCCGACGGTGCAGCCGCAGGAACGTGATCTCCAGGTGCAGCGGGCTCATGCCCGTGACCAGGAACTCGCCGGTCTCCTTGTCGCGGTTGTGCAGCAAGGTCGGGTCCTCGGCGGCGAGCTTCTCGATCGCGTGTCCGATCTTCTGTTCGTCGCCGCGCGCCTTCGGCCAGATGTGCCGCGAATGGGTCGGTGCGGGGTACTTCGGCCGCGGCAACTCGAGCGGGCTGCCTTCGGCCGTCAGCGTGTCACCGTGCGCGAAGTCGTCGATCTTGCTGATCGCGAACAGGTCGCCGGCCACGATCGACGGCACCTCCTTCTGGTCCTTGCCGTGCACGTGCAGGAGGTGCGCGACCTTGCTGGACTTGCCGGTGCGCACGTCGAGCACCGACTGGTCCTTCTGCAGCGATCCCCGCAGGCAGCGCACGAACGTCAGCCGGCCGACGTACGGATCCGACAACACCTTCCAGACCTTGCCGACGAACGGGCCGGGACCGGGCTCGACCAGTTCGGTGGGCGTCGCGCTGCCCACCTTGGCGGCCGGGCGTGCGCCGAAACAAACCGGCGACGGGAAGTGCTCGCCGATGATCTCGAGGAACTGCGCGACTCCGAGTCCGCGCTGCGGGCACACCGCGAACACCGGCACCAGCTTGCCGCGCGCGATCGCGCGGCGCAGGTTCTGCTCGAACTCGCCGGGCTCGAGGTGGCCGGTCGACAGGTAGTGCTCCATCAAGGTGTCGTCGACCTCGGCCTCGTCCTCTTCGATCATGTCGTGGTACTTGGCCGCCTCTGGCCCCTCGTCGTGCGTGACCGTGTGCACAGCGGTGAATGCGCTGCCCGAACCGTTCGGGTAGGTGATCGGCACGACGGCATGGCCGAACGCGGCGCGCAGTTGTTCGACGACGGCCGCGAAGCTGGTCTTGTCCTGGTCGAGATGCGTGACGACGACCGCGCGGCCGACACCTGCCGCGCCGGCCGCGTTCCACAACTGGCGCGCGTGGTAGGTCAGCGGATTGGCGGCGTTGACGCACAACACGGCGGTCTCCACGACGTCGGTCGCGGCGATCGCATCGGCGATGAAGTCCGGATGTCCGGGAGAGTCGAACAGGTTGAGCAGGTACTTGCCGAGCGGGATGCGGAACGCATGCGCCGCCAGCGTCTGTTTGCGGTCACGTTCCTCCGGATCGGTGTTGCTGATGCTCGATCCGTCGGCGGTCGTTCCCAGCCGGCTGGTCAGCTTCACGTGGTGCGCGATCGCATCGACCAGCGCCGTCTTCCCAGAATGCCCGTGCCCGATCAGGGCGACGTTGCGGATGTCTTCCGAGCCTAGAGCCATGGGCCACCTCCGTGGTCAGTGCGCCCGACGTCGAGCGCCGGTTTCGAGAACCTGACACCACGGAGCCCGGCGAACGACTGGCCGTCGGCGAGACCGAGGCAGCAGGGACGTGCCCGGTTATAGCCGGGCAGCCCCGACGCGGAAGGCGCGGACGATGGGCTGTTGGTCCACTTGCGCCGGCAGCGGCGGTGCCACCGCCGGTTCGCGGGGAACAGAGCCCCCGCGGCAGCGCAGCTGGCGACTACAGCTTGTCGCCGACGACGATCTGCACGCGGCGGTTGGACGCCTTGTCCTTGCCGGCCGGGTCGAACTGGCCGTAGCCGACGACGGCGATCGAGGACTCCGGCACGCCCTGCGAGATCAGGAACCGGCGCACCGCGTCGGCCCGCTTCATCGACAGTTCCATGTTGTCCTGGTACTTGTCCTTCGTCTTGGTGATCGGGTCGCTGTCGGTGTGTCCCTCGATGAAGAAGCGCTTGCCGCCGAAGCGGTTCTTCATCACGCCGGCGACGTTGCGCAGCACCTTGTGCGAGCTGTCCTTCAGCACCGTGCTGCCCGGATCGAACGTGACCGAGTCCTTCACGCCGATGGAGATGCGGCCGCCTCGGTCGTACACCGCGTTCGCACCCTGACCCACTTCGTCGTTGATCTGCTGGAGCAGGTTGGGGCTCTGCTTGTCCCCCGTCGCCTCCACGGGAGCGGGCGTCGGCGTGATGGCCCGACGGTTGAGTTCGTCGAGCTCGCCACGCTGGCGCGCGACGGTGCCGCTCAGGTCGCGGATCTGCTGATCACGCTCCTTGAGCATGTCCTGGTAACGGGTGGTGCAGCTCGTCGCGAGGGACGCGAGAGCGATGGAAACGGTGAGCAACAGCTTGCGGATCATGGAGCCTCCCTGACTGGTCGAACGTAACGATCGATCGGGTTCTTGGTATGGGTTGCGTGGAAACGATCAGCTCTAACGCCGCGCGCGGCGCACGAGCCAGAAGAGCAGGAGCAAGGAAACGAGGGCTGTGCCGCCGAGCACGAAAGGGGCAGCGGAACTGTCGCGCTGCCACTCGGGCCACGTGGTGAACAGGAATGTGACGATCGGATGGCGCAGGAACATCGCGACCACGGCGCCCATGGCCAGATACGGCCCGAACGGGATCTGCGAGCTGCCACCGCGCAGCGCACCGAGGCCGCCGACGACGGCGCCGAAGATGCAGCCGAGGAACATCGTGAGCAACGCGCTCTGCCAGCCGAGGAACGCACCGACCATCGCCATCAGCTTCACGTCGCCAAACCCCATCGCTTCCCGGCGGAACACGTGCGATCCGACGGCGCGGATGGCCCACGTGACGCCACCGCCGGCACATGCGCCCACGACACTCGCGAGCAGGCCGCGCATCGCCGGCGTCAGCGCGGCGTCGTCGGGGATCATGCCGGCCGTTCCCGGCCAGAATCCGGCAGCGAACCCGATGGCGATGCCGGGCTTGGTCAAGACGTCAGGCAACAGCTGCGTGTCGAAGTCGATGAACGACAGGGCGACCAGCAGCGACAAGAACACCGCGTGCAGCCCGAACGCCGCGGCCCCGGCGGGATCGACATCCAGGTGGCCATCCGCCGCGAGACTGCCCACCGGACCAAACGGTGGCCAGTGCGCCAGCACGAGGAAGAGACCGGCAGTGAGCGCTTCGACCAACGGATAGCGCGCGGCGATCGGCTTTCGGCAGCAGCGCGCGCGGGCGCGCAGCACGAGCCAGGACACGATCGGGATGTTGTCGAACCAGCGGATCAAGGCGCCGCAGTGCGGGCAATGCGAGCGCCCACCGAGGGAACGCTTGCTCGGTTCGTCCTGCTGCAGTCGCCAGATGACGACATTCAGGAAGGAGCCGACGCAGGCTCCCAGCAGGGCTGCCCCCACCTCGAACATCGTGCCCATGGAAACGCCGAACCCGCCGTCGTTGGACGACGACACGAAGACACCGCGGATCGCCGTTGGGATGCGGCCCCGATGGCCGCCGCGTTGCATGCTGACCCATGCACCGCGAAATCCAAACGACAGGCGCGGGAGCATACGGCCATTCCGGACGGATTCCATGCCCCCGCCCGGCCGCACCGCGGCGCCGATCAGCGGTCGGTCAGCCGCAGTTCTTGCAGGCGCGGCAAGGGTTGGCCAGCGCGCACCGCGGCACTCAGTTCGAAGCGGACGAACGAGCCCGCCGGGAACGCGATCGTGTCCCCGTCCCGCAGTGGTTGCAGGCGGCCGACCCGGCCAAGGGTGAGGTCCGGCTGGTGGTCGCGAGCCGGGTCCGCTGGCGCAACCTGCCACGCGACCTTGAGCTCGGGACTCGGTTCGACCAAGTGCGCCCGCCCACTGTCGCGGTCGATCGGCAGGGCTCGCCACGGGGTGAGGGCACGCACCACGAACTCGGCGCCCGGTGCCGGACCGTAGGTGAACGTGGGATCGAACACGATGCTCTGGCCGCGCGCCCCGCGAATCGCCATCGCCGTGGCTTCGTCGTTGGCTTCCACCGCGAGCAAGGTCTGGAACGGGATCGGGCCGCGAAGGTCGATCGTCGCCGCACTGGCCAACAACAGCGTCGTCCGGCCGTCGACGGGCGGAGCATTCGTGGCGATGCGACCTTCGACCGTGATCGGTCCAGCAGCGACCAACGCCACCGGTACCGCCGCCGCGAGCTCTGCCACAGGATGCTGCAGCTGCCGGGGCGGCACCGGCGCCGCGACGGCGACCAATTCGAGTTCCCCGGCTATGTGGACCGAGCCACACGCGAGCAGTTGGACCGGGGAGGCACCAGACTCGACGCGGACGCGCACGCCCGCAGGCACGTCGATCGCGAGGAAGGGAAACCGATCCCCGCGACTCACGACCACTTCGCCATCACCTCGGTCGAATGGCTGGCCAGGACGCAGAACGACGTCCGCACGCGGCCGGAACACGCCGAGCGAGCCATCGCCACATTCGACCCGAATCCTCGGGCGGAGCCCGTTGCTGCGAACTTCGAATCCTGGGGAGAGCTCGGCGTCGTCGTGCAGGGCATCGCCACCGCTCGGCCACTGCACGAGGGCGACACTGCTGCCAGCCACGACACTCCACAATTGCGCCGGCGACGGAATGGGCGGCGCGCCGGTGTAGTCGAGCACCGAATCCGCGCCGCGCCCCAGCGCGACGCTGACGATGCCTCCGGGCGCCAGCTGCGGCAAAGTCACTCCGTCGACGCGCACGGGGATGGCGCCCAGGTCGATTTCGACCGTCGTCCCGATGGGATCGAAGCGGGTCGGCACGATGCGCACACGGCGCGGCCGAAGCTCGACCGGCGGCTGCGCGATCAGGGTGATCCGGAACGCTTCGGGAACCACCGAGGGCGGCAGCAGCGGCTGGGTGAACTGCAGGTAGATGCGGGGTTCGTTGGCCGGCAGTTGCCGTTCCAATTCGTCGGCCGGACGCAGGAAGAAGGGCAGTTCGTTGCCGAGCGGCCGCAGGGGCGCGGGCAAGCCTTGCGGCCGTTCGTCGAGTCGCGCGATGCGCACCGGAAACGCCGCCGGAGTGGCCAATCGTCGGCCGTCGAGGGCGCGGACCGCGTCCGGGCGCGGGGAACCGGCGACCAACAAGCGATAGCTGGCTCCGGGCAGGTACGATCCGTCGTCGAGGGTCCGCGCAAACGGAGGCAGCGGCTCGAACGTCACCCAGTTCGCCGATGCGCGCAAAATCCCGGGAACCTGCCGCCCGGCCTCGTCGACGAGGGTCACCGAGTCCGTCGTCACACTGACCGGCTGGATCGCGTCCGAGAAGTAGACCGTGATCGAGTCGTTCAGCAGCAGCGGGGCGGCCGCATCGTCGAGTGCCGGCGAGGTTCGCGCGATCGTCAGCGGTGCCGGAGGCTCGGCCTGCCGAGAACACGCTGCAAGCCCCAACACCAGAAGCCCCACCGCAACGCCCTCATGCAAGGAGCGAGGAGACGCGCTGGGAGTTCGCCGGACCGGATCCATGCAACGACTATCGGATGCTAGAGCAGGTCGCGCCGAGGTGCACGCACCGGTTCACGCAGCGATCGGCACCGGACGATTGGATGGCGCCAATGGCTCCGGACAAAACAGAAAACGCCACGGCTGCGGGGACGTCCCGCGGCCATGGCGTTCAGGCGCGTCCCCCATTTCGGGGGAGACGGCTCACTGCACGCGATAGACGATGCTCATGCTGCGCAGCGACGGCGACAGCGCGGGCGTCACATCGACGTTGTTGGTCATGACCACGCGCAGGTTCAGGTAGCGCGGCAGCAGGCCCGTGGCCTGGTTGCGGATCTGGCCGATCTGGTCCTCGGTCACGTACTTCGTGAGGCCGGTGGCGGCGATGCGCGGCACATCCGCGACGAGGCCGACGGGCAGCTGGCCGGCGACGACCGGCTGCGAGTAACGGTACGCCTCGCAGGCGTAGAACGGGTTGAGCAAGTTGCCGCGCGTGTCGAACGCTTCGATCGCCGGCGGGACGGCCGGGGCGTAGAGCACGTTCGAATTGGCGAACGTGTCGGCGCCGCGCATCTCGACGACGACCGACGTGCCCGCGGGTTGCCGCGCCTGCGGCGGGTCGAGTTGGACGACGAGGTCGTTGATACGCAGGCCAGCCGAAAGCGCCTGCAGGTCCGGGAAACCGGCTTCCGGCGTCACGTTGCCCGCACCGTCGACCATCTCGGCGCGCTGCGGCTGCAGCGTGTCGACGAAGCCGAAGGTCGAGGTCGAGACCTTGCGCACCAGGTCGACGCGCGCCCAGTTCAACATGCCGTCGCCCGGAGGCGCCGTGAACAGGGCGGTCGTCGCCGCACCCAGGCCGGCGTCCTTGACGACGCTGGCAACAGCCGACAGCGTGTTGGCGGGATCGACCGTGATCTGGACCGTCGAGTTGAGCAGGTCCCAGCCACCGGACGCGTGCACGCGGGTGCGCGGCCAGGCGGGACGACCACCACAACCGGCCGGAATCGAGTCGTAGTAGCCACCCGGGTTACCCGGGAAGCCACCCGTGGGCGGCCCCAGCGTTGCGACCTGGAAGCCGTTGTTGCCGTTGGCGAAGCCGTTCGCGGCATCGTCCGGGAACATCTTGAAGTCGATCAGCAGCGGCAACGCAATCGGGTCGTGGTCACGTTGCACCGCGCCGGCGAAGTCGGCCGGATCGTTGACGTAGATCGAGTTGCCGGTGCCGAAAAACTCCGGATCCGCCACAGGCGGAGTCACCGTGGTGTCGAGCGGGTTGCTCTCGATCCACGGCGAATCGATGTTCGCCGTCCAGTCGTTGTTCGGCGGCAGCGCGGTCGGCGCCTGGGCGCCACCGAGGCCGATCACCGCACCGCTGGCGTCGACCGTCACAAGACGCGAGTCGCGCCAGGTGTACGACCGGTCGAAGCGCGGGAACGGCACGTACTGGACGTTGTCCGTCGTGCGGAAGGCTTCGTTGGGGTTGATCTTGTAGACCTTGTCCTCGAACACGGTGGTCATCGAGGTGCCTTCCAGAACGTTGTCGCTGAACAGCAGCGACAGCGAGCTGTTCATGCTCTGGCACCCGAGCCGGCACTCCGGCGGATTCGTGTACACGATCTGCCAGAACTCGTCCGGACGCCGGCGGCTGTGGCCCATCGCCATCGTGAAGCGGTCGAACACGTCGTAGAGGACCGTCTCTTCGTTGAACGGCGACCAGTAGAGCTGTTCAACGTCGAGCCCGAACTCGGACGGCTGACGGTAGCTGAGGCTGAAGTCGTCCTCGAGGTAGCGCATCTGCATGCGCGAACCCTGGGGCTTCATCGGCTCGATGACACGGCCAACCGGCTGCGGCACCGTCTGCCAGTAGGCGTAGACCTGCGGCGCAGGCGGGTTCGGACCGATCGAGTCGCTGACGCGCGGGTTCCAGTAGAGCAAGCCCGGGTGCGCCTGACCGAGGTAGACCGGAGCGATCGGAACGATCAGCTGGTTCGCGGTCGGATTCGGATCGTTCGTCGGCGGCGGGCCCGGGTTCGGGATCGTCTCACGCGGATCCCAGCACTCACCGCGATTGATGCGACTGATCGAAGCGAGGTTCTGCCGGTCGGCCGAACGGCCGAACCGAACACCCGACGCGCCGATGAGGCGACCGTTCTCGAGGCGATACTGGCCGAAGATGTCGACCGATCCAGGCCGCGTGCCGTCCTCGTCCTCGGCTTCGAACAGCCAGCAGTGCCACGCGACGTTGTTGGTGTTGGCACTTGCCGCCAGCGAGAAGTCGACCGACCAGCTGTCCACCGGGTTCGCCGGGTTGTCGAACACGTTCAGGCCGTTGCCAGCGAGGTCCGTGACCCCTGCCGAGCCCAGGCGGACGTGCATGCTGTAGGACTCGACCTGGCCGTTCTGATGGAAGAAACCCATCGGCGGCTGCAGGCGCAACACGGTGCCGTCACCGGAAATGTCCGTGAGCCGGGTCGGGACCACGCGCGTCGTGGCGCGCTTGGGGTCCGACATCTGCTGGGCGAACGTTTCGAGGCTGACCGGCTTGCTGGTGACCAGCAGGTTCTTGGTGGCGTCGACCTGGTCGAGGTCCATCGGCTTCGTGAACTCGATCGCGACCGAGGAACTGGGCTGCACGTCGACGGCCGGCTGCGCCGGCTTCGGCTCGATGCGCACGAACAGGTTGCGCCAAGCCCGGTCGGTCAGCAAACCGCCGCCGCCCGAGAACGGAACTTCCTCGTAGTAGAGCGCACGCAGCACGCAGTCCTGCCCGGGGTCGAGCGGGTCGGGGTTGTTGGAGCCTTGGAAGGCGACCAGTTCCCCGTTCGAAGCGCGGGCCGGACGAACCGTGGCCACACGTACGGTGATCGTGGGAACCCTCTCGCCCTGGCCCGAGTCACCCGCCGGCAGAGGCACGACGTTGCACTGGCCGACGTTGGCGGAGGCCGCGTCCGATTCGATCGCGAGGTTCTCGAGCACCTCGGCGCGCAGCGTCACCGCCTCGAAAACACCGGGGCGAACCTGCGCCTGCACCGTCTGCACGATGATGTCGCCGTTCTTCAGCGGACGCGACAGCGGCGCTTCGAGCGGGCCCTGCGGCAGCCCCGCCGACAGCGGACCATCGACGAATGGGTAGCGCCCACGCACCGGCACGAACTGGCCGCGCTTGGTCAGAGTGATCGTGTTGTCGGTCAGGTTGACCGACTTGATGCCCATCGACAGCGAGCTGACGATCATCGGGGCTTCCGGCTCGCGCATGCGGCCGGCGACCCCATCGGCGAGGTTGCCCGAGCGGAAGTCGCGGATGACCGACTCGCGCGCTGCACTGTCGACCCCGTTCAACTCTGCGATCCCGTCGGCCTTCACGTAGAAGTTCGGGACCACTTGGCCACGCGTTGGGATCGCGATACGGATGTTCGCGGTCACGTTGTCCGACGACAACGGCAGACCAGGCGACGCGGAAGCAACCGAGGCTTCGCCGCCGAGAATCGTGGTGTCCAGGATGATCGAGTCGCCGCTCGGGATGACGCGGTACGGCAACACGCGGAACGCGTCGACCGGGTCGACCAGGTTCGGGTCCCCCTTGAACTCGAGCAGCTGGATTGCCGACGGATTCGCCGCGAAGAAGTCCTCGGTCACGTCGATCGCGGACGTGAACTTCAGCTTGATGGCGGCATTGCGCGGCACGATCGGGATCGGCCGGGTGAACGTATTCTGGCCGCGGTAGGAACCAGGCACGGCGCCGAGCCCACTCTGGGCGCTCGCCAAGGCAGCCTTGAACTTCGATTCTTCCGGGTTGCCGGGCGTGTCGTCCCAGAGGATCACCAGCTCTTCGTGGCCGATCGTCTTGTCGAAAGGCAGGAACTCGAAGTTGGCCGTCGGCACGACCTCACCGACCGCGTCGAACAGCGACTGCGACTCGATCGAGGCGTTGACCAACACGTTCTTGGCGACGAGGTCGAGACGGCGCTGCGTGCGCAGGCGACGATCCCGATTGCCGTTCGGGGTGCTGAGACGATAGGCGTAGACATCGACGAGGCGGCCGATTTCGACGCTCTGCAGCGTGGGTTGCGCATCGCTGCCAAGGGCACCGGTTTTCGAGCTGCCATCGCAACCAGCCAGGGTGGCGATCACCAGCGCTGCGAGGAGCGCACTGGATCGATTCATCGCGTGCTTCATGAGTTTGCCTTCAATGTTCGCTGGCCCGCCGCGCGGGCCGGGCGTTCCTGTCTCTGCGTGCCGTCGGGTTGTATTGCGCGACCTGGCGGCGGTATCGGAAGGTGGAGGGAATCAGCAGTGGGTTGTGTGGTCGCTCCCTTGCCACCGGCGCACCGATGGCAAAGGTCGATGGACGGTGAGGATCAGAACCGGAACGGCAGCCGGAGGAAGTGCAGTTCCGGGCGGCCGGTGTCCGGCGTCAACGCGGGCGGCTGGTCGGCGGCAGTCGGCTGGAACGCGTTGTCGAACAGGACGTCCCACTGCACGAACGGCATGTGCAGGTCGCGGATCGCCGTTTGCACCGCCGGGTCGGACAAGTCGTAGACGAACGTGCCGACCTGGGCCGGGAACCGCTGCGCCGCCGGGTTGCTCGGGTCTTGGTGGAAGGCGAAGCCGATGCGCACGTTGCTCACCGGGATTCGGGCACCACTCGCTCCGAGGTAGGTCGCGCCGAGGCCTGGGTTGCCGCCGGTCATGACGTCGAAGAACTTGGCACGCACGCGGACCTTCGCCGCGTTGCCCGGGAAGGCACCGGACTCGGTAGACAACACGAGTTCGCTGCTGGTGTGGGTCAGGATGCGGAACGATCCGGCCTGGCTGCCATCCGCGGCGAGCACTTCGGCTT
>JAEUHV010000453.1 GCA_016794485.1 Planctomycetota bacterium
TACGGAGACTTGCCCTTGACCGTGAACCGACGAGTGACCTTCACGCGACTTCCTCCTCACCGGCGGCGAACCGCCGAAACTGCCTGTTGCGGATGACCTGGCTGCGACCTGTGCTGCCCTGCGGGACTGCGTTGCGACTGCGAATTCAGGAAACCGCTCGCGACCGATCGGATGGGGCCCTGCCGTTCGCCGAGAACGGCATGTTGCCCGTGCTGGTTTCGGGCTGGCCCGCGGGATCCTCGGCATGACGGAGGATGCGGACCCGATGCTGCGCCAGGGCTCCGACGGACACCCGCTTCGTCTGGATCATCCGGCGCGAGAGCCGGCGCGGGGGGGCGCACGGCTTCCCGAGGTCATCGGGCGGAGGAACACGAAGGGGTGCCGGCGGGGCTTCCTGGGTAGCGCCCGGGCACGAGTGGCCGCGCATACACGCGGCCGGCACGATCCGATTGGGAGAGAACGGCGCCGGCCTGACCACCGGCCCCGCCGCCGTCGTCAACCGTTCCCTTGCGGCAATGCCGCGAGGGCGGGGAACGTGGACGTCGGCTGCAAGGGATCCACTACATATGGGGGCTTTCGGATTCGCGCAACCCAGCGGTAGCGAAAAGCCTGAATGCTGGACGGAGCCCGGGACCGATCGCCATCGGTAGCGATTCGCAAAATGAGGGCTCAGCGCTGGGCTGGTTCCGGGAGCAGGCAGCCCACGGCGGGTGGCCACGGGGTCGGGGCGGTCCCCGAACCGAGCGCCGCGGCGACTGCACGTTCGAGGTCGTGGGTGGTGGCGGTGTTGCGGCGGTTGCCGAGTGCCGTCCACTGGTCGTCGATGCGGCCACGGTAGGCCAGGCCTGCGGCAGTGCATACCGCCGCCTCGGGCGTGCGGGTGATGCCGAGTCGATGCGCCAGGTCGTGCGTCGGGTCCAGCCGGACTTCCCCCGGCAGGCCGTACTCGGCGGCATGCGCTGCGGCGCGGGCCGCATCGACGTCTGGATCGACGTGGACCAGGAACAGGCGTACCGGCTGGGAACGCCAGGAGTTCGCCAGTGCCTGCAGGGTCGGCGCGTACGCGTTGGCGATCGGGCACTCGGGGTTCACGAACAGCAGGACGTGCACGGCGCCGGGCGCCACGCGGAGGAGGTCGGGTGTGCTGGCCATGTCGGGCGACGACCGGCAGCCGCCGGTGGCCGCCGCCAGGAGCCCCAATAGCACGATTCCGCGTGCGGTCATTTGCCGCCGGTCCCACCCGGAGGTTGGCCGCCGCCGAATCCGCGGCCGAGGCCGCCGATCAGTTCGCCGATCGCCTTGGCCTCCTCTTTGGTGACGAACCCGTCCTGGTCCTTGTCGAGCCGGTCGAACAGGAACCGCAGCTGCGGCGGCGCTTCCTTCTTGGTCAGCTTGCCGTCGCGGTTCGTGTCGTGCTGCTCGAACCGTTCGTCGACCGCCTGCTCGGCGCGGGCAATGCCGCGCGCGAAGTTCTTCTTCTGGATCGCACCTTGCAGCAGCGCCAGGTCGTTCTCGTCGGCCGGCGCCACCAGCAGCGTGATGCTGCCCATTTCATCGGTGGTTTCCCGGCCCCAGCGAACCCGCTTGGGCGGCGAGTTCGGGTTGTCGGGGTTCTTCGCGCTGTTGTCGTAGCGCAGGTCGGCGTGCACGACCGCGCCCTTCGGCAGCCGCACGAGTTCCTGGTACGTGTAGCGGTTCTGCCAATCGAAGTCCCAGTTGCCGATCTTCAGCAGCGGCGTTTCCGAGCCGTCGGGCAGCTTCGCGAACATGTGCAGCGAGCGCAGCAGCTGGTGCGCGTGGCCGCCGACGGTCACCGCGTCGACGTCGCACGGCAGTTCGAACGTGTCGGCGAGGTGGTAGTCGGCCTCGCCCGCCGGGATGTCGAGGCCGGCCATGATGCCGAAGAACGGCGGTAGCTGGATTGCCGCCAGCGTGCGCTTCGGCGGCTCCTTGCTGAAGTACAGCCCGATCGTGGTGTGCTCCTTCTCCTTCTTGCCGGACGGGTGCAGGTGGCTCTGCAGCACGAGGTCGGAATGGCGCGGCAACTTCATCGCGAGGCCGTCGGGCAGGTGCTCGGGCATGCCGCCGACGGCCCAGCCTGCGAGCATCGGCGCACGGTCGAAGCGCATGCCGTTGAAACCGGGCCGCCCGTCCTTGCCATCCAGTTCCTGCGCCTTGCGCTCCTCGTCGACGAACACCAGCACGTGGTGCAGCACGGCGCGCGCCGACGGCCGGATCTCGATCGCGGTGACCCACGTGTCCTCGGGCAGGTTCACCGGGATCGCGAAATTGCGGTAGATGTCGCGACCGCTGGCGGGAACCTCGAAGGCGCCGCTGGTGCGCAGCACCAGGTCCGGCTCGCCGAGTTGCCAGCCGTTGGGAAAGGTCGGCAGCTTCGGCAGCTTGTCGGCCGGGCCTTCTGGCATGCCGGCCTTCACCCAGGCGCGGAACTGCTCGATCTGGGCGTCGGAGAGGCGCTTTTCGCCGCGGAAGCTGCCGTGGCCCGGCTCGGGGTGCCACGGCGGCATGAAGTGCTCCTCGATCGCCGCCAGCAGGTTGCGACCGCGCTTCTTCACGTCGGCGTAGCCGAGCAGCGGAAACGGCGCCACTTCCCCGGGCCGATGGCATTGCGTGCAGTTCGCGAACACCAAGGGCGCGATGTGCTCGGTGAACGTCACGGCGGGTTGCTGCGGGGCCGGCGCGGCCTGGGCCTGGGCCACGGCGGCAAGGGCGAGTCCGAGGCTCGAACGGAGAAGGCGGAGCATGTGGGCCAGCGTTGGCTGGGACTGCCGGGGTGGGGACACGGGGGCGGGAGCCGTAGCGGTAACTTCCTCGTTCCCAGTCCGGAGACCTCGCCCATGCTCGCCCCACGCTGGTTGGTTCCGTTCGCTCTCCTTGCCGTCGCGACCGCGCAGAACTGCGCCAATACCTCGATCGGAGCAGTGCCCCTGGCGGACCTCGGCAATGGCACCTACCAGGGCTTTCCCGGCGGGCTCTATGGCAATGGCCAGAACGTGCCGCCCGTGCCCCACGCCGCGGTGGGGCAGGCGCGCATGGCGGCGGTCGTGCCGCGCGATGCCGCGGGCGCTCCGGCCGCCAACGGCCGCATCGTGTTGTTGTCGATCGGCATGTCGAACACGACGCAGGAGTTCTCGACCTGGCAGGCGACCGCGAACGCCGACCCGAACAAGAACCCGGCGGTGCTCGTCGTCGACGGCGCGCAAGGCGGTCAGGACGCCGTGACGATCGCCAACCCGCTGGCCAACTTCTGGACGGTGGTGGACCAACGCCTCGCGGCCGCGGGCGCGACTGCGGCGCAGGTGCAGGTCGTCTGGATGAAGGAGGCGATCGCCGGCGTCGGCGGCGGCTTCCCGGCCGGCGCGCAGCAGCTGCAGGGCCTGCTCGGCCAGATCGCGCGCAACCTCAGGAGCCGCTACCCGAACTGCGTGCTGTGCTTCTGCAGCAGCCGCACCTATGCGGGCTATGCGACCTCCACGCTCAACCCGGAGCCGTACGCGTACGAATCCGGCTTCGCGGTGCAATGGCTGCTGCAGCAGCAGATCGGCGGCGACCCGCAGTTGAACTGCGACCCGACGGCGGGCCCGGTGCTGGCGCCGTGGCTCGGGTTTGGGCCGTACCTGTGGACCGACGGCACGACGCCGCGCAGCGACGGGTTGATCTGGCTGTGCGCCGACGTGCAGCCCGACGGCACGCACCCGAGCCCCGCCGGCCGGCAGAAGGTCGCAAACCTGCTGCAGCAGTTCTTCACCACGAACGCGTTCGCCGCACCGTGGTATGTCGCGCCGGGAGCTTCGGCATCGTTCAGCACCTATGGCGCCGGGTGTGCCGGCACAGCCGGCGTGCCGAACCTGCGCAGCAACGGCGTGCCGAGCCTCGGCAACCTGAACTTCCGCATCGGCGTCGAGAACGCGGCGCCGACCGCGCTGGCGGCGTTGTGGTGGAGTGATGCGGTGGCAGCGTTGCCGATCGTCGGTGGCTGTGCCCTTCTGGTCGATCCGAGCCCGGGCTTGCCGGTGTGGCCCTCGGTCACCTCGCCGGCTGGGTTGCGGATCGAACCGCTGCCGATCCCAAGCACCCCCGGTCTGGTCGGCGTCGATCTCTACTGCCAGTGGCTCGTCGAGGACGCCGCCGGCACCGCGCTGCCGGGCTTCCTGGGTCTGGCGACGAGCCGCGGCGGCCGCGTGCACGTCGGCCTCTGAGCGGTCACTTGGCGGGCGTGCCGGTCTTCGCCGTCGAGGCGTCGTCGAACTTGATCTTCAGCACCTTCTGGTAGGCCGTGATCTCGCGGATGTCCTTGCCCTGCTTTTGCAGCAGGGTGCGCACCGCCTCCTGCAGCTGCGCGTCTTCCTGCGGATCGCCGAGAGCCCGCTGGCCCGGGTACACCGCGCCGCGCAGGTCGCTGATCTGGTCGCGCACCTCGTACCGCAGCCAGCGGCGCACGTCGTCCTCGGTCAGCTTGGTGTCCAGGCCCTTGTAGAACTCGGCGAAGTCCGGATACCGCGTCGGGTCGCCGCCGTCGCCTTCGGCGAGTTCGCGGAACAGGGCCTCGTGCGCGCCGATGTGCTTCTTCGTGTACTCGCGGAACACGCCCTTCTTCAGCAGCGCGAACACGGCGGCGTTCTTCCAGGCGTCCTCGGGCTTGTTCTCGAGCAGCTCGACGACCTTGTCCGGCATCACGCCCCAGCTCGGGTTCACGATCCGGCCTTCCTTGTCGAACTCGCGGTGCGGGCTCTGCTCGCGGACCGGCAGGTAGTACTTGGCGATCGTCAGCTTGATGTGCGCCCCGGGGTCGTACTTGCCGTTCTTGTTGCGGTCGGTGAACGGCTCGCCTTCCTGCCAGGCCTGGTCGCCGCTGATGTCCTCGAACGGCTCGGGCGGGTCGCTGGCGAGCGGCATCGGGTTCTGCACGCTGCCCTTGCCGAAGGTGCGCTCGCCGATCAGTACGGCGCGCTTGTAGTCCTGCAGGGCGCCGGCGGTGATCTCGCTGGCCGACGCCGAGAAGTTGTTGGTCAGGACCGCCATCGGCAGGTTGCACACCGGCCTGGCTTCGTCGCTGGTGTAGTAGTTGCGCCGCGGTTCGGCCGGGCCCTCGGTGTAGACGACGAGTTTCTTGCCGTCGAGGAACTGCTCGACCACGTCGGTCGCCTGGCTCAGGTAGCCGCCGAGGTTGTTGCGCACGTCGAGCACGATGCCCTTCGCCCCGCGGCGCTGCAGGTCGGACAGCGCCGCGTGCAGTTCCTGCGCCAGGTTCTGGCTGAACGTGATCAGTTCGACGTAGCCGATCTCGCCGGGCACCATCGTCCAGTTGACGGCCGGCACGGTGATCTGGCGGCGCACGATGGTCACCTCCTGCGGCTCCTGGAAGCCGGTGCGGAAGACCTTCAGCGTCACCGGCGTCTCGGGGCGGCCCTTCAGCCGGGCGATGATCTCGTCGCTGGTGTGGCCCGAGGTCTCCCATTGGTCGACCTCGAGGATCTTGTCGCCGCTGCGCAGGTTGGCCTTGTAGGCCGGGCCGCTGTAGATCGGGCGCACGATCGAGAAGTCGCCGTCCTGGTCGAAGTTGACGAACGCGCCGATGCCGCCGTACTCGCGGTTGAGGTCGAAGAAGAACTTCTTGAACTCGTCGCTGGTGAAGTAGGTGCTGTGCTGGTCGAGGCCGGCGAGCATGCCCTTGGCCGCGAACTCGAGCAGGTCCTTGTCGGTGACGGTCTTGCCGTTCGGGTGGCGGCGGCGGATGTGGCTCTTCAGTTCGTCGAGCAGCGCGTATTCGCCGCTGGCCGCGGGCGACTCGCTGCCCTGGCGCGCCACCAGCCGCGCGATCATGTCGTTGAACTCGCGTTCCTCCTGCAGGCGCTTCAGGTGCAGCGCGGCGCGCCGGCCGTTCTCGGTGGGCTGCTCGCGGATCTCGCGCAGGATCGTCATCGCCGCGCTCGAAGCGTTGTTGATGTCGGCCAGGGCCAGGGCCCCGCGCTGCTGCAGCTCGCGGTCGCTCGACAGCAGGAACTGCTCGAGCACCTGCTTCGCCGTCGGCCGCTGCGAATTGCTGCCCACCTGCCACAGGGCCAGTGCGGCTTCGATGCGCACCGCCGCCGGCGTGGTCTCGTCCTTGGCGGCTTCCTCGACCAGCTTCTGCACGTCGGGCAGGCCGCGGGTGTTGAACAGGCGCTCCTGGCCGAACAGGGCCATCACCGCCGTGCGCACCGCTTCGTCGTCGCTCTTGGCGATCGGCTTCAGCAGCTCGATCAGGTCCTTGCTGTAGGAGCTGTCGTTCTTCAGCTCGCGCAGGGTCAACGCGCCGCACAGGCGCGCCTTGGCTGCCTGCGGTGCGGCCTTCATCAGCGCGTCGCGCAGAGCGTCGACGTTCTGTTCCGGCGCGGTGTCGGACAACTGTGCGGCCAGGTCGTAGAGCTGCGGCACCGCGGCTGACTCGGCCTGGGAGAGGATCGTGGCCACCTGGCCGGAAAGGTCCTGCGCCACGGCGCCGCCGGCCAGCGCCGCTGCGGCAAGCCACGCGAACAAGGGAGCGCGGACGAACGAAGGCACCGAGGATCCGTTGGGCATGAGGCTATGAAGGGTCGGTCTGCGGGTCGGTTCGGGCCACGCTCGCCGACGTCCGGTGATCGGCGTTCGTTCGCACGCCGATGCACGGGAAAGTGCCACGGGAACGACCGCCCGACCGGGTGCCGCCGGCTACAGCTGCACTGGCCCGATGCCAGCGAGGGCTTCTATACGTGCCTCCCGCGGAGTTGCCCAAAAGGATTTCCGCCGGCTGCCGGCTGTGCGGGTACGCTCGGCGGCGTGACTTCGGATCCGTCCGTTCCTCCCCACGGTCTCACGCACCAGGACGCGCAGGGCAAGGCCCGCATGGTCGACGTGTCGCACAAGCCGGCCACGGTGCGGGTCGCGGTCGCGACCGCGCGCATCCGGCTCGATGCCGAGACGCGGGCGCTGTTGCTGGCCGGCAAGCTCGAGAAGGGCGAAGCGCTCGCGGTGGCACGCATCGCCGGAATCCAAGCCGGCAAGGACACGGCGCGCCTCGTTCCCTTGTGCCATCCGCTGGCGTTGTCGCACCTCGACGTCGAGTTCGCCGCCGAAGGCGAGGCGGCGGTGCGCATCACGACGACTGCGCGCACGGTCGCCGGCACCGGGGTCGAAATGGAGGCGATGACGGCGGCGAGCGTGGCGGCTCTGGTGCTCTACGACATGACCAAGGCCCGGTGCCGGGGTGCCGTGGTCGATGACGTGAAGTTGTTGCACAAGTCCGGCGGCAAGTCGGGTGTCTGGAACGCGCCGGGCCACACGGGAGGCGGGGCGTGAGTGGCAAACACGTCGCGATCGTCGGGGCGACCGGTGCGGTCGGGCTCGAGTTCCTGTCGGTGCTGGCGGCGCGTTCGTTCCCGGTGCGGTCGCTGCGGCTCCTGGCGTCGCCGCGTTCGGCCGGGCAACGGCTGCTGTTCCGCGGGGAACAGGTGCCGGTCGAAGTGCTGGGCGCGGACTCGTTCCGCGGCATCGATCTGGCGTTGTTCTCCGCCGGGGGAACGGTGGCGAAGGAGTGGGCGCCGGTCGCGGTGCGTGCGGGCGCGGTCGTGGTGGACAACAGTTCGCACTTCCGGCTCGACGCCGGCGTTCCTCTCGTGGTGCCGGAGGTGAACGCCGGCGCGGTTGCGTCGCATCGGGGAGTGATCGCCAACCCGAACTGCTCGACGATCCTGTTGGCGTTGGTGCTGTGGCCGCTGCATCGCGCCGCTGGATTGAAGGCGTGCGTGGTGTCGACCTACCAGGCTGCCTCGGGTGCCGGACACTCGGCGATGGTGGAGCTGCGCGACGCGACGGCGGCGGTGCTGGCCGGCAAACCGCATCCACTGCCAAAGGCACTGCCGCAGCCGATCGCGTTCAACGTGTTCCCGCAGGTCGATGTGTTCCGGGCGGACGGCTACACGAAGGAAGAGGACAAGCTGCTGCTCGAGATGCAGAAGATCCTGGGCTTGCCGCAACTGAAAGTCGACGCGACGTGCGTGCGGGTGCCGGTGGAACGCTGCCACTCCGAGTCCGTCGCGGTTGAGCTCGAGCGAGCGCTCGGGGTCGACGCGGCGCGGGAACTGCTGCGCGCGGCACCCGGTGTGGAAGTCGTCGACGATCCGCTCGCGAAGCTCTACCCGATGCCGATCGTGCAGGCGGGGCGGGATCCGGTCGCGGTGGGGCGGCTGCGGGCCGGGCGGGTGTTCGCGAACGGGCTCACGTTCTGGCTCGCGGGCGACCAACTCCGCAAGGGTGCGGCGTTGAACGCAGTGCAGATCGCGGAGCTCGTGTAGGCGTTGGTTCGCAACTGTGGCGCTGCCTCGTTCCTGGAACGCGGGTGGCATGGCGCGCGATGCCCACGGTCCTTCGCATCGGCGCGGCGAGGTTCTTCTTCTACAGCAACGAAGGGGGGCGAGCCGCCGCACATCCACATCGAACAAGCCGGTGCTCTGGCCAAGTTCTGGCTGGAGTCAGTAGTCTTGGCATCGTCGGGCCGATTCAGCGGACGCGAGCTCCGCCGGCTTGAGCAGCACGTGTTGGACCATCGCGAGCAGTTCTTGGAGGCCGACTGGACCGTGACCTTTCCATCGGTTCGTCCCTTCGGTCGTCCAGCCTAGGAATGGCGTCGAGCTTCGTCGAGTTCCGAGGCAAGGGCTTCTGGTCGCGTGACGAGGTGCTCGGACACGCACTCGCGCAATTGGTGACGGCCGCACGATTGCGATCGGAGCCGTGGCTGGTAGCGGCGATCGAGGAATGGGAAGAGCAGTCTTGTCTCGTGGGTTCCGGCTGCTTGGCTCCCGAACTCGATCGCTTCGTGGTCGACGACGGTCGCGTGGCGATTGTGTTGTCGCTCGTATCGGATGCACAGTCGGCGGCGAGTGCGACGGAGTTGGTTGCGACCCTGAGCCTGTTCCAGAAGCTGCTGCACGGACAGCTGGCCACCGACGCATCGAGCCCTCTGGACTACCTGGTGAGCGTTCCGGTCCCGTATGCGTGGCGAGTCGACGACGCCACGCTGGCTCGTGTAGCCAGCCGTCGTCGACTCCGACGGTGAAATGTGGTTCAACAAGGTCCTCGTGCTTGACCTGGCTGGCTGCCAGCCGTCGTCTCGGAGACCGCGCGGGCGATGATGAGGAGCCCGGAGCGAGCAGTCAGGTCTTGGCTCACGCGTTCGGGCATCGGCGGCTGATGGCGGCATTCCCGATCGGGAAAAACCAACCCTTGCCACTTGTGGAGAAGGCGGGCTTTGGCCGATCATTCCCGATCGGGCATCCCATGGCCTCTTCCCCTACTCCACAGGCACGTACAGCGGCCTCAAATCCCGATCGGGAATCCGTCGGTGCGTTCGTGCGAGCGCGTCGCATCGCAGCCGGCCTGACGCAGCGCGGCCTCGCGGAAGTGGTCGGGACCGGCACGCGCCTGATCTCCGAGATCGAGAACGACAAGCCGACGCTGCGCCTCGGTGCGTTGAATCGCGTACTCGCCGCGTTCGGCAAGCAGTTGGGCTGTGTCGAACTCCGGCGTGAGGAAGAGCCGTGACCGGGCCGGTCACGCGCACGGCGATCGTGCGCCTCAGTGGCGAGCGGTGTGGCGTGCTGGAGGAGCTGTCCGGCGGGGCAACCCGCTTCCGCTACGACGCCGAATGGCTGGACGCGCGCGATGCGCGGCCAGTCTCCCTGACCATGCCGCTGCAGCCCGAACCCTACGAAGCCCGCAGTCTG
The DNA here is from genome assembly GCA_016794485.1 of Planctomycetota bacterium. Classification (GTDB taxonomy): domain Bacteria; phylum Planctomycetota; class UBA1135; order UBA1135; family UBA2386; genus UBA2386. The sequence goes on from JAEUHV010000453.1 coordinate 9,762, forward strand.
CTGCCGTTCTTCAGCAACCTGCTGCCCGAGGGGTGGCTGCTCGATGTCTCGCTGGCGCGGTTGAAGGTGGCCCGCGACGATGCATTCGGCCTGCTGCTGGCGACCTGCCGCGATTGCATGGGCGAAGTGGAGATCGAGCCCGTGGAGACTGCGTCGTGACCCTGTGCCTCGCCTGCGGTGCCGACGACGCGGGGGACGGTCCGTACCACGCCGCGTGCCTGCTCGAGCTCTTCGGCGTCGCGACCGTGCCCGCCGTCGACGTCGAGGTCGCGCGCTTGCACACGCTGGCGCTGGCGATGGTCGGTCGCGTCTCGGTGTCGGGCGTGCAACGCAAACTGAGCGTGCGGCTCACGGCCGATCGCGCAACGCTGCAGATCGCCCTCGGCGATGGCCGCTATCTGCTGAAGCCACAGGCCGGAACGTTCCCGAATCTGCCCGAGAACGAGTGGGTCACGCAGCGATTGGCCGTGCTCGCGGGCATCGAGGTGCCACCGTGCGCATTGCTGCGACTGCGCGATGGAACATGGGCCTACGTCGTGCGGCGGTTCGACCGGCTCGAGGATGGACGCAAATGGGCGATGGAGGACTTCTGCCAGCTGGCGGAGTTGGCGCCGAGCGGCAAGTACGACGGTTCCGCCGAGCGCTGCGGGAAGCTCGTGCGACGCCACGCCAGTGAGCCGCTGGTCGATCTGCTGCGCCTCTACCGGCAGTTCGTGTTCACGTGGTGGGTGGGCAATGGCGACCTGCACCTGAAGAACCTCGCGCTGGTGCGCGACGACGACCGGCGCATCCGCCTGTCGCCGGCCTATGACCAGCTCAACACGCGGCTCGTGTTGCCCGACGACACGCTGGCGATGCCGATCGCTGGCAAGCGCGACAACCTGCAGACTGGCGCCTGGCGCAAGCTGGCCGAGAACTTCGGCATCGGCGCCAAGGCCGCGGCGCGAGTGCATGCGGAACTGTTCGCCGCCCTGCCGGCGGCGACCGCGCTGGTGGAGCGTTCGCCCCTGCCTGAACCGATGCGCGAGGCCTACGGCGCCTTGCTGCGCGCGCGCGCCTTCGGTTGACGCCGCACCTCGGCTACTTTTCCCGCTCACCGATGGCATAGGTCGCGGAGCAATGTCGATGACCAGGAACTGCCGCGGCGTTGCCGTTGCGATGTTCCTCGTCGCGTTCGGCGTGTCGGGATGTCGTGGTGCCCCGACGACTGTCGCTTCGCCACCGCCTGCGAAGAGCGAACTCGGCTTCGACGATCTGCGGTCCGCGCGTGTCGACGCATGGTTGCCGGCCGGGGCCGCGGCGAACCGCGTCCGTTGCACGGTTCCCTTGTCGGCGGCGGATCTCGCCGATCTCCGAACACTGCTTGCGAATGGCGTTCGGGTCGAAGCCGCCGCGATGCCCATGTTCACCACTGCCGAGCAAGGCGTCCTGCACACTGCGCGCGGCGACTACGAGTTCATGGTGGGCGAGGAGAAGATCGCGGCGCGGACCTGTCGGGCTTCTTGCCGGCCGGTTGGGCTCCAGAAGGGCGCGAGGAACTGCACCTTCGCTGGACCGAGCCGGTTGGCGAACGCTTGATGGCGGCCCTGCGCAGCAAGCTGGCCGCGAACGAAGCACGGGCCACCCGGGTCGGCCATGTTCGCCGCCAGTAGAATCGTCGTCGTCCTCGGCAGCCGCCGAACATGCCAGGGCCTCGGCGGTAGGTCCGAACCGCGGATCGCCTGGCGTCAGCGACCTGGCGCAACGTCGAGCCGCGCGACGGCCGCGACTGCGTCCTGGATCTGCGCTGCGGTGCCGCTGACGACCACCGCATTGCCGCTGGAATGCGCCACGATCCGCAGCGGCGACCCGTCCGCTCCTCGGTTGCCGAACTCGGCCGCGAGCCGGTCGGCCATCGCCGCGGCCGGAGTGTGCTGCAGCGGCAGCACCTGGACTTGCAGGTCCTTGCCGTCGGTCGACGAGGCCGGCTGGGGTGCGGGGGACTGGCAGCTGCCGCCGAGGAGCGACACGAACAGGATGGCGAGGGGGCGGAGCATGACGCGCACAGACGAGCTGTGGTCCAAGGTTCTTCCTCGCGACCTGCTGCCCACCCGAGACTGGATTCCGGCCGACCGAGACCGTTCACTTGCCTGCCCCAGCCCAGCGACCGCCGGGCAAACCTCGATCGATGGCCAAGAAGCGTCCCGACCCGACCCCCAAGTCCTCCTCCAAGCCCGCCGCCGCCCAGAAGACCGGTGGCAACGACCGCCTGGCGCAGCTCGAACGCCTGATCGAACTGATGGTCCAGAAGGACGTCGTCGAAGTCGAACTCGAGGAAGGCACCACCCGCTGGCGCGTGCGCCGCACCGAGCCGCAGACCGTGACCTACGCCGCGGCCCCGGCCATGGCCATGCCGACGATGCCGGCGATGCCGATGCAGGCGCACGGCCACGCCGCCCCGGCCCAGGCAGCCGGCGGTGCCGCGGCCGAGCCGCAGGGCGAGGTGTTCAAGTCACCGATGCTCGGCACCTTCTACCGCGCCGCCAGCCCCGAGGCCGAGCCGTTCTGCAAGGTGGGCGACCGCGTCAACGGCGACAAGACCTTGTGCATCATCGAAGCCATGAAGGTGATGAACGAGATCAAGGCCGAGCGCGAGTTCGAGATCCTCGAGATCCTCGTCAAGAACGGCGAACCGGTGGAGTTCGGCCAGCCCCTGTTCCTGATCCGCTGAGCCAACTTCCCGAACGGGGCCCATGTTCCAACGCATCCTGATCGCCAACCGCGGCGAGATCGCCCTGCGCATCCTGCGCGCGTGCAAGGATCTCGGCATCCAGTCGGTGGCCGTGTACAGCGAGGCCGACAAGGACTCCCTGCACCTGCGCTCCGCCGACGAGACCATCTGCATCGGCCCGGCGCCGAGCACCGAGAGCTACCTCAACATCCCGGCCCTGATCGCGGCGGCCGAGATCGCCGACGTCGAGGCGATCCACCCCGGCTACGGCTTCCTGTCGGAGAACGAGCACTTCGCCGAGGTCTGCCAGAGCTGCAACATCAAGTTCATCGGCCCGAGCCCGACCGCGATCGCCCAGTGTGGCGACAAGGTCGCGGCGAAGAAGCTGGCCAAGGAAGCGGGCGTGCCGTGCGTGCCCGGTTCGGACGGCCCCGTCGAGAACGAGCAGGACGCCCTGCTGATCGCCCGCAAGATCGGGTTTCCGGTGCTGATCAAGGCGGCGGCCGGCGGTGGCGGCCGTGGAATGCGCGTCGCGCACAACGAGCCGAGCCTCGTCACCGGTTACCACTCGGCCCGCAGCGAGGCCGAGAAGGCGTTCAAGGACTCGACCGTCTACCTCGAGAAGTACATCGAGAAGCCGCGCCACGTCGAGATCCAGATCATGGGCGACCAGTTCGGCAACATCGTCCACCTGGGCGAACGCGACTGCTCGCTGCAGCGC
>JAEUHV010000507.1 GCA_016794485.1 Planctomycetota bacterium
CATGCGCAGCGGCCGGATCGCGGCCGGGCCGCGCTGCAGGAACGGCAACTGCTCCTGCATCACCGCCTCGGTGACCCGCAACAGGGTCGCCTGGCGCTGGTGCACCGCGTCGATCAGGTCGCGCGCGGACCGGAGCTTGGGCCGCAGCCAGTCGCGCACTTCGCGCGGTGCCTTGCGGTCGCCTGCCAGAGCCGCGTATTCGGCGTTGACCTGGAGGTCGGGCAACGACGCGTCGTCCAGCGTCACCGCAACCGTGCCGTCGTGCAGCCACACGTAGGCGTCGGGTCGCAGCGATTCGGCGACCGGACGGGTGAACTCCGACGCCGGCGCCGGATTCAGCCCGCGCATGCGCAGCAGCAGTTCCTGCAGTTCGTCCACCGACAACTGCAGCGCGCGCGCCACCTCGGGCAGCTTGTTGCGGCCGAGGGACTCGAGGTGCTCGCGCAGCAGGCATTCGATGGTCGAGAGGTCCGGATCGCCGGCCGCCTGCAGCAACATCGCGTCGATCGGATCGGTGGCACCGATGCCGTGCGGTTCGAGCGTGCGCAGCAGCGCGTGCGCCTGCTGCATGAGGTCGATCGGTGCGTCGAGCTGTTCGGCCAGTTCGTCGATGCAGAACGGCAGGATGCCGCGGTCGTCGAGGTGGTCGACCAGCAGCAGCACGGCCGACGACAACATCGCCGGCACGGCCCGGAACGCGAGCTGCTCGCGCACGAAGTCGGCCAACGACTCGGCCCTGGCCGGAACGTTGTGCAGGAAGGCGACCTTCTTGTCCTCGCCCTCGCCGGCGGGACCGCGCCGCCATTCCTCCCAGCCGGAGTCCTCGCGCTGCGCGGTCGGTTGCGGGCGTTCCGGCGGAGGTTCGCGCTCGGGGGCTGGCTTGCACTCGAGCGTCTCGTTGCGCTGCAGCTCCTGGTCGAGGAACTGCACCAGATCGGTCGTCGCTAGCTGCAACACCTCGATCGACTGCAGCATCTGCGGCAGCAGCGCCAAGCGCTGCTCCTGACGCTGGCCGAGTCGGATGTCGAGGCTCATTGGGCGAAGGGTGGCTCCGCCCCCTGTTTCGGCGGTCGCCGCCCAATTCTTGAGCGGTCGGGGCCCGCACCGTCCGACTTTGCGGCAGTCGGCGGGACCGACGGCATCGGCGTCGCGACCGAACCGCGGTTCGGGTCAGCCCGGCCGGCGCCGGGCCGGTCGCGCTTCGGGATTCGCGGCGAGCGGATCCTCGGGCCACGAATGGCGCGGGTACTTGCGGCCCAGTTCGCGGCGAACCTGCGGGTAGACGTTCGCCCAGAAACTCGGCAGGTCGGTCGTCACCTGCACCGGCCGGTGGTTCGGCGCCAGCAGTTCGAGCACGACCGGCACGCGGCCGCCGGCCAGCGCCCCGACCGCGCGCAGACCGAAGAACTCCTGCAGCCGGGCCGCGATCGTCGGCCCCGCCGGAGCGTCGTAGTCGACGATCGCCGCCCGCCCCGACGGCAGTTCGATGCGATCGGGGGCGCCTTGCTGCAGCGCTCGTCGCTGCGGCCCCGACAGCCCACCGAGCAGGAGTTCGCCGACCTCGGCGTCGCGCAGGGCGCGCAGGTCGGCCCGATCGCCGAGCAACTGCAACGCCGCGTCCGCGACCGCGGCATCGTCCCACGTCGGCAGCCCCAGGTCCGGCGAACGGGCCGTGAGCCAGCGCATGCGCGCCAGCAACCGCCGCAGTTCCTTCTGTTCGCCGAGCCAGCGCCACGGCTCGGCGGCGAGCACCGGGCGCAGCTTCTCGACTGCGGCACCGTCCGGCAATTCGCCGCCGCGGGCCGAACGCAGCACGAGGTCGCGGTAGCGCTGTTCGCGCACGGCGGTGACACGACCCTGGCCTTCGTCGAGTTCGGCGACCACGGCCGTGGTCATGGCCTGCGGCGCCACGGCGGCGAGGTCGTCGAGCGAGAGCCCAGCGGTCAGCGTCGCGCGTGAACGCTGCTGCCGCCCGGTCTCGAGCAGGCGCAAGGCCACCAGCAGGTCCTGGCCGTCGGCGGCAGCGGGCAGCACGAGACCGCGCCCGCCCACCATCGTCGCGGTGCGCGGCTCGCCGCCGAGACTCCGCTGCGCCACCCGATCGGGGAAGCCGGCGAGCAAGCAACGGCCCAGCAGAGTCGTGTCGCCACCGCCACCAGCACGGCGGTCGCCGCCGACGAGCCGGTCGCGCGCCGCCTTCACCTGCCGGGCCTGCCACGGCGCGAGGCCCGCTTCGCGGCAGAGGTGGTCGGGGAAGCCGCGGTCCTCGGCCAGCAGGAACGCATCGACGGCCGCGTGCAGGTCGGCGCCGTCGCCGCGGCCGAGCTGTTCGACGTCGGACAACAGTACCGCCGCGGTCGCCGCCGCACGCGCGCAGCCGAGTTCGCGCCCCTCGTGCACCACGGCACCCAGACGCGGGTGCAGCGGCACCGCGAGCAGAGCCCGGCCGAACGCGGTCAGGGCCCCGGTCTTGCCGTCGCACGCGCCGAGGTCCTGGAGCAGGCGATCGGCGTTGGCGAGCGCTTCGGCGGGCGGCGCTTCGAACCAGACGAACTCGCGCGGATCGCGGCCGGCGAACGCGCGCACCAGCAGGGTCGGGGCGCAGAGGTCGACGCGCTGCACCTCCGGCGTGGCACGCGCCGGCATGCCGCGTTCGGCCGCCGTGGTCCACAGGCGGTAGCAGCGGCCCGGCCCGGTGCGGCCGGCGCGACCGGCGCGCTGCACAGCCGAGGCGCGGCTGATCGATTCGAGCTGCAGCACGTCGACGGATCGGCCGCGGTCGAACCGCATCTCGCGCGCCAGGCCCGAATCGACGACGGCGGTGATGCCGGCGATCGTCAGCGAGCTCTCGGCGACGTTGGTCGACAACACGACCTTGCGCCGCTCCAGCCGCCGGATCGCACGATCCTGGTCGGCGAGTTCGAGCTTGCCGTGCAACGGCAGCACCAGCACCCCGGTGCGGCGCGCGAGATTCTGCAGTGCGTCCTCGCAGCGCGCGATCTCACCGGTGCCCGGCAGGAACACCAGCACGTCGCCGGTGGTTTCGCCGAGCGCGCGTTCGACCGCGGTGCGCACCTGCACCTCGAGCGGCTCGTCGCTCGGCCGGTCGAGGTGCACGACCTCGACCGGGAACAGCCGGCCGTCCGCTTCGACGGTGGCGGCGTCGGGCAGGAACGCGCGCAGCGGCGCCGGGTCGAGCGTCGCCGACATCACCGCGAGCCGCAGGTCGGGCCGCACCGTGGCACGGGTCTCGGCGAGCATCGCCAGCGCCAGGTCGCCTTCGAGATGGCGTTCGTGGAACTCGTCGAGCAGCACCGCCCCGACGCCATCGAGGAACGGGTCCTGCACGAGCTGCCGCACCAGCACACCTTCGGTGACGAAGCGGATGCGGGTCCGCTTCGACGTGCGCACGTCGCCGCGCACCTGGTAGCCGACGAGGCCGCCGAGTTCGACGCCGAGTTCCTGGGCCACGCGCGCCGCCGCCGCCCGCGCCGCGAGCCGCCGTGGCTCGAGCACGACGATTTCCCCGCCATCCTCGCCGAGCACCGGCAGCAGGGCCGGCGGCACGCGCGTGGTCTTGCCCGACCCCGGCGGCGCTTGCAGCAACAACGTGCCGCGCTCGCGCAGGGCCTGCTGCACTTGCGGCAGCACGGCGTCGATCGGCAGGTCGTCCGGGGCACTCACGGCAGCGTGCGCCGCCCTTCGATCGCATCGGCGAGGATCGAACGGCTCACCTGCGCGATCGACGAACCCGCCGGCAGGCCGCGCGCCAGCCGGGTGACCTTCACGCCGAGCGGCTGCAGCCGTTCGGCCAGCACGCGGGCGGTGCCTTCGCCTTCGAGGTCGGCGTTGGTCGCCAGGCAGATCTCGGCGAACGTCCCGCTGCGCACGCGCGCCTGCAGCGCTTCCGTGGTCAGGTCCTCGGGGCGCACGCCTTCGAGTTGCGACAGGCGGCCGTTGAGCACGTGGTACAGGCCGCGGAAGCCGACGTCCTCGAAGCGCGCCACTTCGCGCGGATCCTCGACCACGAGCAGCATCGACCGATCGCGCGCCGGATCGCTGCAGACACTGCACGGGTCCTGCGCGTCGAGCTGGAAGCACTGCGAGCACGACTTCACCGATGCGCGCACTTCCTCGATCGCCCGCGCCAGCTGCAGGGCTTCGTCGGCGTCGATGCGCAGCAGGTGGAACGCGAGCCGCTCGCCGGTCTTCGGCCCGATGCCCGGCAAACGGCACAGCCGGGTGATCAGGTTCTCGATCGTGCGATCGCGGGTCGCCATGCGCGGCGACTACTGTCCATCCGCGCGCGGTCCGGTCAAGGCGACGCCCGCCAGTGACGCGCCAACTGCTGCACGACCCCACCGCCGGAATGCCCGAGGCCGAGATCGACACCGCGCGGAATCTCGAGGTGGCCGCCGCGGCCCACGACGCACACGCGCAGCCGACCGGGCCGAGCCTCGCCGACCCACGGCAGAGCCAGCTCGGGCGGCACGACCGGGTCGTTCTGCGCCAGCACCAGCACGCTCTCTACACCGAGCCGCGGCAACACCGTGCGCGCCGAACAGCGCGCGTGGTAGTCGGCCACCGACGCGAAGCCGAAGCGCGGCACCATCACCAGACGATCCCAGTCGTGGAACGTGCGCACGCGCCGCACTTCGGCGACCGGCGTCGGCACGACGTGGTGGCGCGCGACGGCGGCGTACTGGGCCTTCAGCCCGCGCAACACCCAGTGCCTGTAGAAGCCGAGCGTCGGCTGGTCGAGATGTCGTTGGGCGGCAGCGAGGTCGAGCGGCGCACACACCGCGGCCACGCCAGAAAGGCGCGGCTGCCCGCCGACGGCGGCGAACTGCAGCGCGAGGTGCCCCCCCATCGAGAAGCCGAGCACGAACACGCGCCGGAACGGCGCCAGCAACGGCGAACGGCACGCCGCCACGAGGTCATCGACCATCGCCACGTGGTGCAGGCCCACGCCCCGGCGGTCGGCTCCGCGCAGGTCCAGGGCCAGCGTCGCCATGCCGAGTTCGTGCAGTTCGCGGGCGGCTCGCTGCACCCTCGGTGACCGGCGATCGCCGCCGAGCCCGTGCACCAGGACCACGACGTCGGTCGCGCCGTCCGGCACTGCCAGCGCACACGACAGCGTCCCCGGCCCGAAGCGATCGTCGACCACCGGGATCGTGTGCTCGAAGAACGCCGCGAGGTGCGGCCGCAGCACCAGGTCGCGCGCAGTCGGCAGCACGGTCCAGGCGTGGCCCGACATGCGCTCCGCGAACGGCAGCGTCATCGCGCACTCCGCGTGGTCGGAGGCCGGCGGCAACCTGGCAAAGCGGCCATGATCCCGGGACCGGCAAGATGCATGCCCTTGGCCGGCCACGCCGGACCGGCCGCACGCATCGGCAGAAGCGCCCGTGGCCACGCCGGCCGGCCACGGATCCGCCATCGGAAAGCCGGCGCGGCGTCGACGGCCCGACATGCGGCCGATGCCGCGCGGAACCGCGCCTAGAAGCCCATGCCCGGCAGGTTCATGCCGCCGGTCACCTTGCTCATCTCGCGGTCGCGCAGTTCCTTCGCGGCCTGCAGCGCCTGCTTCACCGCAGCCGTCACCAGGTCCTCGAGCGTGTCGACGTCGTTCGGGTCTACCGCCGCCTTCTGGATCTTGACCGCCTGCAGTTCCTGGTTGCCGTTG
>JAEUHV010000517.1 GCA_016794485.1 Planctomycetota bacterium
GTTTCGCGTTGTCCGTGCCGCCCGGGCTTTTTACAGATGAACGGAATGCTAGCTGCCACCGACCAGTTGCCGCCCCTGGCCGTTCACCTGGGACTGGCCGTCGCCATCCCGGCCGTGATCGCGCTGATCGCCGGCCGGTTGGCACCACGCAACCCCAGCGCCGCCAAGCTCCGCCCGTACGAATGCGGTGTGTCCGAGCAAGGCGGGCCGGTGACCCGGATCCCGATCCGCTTCGCGCTGGTCGGAATGCTGTTCCTGGTGTTCGACGTCGAAGCCCTGTTCTTCTACCCGTGGGCCGTGGTCGTGCGCGAACTCGGCACGCGCGGGCTCGGGATCATGTTCAGCTTCCTCGTCCTGCTCGTGGCCGGTTACGTCTACGCCCGCTCGCGCGGTGCTTTGGAGTGGCGATGAACGCACACGGTTCGCACGGCATTCCCGGGTCGCGCGCCGCGGCCCACGAGAAGGACGGTTCGTCGGGTTGGCTGCTGTCGCGCGGCGCCGACTGGAGCCGCGAGAACTCGCTGTGGCCGGCGACGTTCGGCCTCGCCTGCTGCGCCATCGAGATGATGGCGACCGCGGCCGGCCGCTTCGACCTCGCGCGTTTCGGCAGCGAACTGTTCCGCGCCAGCCCGCGCCAGGCCGACCTGATGATCGTGTCGGGTCGCGTCGCGCTGAAGATGGCGCCGGTGCTGCGCGAGATCTACGACCAGATGCCGGAGCCGAAGTGGGTCATCGCGATGGGCGACTGCGCGTCCTGCGGCGGCATCTTCAACAACTACGCGATCGTGCAGGGCGTCGATCGCCTGGTGCCGGTCGACGTCTACATCCCGGGCTGCCCGCCGCGCCCGGAAGCGCTGATCGACGCGGTGCTGAAGCTGAAGGACCGCATCGCCAAGCGGAGCAAGGCATGAGCGACGCGACCTACTCCCTCGACCAGCTCGAGAAGGGCATCGGCCGCGACGGCATCGAAGGGCTGGTCGTCGACGCCGCGCGCTGGCGCGAGACCGCGGCGATGGTGCAGCGGTCCGGCTTCGTCCGCTTCCTCGACATCACCTGTGTCGACCATCCGAACGACGCGCAGCGGTTCGAAGTCGTGCTGCACGTCTACTCGCCGCAGGGCAAGAAGTGGCTGCGGTTGCGCACGCGCACGCAAGGCCAGCTCGCAAGCCTGACGCCGGTCTTCGCCGCCGCCAACTGGTACGAACGCGAAGTCTTCGACCTCTTCGGCGTGCGCTTCGACGGCCACCCGGACCTGACGCGCATCCTGCTGCCGGACGACTTCCCGTCGCATCCGCTGCGCCGCGACCACCCGCTCGGTGGCGAGCCGGTCGACTTCACCATCCTGCGGGAGGAGGCCTGACCATGCAGGGCACCCGGGAACGCACCGCGGACGGCCGCGAGACGATGCGCATCAACATGGGACCGCAGCACCCGTCGACGCACGGCGTGCTGCGGCTCGAGCTCGAGATCGACGGCGAGATCGTCGTGTCGTGCCGGCCGATCATCGGCTACCTGCACACGGGCATCGAGAAGACGATGGAGGCCCGCAACTGGTTCCACGCGATCACGATGACCGATCGCATGGACTACCTGAACCCGATGGGCAACAACCTCGCGTATGCCCTCGCGGTCGAGAAGCTGTTCGATTGCCGCATTCCCGAACGCGCCGTCGTCGCGCGCGTGCTGCTCGCCGAACTGACGCGGATCAACAGCCACCTGGTGTGGGTGGGCACCAACGCGATGGACATCGGCGCCCTGTCGGTGTTCCTCTACACCTTCCGCGAACGCGAGACGCTGCTCGACCTGTTCGAGGAGGCGTCGGGCGCGCGCATGATGACGTCGTTCATCCGGCCGGGCGGCCTGGCGATGGACTTCCCGGACGGCTGGATGCAGCGCTGCAAGCAGGTCGTCGACGGCCTGCCGGCGCGCATCGACGAATACGAGGGCCTGCTGACGCACAACCCGCTGTTCAAGGAGCGCATGATCGGCATCGGCAAGCTCGCCGCCGACGATGCGATGGCGCTCGGCGTGAGCGGTCCGCTGTTGCGCGCCAGCGGCGTGCCACAGGACTTGCGCAAGCTGCATCCGTACTGCGGCTACGAGACCTACGACTTCCGCGTCTGCACCGCCACCGCGGGCGACTGCTACGCCCGCTACCAGGTGCGCATCGCCGAACTGCGCGAGAGCGTCAAGCTCTGCCAGCAGGCCCTGGCCCGCATGCCGGGCGGCCCGGTGCGCACCGACGACCGCAAGGTGATGCCGCCGCTCCGCGCGGAGTTCCAGCACTCGATGGAAGCGTTGATCCACCACTTCAAGCACTACACCGAAGGGCTGCGGCCGCCGGCCGGTGAGGCCTACGCGCCGGTCGAGTCGCCGCGCGGCGAACTCGGTTTCTACGTGCGCAGCGACGGCACCGGCAAGCCGGTGCGCATCCACTCGCGCGCGCCGTCGTTCGCCAACCTGCAGGCGCTGCCGCTGATGGCCAAGGGCATGCTGATCGCCGACCTGGTCGCGATCATCTCGACCGTCGACCCGGTGCTCGGCGAGGTGGACCGGTGAGCGGCGCACACACGGTGGACCACGCGAACCGCCAGAAGGTCACGCTGTCGGCCGCCTGCCGCAGCGCGATCCAGGCCGAAGTCGCCAAGTACCCGAAGCCCCGCACGGCGTTGCTGCCGTCGCTGAAGCTCGCGCAGAAGGAAGTCGGCTGGCTGCCGCCCGAAGTCGTGGCGCAGGTCGCCGACCTCGTCGGCGTCTCGCACGCGCAGGCGCAGGAGCTGACGACGTTCTACTCGATGCTGCACACCGAGCCGCACGGCCGGCTGCACGTCGAAGTGTGCACGCAGGTGCCGTGCGGATTCATGGGCGGCGATCGCCTGGTGCAGCAGCTCGAGCAGGGGCTCGGCATCGCCGAGGGCCAGACCACGCCGGACGGCGGCGTGTCGCTGCACAAGACCGTCGAGTGCATGGGCGCCTGCCATCGCGCGCCGATGTGCCGCGTCGGCGACCACTACGTCGAGAGCGTGCGCGAACCGGCCGACGTGCAGGCGCTGTGCGCGAGCCTGAAAGCGGGCAAGGTCCCGGCCACCGCCGGAACCCGCAACCACGACTTCCATCCGGCCCCAGCCCCGGCGAAGGTCGGCGCCTCGGCCAACTACACGCCGATCCTGCTGCGCCACCAGCCGCGCACGACCCAGGTGTCGCTCGCCGAGTACCGCGCCGGCGGCGGTTACCAGGCGCTGGAGAAGGCGCTGCGGTCGATGACGCCCGACGCGGTCACCAACGTCGTCAAAGACGCCAACCTGCGCGGCCGCGGCGGTGCGGCGTTCTCGGCCGGCATGAAGTGGAGCTTCGTGCCGAAGGTCCCGGGCCCGAAGTACCTCGTCGTCAACGCCGACGAGTCCGAGCCCGGCACGTTCAAGGACCGCGAGCTGATGGAGGTCGAGTCGCACATGCTGGTCGAGGGCATGGCGATCGCCAGCTTCGCGATCGGCTGCAACGAGGCGTTCCTCTACCTGCGCGGCGAGTACGTCGAAGCCGGCGAACGCATGCGCGCCGCGGTCGCCGAAGCCAAGGCCGCCGGCCTGCTCGGCAAGGGCGTGCTCGGCACGAACTTCGACCTCGAGATCCACGTGTTCCTCGGGGCCGGTGCCTACATCTGCGGCGAGGAGACGGCGCTGCTCGAATCGCTCGAAGGCCGGCGGCCGATGCCGCGTTCGCGCCCGCCGTTCCCGGCGGTGGCGGGCCTCTACCAGCGGCCGACCGTCGTCAACAACGTCGAGACCATCGTCAACGTGCCGCACATCGTGCAGAACGGCGCCGACTGGTACAAGGCGATCGGACCGAACCCGAAGAGTGCCGGCCCGAAGATCTACTGCCTGTCGGGTGCCGTGAACCGGCCCGGCAACTACGAGCTGCCGCTCGGCGCCACGACGTTCCGCGAGCTGATCGAGAACCAGGGCGGCGGCGTGCGCGGCGGCCGCAAGATCAAGGGCGTGCTGCCCGCGGGCATCTCGGCGCCGATCGTGCCGGCCGACAAGCTCGACGCGAAGCTGGACTACGAAGGCGTGCAGGCCGCGGGTTCGATGCTCGGTTCGGCGTCGCTTATCGTGATTCCCGACGACGTCGACATCGTGCGCGCGGCGACCCGCATGGTGGAGTTCTTCCGCCACGAGTCGTGTGGCAAGTGCACGCCGTGCCGCGAAGGCGTGGCCTGGCTGCACAAGGTGCTGCAGCGCATCGAGGGCGGCCAGGGCAAGACCGAGGACATCGACTTCCTCCTGTCGCTGTCCGACCGCATCGCCGGCAAGGTGCTGTGCGCGCTCGGCGATTTCGCGACGAGTCCGGTGAAGGCGACCATCGCCCACTTCCGCAGCGAGTTCATTGCGGCCATCACGGGTGGCCGTGGAGCCAGCGACGACTGGAGCAAGCGTTCATGAGCGATCTGGTCGAACTGACGATCGACGGCAAGAAGGTGTCGGTGCCGAAGGGAACGCTGCTCGTCGAAGCGGCGAAGACCGTGGGCATCGAGATCCCGGTCTTCTGCTACCACGAGAAGCTGAAGCCGGTCGGCGCCTGCCGCATGTGCCTCGTCGAAATCGAGAAGATGCCGCGCCTGCAGACCGCGTGCACGACGCCGGTCGGGCCGGGCATGGTCGTCAACACGAAGACGAAGGGTGCGGTCGACGGCCAGCAGTCGGTGCTCGAACTGCTGCTCGCCAACCACCCGCTCGACTGCCCGATCTGCGACAAGGGCGGCGAGTGCCCGCTGCAGGACAACTCCTTCAAGTCCGGCGGCACCACGTCGCGGCTGGCAGAGCCCAAGCGCGCCAAGGAGAAGGCGCTGCCGCTGTCGGACACGATCGTGCTCGACCGCGAGCGCTGCATCCTGTGCTACCGCTGCACGCGCTTCCAGGAGGAGATTCCCGGCGATTCGGCGATCGTGCCGCTCGAACGCGGCGGCGAGAGCGTCATCGGCACGCTGACCGGCGAGTCGTTCGATTCGCCATTCTCCGGCAACACGGTCGAACTGTGCCCGGTCGGCGCGCTCACGTCGCGCCAGTACCGTTTCCGCTCGCGGCCCTGGGACCTGCAGCACGTGCCGTCGGTGTGCAGCGGCTGCAGCGTCGGCTGCAACGTCCGCCTCGACGTGCGCGACGCGACGATCCTGCGCGTGCTGGCGCGCGAGAACAAGGCGATCGACGACGGCTGGCTGTGCGACACCGGTCGTTACCAGTCGCTGCCGCCGGCGATCACCGCCGCGCATGCCGGGCCCGAAGGCAAGAACCGCCGGGTGCGCTCGCCGATGGTGCGCGTGAACGGCACGCTGCAGAAGGCCACGTTCGCCGACGCCATCGCGCGCGCGGCCGCGTTGCTGCGTTCCGGCAAGAGTGCGATCGCGCTGTCGGCCCGGTTGACCGACGAGGCCTGCCAGGTCGCCGGCGCCGCCTTGCGCGGCGCGTTCCCGAACACGGCGATCGGCTTCATCGAGCCGGTCGTGTCGCCGTGGCCGGTGCAGGGCCGCATCCAGAACCTGGCGAAGGTCAAACGCATCGTCGACCTCGGTTGCGATCCGTGGCACACGCTGCCGATCCTGGCCCTGTGGCTGCGCAAGGCGACCACCGCCGGCGCCCCGCTCGTCGTGGTCGGGCCGGACAACGGTCTGTGGCGCGACAGCAAGCACTGGCTGAAGGTCGGGAACGACGGCCTCGTCGCCGCTGCCGAAGCGCTCGCTGCGGCGCTGGCCGGCAAGCCGGCCACGCCGGAGGCGACCGCTGCCGCCGCCGCCCTGAAGGGCGACGGCCCGGCCGCGGTGCTGCTCGGGGCGCCGTTCGCCGGCAACGCCAGGCTGCGCGCCGCCGCCGACGCGATCGCGCAGGCCCTCGGCGTCACTGCCGAGACCGGTTTCCGCGGCGCGCCGCTGCGCGCGTTCAACGCGCGAGGCGCCGCCAACCACGCGCCCGAACTGGCGCGCACCGACGTGCTCGCCGGCAGCCCGCAGGTGGTGTGCTCGATCGGCTGCGACGCGCCGGTGGTCGTGCCGGGCGGCAAGGCGATCGTCGTCACCAGCGGGGCCGTTCCGGACTCCGCCGAGGTCGAAGTGGTGCTGCCGCTGGCGCACCCGTACGAGACCACTGGCCACGTCACCAACCTCGACGGCCAGCGCCAGGCGCTGCAGGCCGCCGGGCAACGGCCCGCCGACGTGCGCATGGACCACGAACTGCTGCAGGCGCTGGCCAACGCCGCGGCCGTGCCCGCCGGAGGCCGCGCGTGAACGACCTGCTGATCAACCTGGCGCGGTCGCTGGTGCTGGTCGCGATCGTGATGACGGCGATGCCGTACACGACCTGGTTCGAACGGCGCGTGATGTCGTGGATGCAGTGCCGCGTCGGTCCCAACCGCGTCGGCATCTTCGGCCTGCTGCAGCCGCTCGCCGACGGGCTCAAGCTGCTGTTCAAGGAGGACATCACGCCGGCGAAGGCCGAACGCGTGTTGTTCTGGTTCGCGCCGACGATCGCGCTGTTCGCGGCGCTGGCGGCGGCCGCGGTGCTGCCGTTCGGCCCGACCGTGCACATCGCCGGTGCCGACGTGCCGATGGTCGTCGCCGACATGCCGGTCGGCCTGCTCTACCTGCTCGGCATGAGCTCGCTCGGCGTCTACGCGCTGGTGTTCGGCGGCTGGTCGTCGGGCTCGAAGTACTCGCTGCTCGGCGCGCTGCGCGCCGCGGCGCAGGTCGTCAGCTACGAACTCATCCTCGGCCTCGCGCTGGTCGGCGTGGTGCTGGTGCACGGCAGCCTGTCGCTCGGCGACATCGTCGCGTCGCAGCAGAAGATGGGTTTCTGGACGATCCTGCTGCAGCCGGTCGGCTTCGTGCTCTACCTGCTCGCCGCGTGCGCCGAGACCAACCGTGCGCCGTTCGACCTGCCGGAGGCCGAGACCGAACTCGTGGCCGGGTACCACACCGAGTACACCGGCATGCGGTTCGCCCTCTACTTCATCGCCGAGTACATCAACATGTTCACTGTCAGTGCCCTGGCAGCGACGTTGTTCCTCGGCGGCTGGTCGGGACCGTTCTGGCCGGGGCCGCACTGGCTCCTGCTCAAGGTCGGCCTGTTCCTGTTCCTGTTCGTGTGGATCCGGGCGACCCTGCCGCGCCTTCGCTACGACCAGCTCATGCGGCTGTCGTGGTCGACGCTGCTGCCGTTGGGCCTGCTCAACATCGTGATCACGGCCGTGGCCGTGGTCGCCCTGCAGTGACGCCATGTTCGAAGAACTGAAAGCCCTGGCCCGCGGCATGTGGACGACGTTCCGCCATCTGGGACGTGCGAAGAACACCGTCATGTATCCGGAGCAGAAGCGTCCGGTCAGTGAACGGTTCCGCGGCCGGCACAAGCTCTACAAGTACGAGAACGGCCTCGAACGCTGCATCGGCTGCCACCTGTGCGCGGCCGCGTGCCCGTCGCAGGCGATCTACGTCGGCGCCGCCGAGAACGACCCGAAGAACCCGGTCTCGTTCGGCGAGCGCTACGCGCAGCACTTCGAGATCAACATGCTGCGCTGCATCTTCTGCGGCTTCTGCGAGGAAGCGTGCCCGGTCGAAGCCATCCGGCTCGGCCCGGAGTACGAGCTCGCCGACCACACGCGCGAGAGCCTCGTCTACACGAAGCCGATGCTGCTCGAACCGGAGAAGTTCGCGCCGAAACGCCAGTTCCACGCCGACGTCGACGCCCACCGCGGGCGTGTCGGCGGGATGCCGGCGGGCGAGAAGTCGGTGGCCGGCGCACCCGACGGCCATCGTGACACCCCGACGGGCGCGCGACCCTCTGCACGCAAGGACATCGGCGGATGACGGATCGCATGGTCCCCCTGGCGATCGCGTGTGCGATCGCGTTGTTCTCGGCGCTCGGCCTCGTGCTGGCGCGCCGCATCGTGCACTGCGCCTGCCTGCTGCTGGTGCACAGCCTCGCGATCGCCGCCTGCTACCTGCTGCTCGCCGCCGACTTCGCGGCGATGGGGCAGGTGATCGTCTACTCGGGCGCGATCGTCGTGTTGTTCCTGTTCGTCGTGCTGCTGCTGCCGCAGGACGGTGTGGAACCGAAGGCGCGTCCCGGACGACTCGCGATCGCTCTCGCCGGTGGCGGCGTGGTCGGCGCGGTGTTGCTGTCGGGGGCCACGGCGGTCGCCGCCGCCAGCGCGCCGGCAGCACCGGCGACGGTGGATTTCGAGATCAAGGGCATCGCGCGCTCCCTGTTCGGGCCGCAGCTGGTGCCGTTCGAACTGACCGCGATCCTGCTGCTGGTCGCGATCGTCGGTGGCGTCACCTTGTGGCAGCGCCACACCACGACGCGCAGCGACGCGGAGGGACGTCGATGATCGCACTCGCTGCTTCGCTCGTGTCGACGCCCGAAGTGCTCGTGCTCGCCACCAGCGCCCTGCTGTTCACGGTCGGTGTCGTCGGCTTGCTGCTGCGGCGCAGCCCGATCGCGCTGTTGATGTCGATCGAGATCCTGCTGAACGCCGGCAACCTGCTGCTCGTGCTCGGCGCCCGCGTGCGCAACCAGATCGACGGCCAGACCGCGGCGCTGCTGGTGCTGGTGCTCGGCGCCGCCGAAGCGGTGGTCGGGCTGGCGCTGGCCCTCGCGTTCTTCCGGCCGCGGCCGGATGCGGACATCGACTCGCCCGGTGAGGTGCAGGGATGAACTCGCTGCTGCCTTGGGCGTTCCTGTGCACGATCCCCGGCCTGTTGCTGCAGGCCCTGGGCGTCGGCCGCGCCGGCGTCGCCAGCCTGCTCGGTCCGATCGCGGTGTTGCTCGCCGGCGCCGCCTGGCTCGTGGGCGACCACGCGCCGCTCGTCGTATCGATCGCCGACTGGCTGCCGATGCTCGGCGACGGCACCTTCGCGCTGCGGCTCGACGCGCTCTCGGCGACGATGCTGACGGTGATCGGTGCGGTCGCTTCGTGTGTCTACGTCTATTCGCTGGCGTACATGCACGACGACCCGGGCCAGCGCCGCTTCTTCGCGCTGCTCGACTTCTTCGTCGCGACCATGTGCCTGCTGGTGCTGGCGGGCAACCTCGTCGTGCTGGTCGCCGGTTGGGCCGGCGTCGGCATCGCGTCGTTCCTGCTGATCAGCTTCTGGCGCGACAAGGAAGGCACGCTCGGCGCCGGCATGCAGGCGCTCGCCGCGAACGCGATCGGCGACGCCGCCCTGCTGCTCGCCGTCGTGCTGTTGCCACGCGGCCAGGCCGACCTGGTCAACCTGCACGCGCTGGTCACCCCGACCGGCACCTCGGGCGCCACCATGATCGGCGCCCTGCTGGTCGTCGCCGCCGCCGCGAAGTCGGCGCAGGGGCCGCTCTACTTCTGGCTGCCGAGCGCGATGGCGGGCCCGACGCCGGTGTCGGCCCTCATCCACGCCGCGACGATGGTCGCAGCGGGCGTCTACCTGCTGTGCCGCACGCACCTGGTGTTGGCGCAGGCGCCCGACGTGCTGCACGTGGTGGCCTGGCTCGGCGTGCTGACCGCGCTGGTCGCGGCGATCGCGAGCCTGCAGCAGACGAACTACAAGAAGGGCCTCGCCTACAGCACGCTGTCGCAGCTGGGCTACATGTTCGCCGCGATCGGCTTCGGTGCGCCGTTCGCCGCGTTCTTCCACCTGTTCACGCACGCGTCGTTCAAGGCGCTGCTGTTCCTGGTCGCCGGCATCGTCATCCACGCCACGGACGGCGAGGAAGAACTCGGCAAGCTCGGCGGCCTGCGCGGCCAGCTCGGTGCCACGGCGTGGCTGGCGTTGGTCGGTTCGCTGGCGTTGATCGGACTGCCGATCGCGACCGCGGGTGCGTTCAGCAAGGACCTCGTGCTCGAGGCCGGACTCGAACACGCGCCGATGCTCGGCTACCTGCTGCTCGGGGGCGTGGTGCTGACCGGGCTCTACACCGGGCGGCTCTGGTTCGCGGTGTTCGGCCGCAGCGACTCGAAGCTGCACGCGCACGCGCCGGGCCTGCTGCTGCTCGGTCCGGTGGCGCTGCTCGCCGTCGGTGCCGTGGTGCTCGGTTGGACCGGCAACCCGCTCGGCGAAGTGCTCGCCCCGGCACTCGGCAAGGCGCCCGAGGTGCACGCCTGGTCGACGCTCGGTGCGATCGCCGGCGGCCTCGGTCTCTGCGGCTTCGTGCTCGCCGGTGCCTGGGTCAAGGCCAAGGGCAGCGGGGCCGCACTGCCGTCGTTCCGCGGCTCGTGGGTCGACGTCGCCAGCGGCGTCTCCGACGGGGTCGCCCGTCTCGTTGCGTCGGTGCACGACGGCCGCGTCGTCACCGCGATCGTGTTCTCCTTGTTCGGCGCGGGCATCGTGACGCTCGTGACCGTGCTCCGTCACTGATCCCCAAGCCCTCCGCAATCCATGTCCTGGTTCCTCGAACTGGAACGCAGCCTGCAGGCAGCCGCCGTGCTCGGCGTGCTCGCAACCCTGGTGTTGGTCGGGGCGGCGAAGTGGTCGGCGCAGATCGTCGCCGGGCTGGGCGTCGCCGCCACGGTGCTCGCCGCGGTCCCCGCGATCGCGACGCCGACTGCGGCCACCTTCCCCCTGTTGATCGTGCTGTCGGCCGCACTGCTGTGCGTGCTGCTGGTGCGCCACGACGAACTCGCCGACGAACGGCATCGCGCCGAGACCACGGCCCTCATCCTGTTCGGCTCGGCCGGCGCCTGTGCGCTGGTGTCGGCCACCAACCTGCTGACGATCCTGGTCGGCTTCGAGTCGATGTCGCTGTCGGTCGCGGTGCTCGCCGGCATCGGCCGCGGGGAACGTTCGCTCGAGGCCGCGTTCCGCTTCTTCGTGCTCGGCGCGATCGCCGCAGCACTGCTGGTCTACGGCACGGCGCTGCACTTCTACGCCACCGGCTCGCTCGAGGTCGGTGCGCCCGCTGTGGCCGGCGACGGCTTGCAGCAACTGCGCACGATCGGGCATCTGCTGCTGCTGCTCGGCGTGTCGTTCGAACTGGCGGTGGTGCCGCTGCAGTTCGGGGCTCTCGGCGTGATCCAGGCCGGTCCGATCGGCGGCGTCGGTTTCGCGATGACCGTGTCCAAGGTCGGTGCCGCGTTCGCGCTGGGCCACGTGGTGGGCGGCGAACGGCTGCAGCAGGACGTGCTGGTGGCGCTGGCGGTGACGACGATCGTGTGGGGCACCCTCGGTGCGCTCGCGCAGCGGACGTTGCGCGGCCTGCTGGCGAACTCGGCCGTGGCGCAGGGCGGGTTCGTGGCACTCGGCATCGCCTGCGGTGCAGGGGCCCACGCCACCGTGTGCTTTTACCTCGCGGTCTACGTCGCGGCCTCGGCCCTGGTGCTCGCGGCGATCAGTGGCGACGGTGACGAGATCGACCTCACCACGATGCGGTCCCGGCCGCTCGGCACGATGCGGCGCCTGGCCCTCGTGGCCGGCCTGATGTCGCTGGCGGGCATGCCGCCCACCCCTGGCCTGCTCGCGAAGTTCCTGGTCCTGGCGCGCAGCTGGGAGACGGCGGGAATGTCGTGGACGGTCGTCGCGGCGCTCGGTGGCGTGTTCGGCGCGCTCTACTACATGCGGCCGGTGCCGGACCTGCTGTCCGGCGGGGCGCCGATCGACGGGCGGTCGCAGCCGACGTTCGGCGTGCGCATCGCGATCGTCGCGGCGGCCGTCGTCACCGTGGTGTGCACCGTGGCGCCGTACGCCGCGATGCGGCTCGCCTGACGGTCACGGCGCGTCGTCGCGCCAGCGTCCGGTTCGCAGCTGGTCGAGTTTCTTCGCCAGCTTCGGCAGCGCGCGCTGGTAGCGCTTGCGGGCCGCTTCTTCCGCGATGCCCACGCGTTCGCCGAGCTCGGCGAAGGCGAGGCCGTCCCAGTCGCGACCGCGGATGGCTTGGCGATCCTCGGGCTCGAGCAGTTCGAGGGCCAGACGCAGCCACTCGCGCTGCTCGTCGGCCGCAGCGCGGGAGGGAGGCTCCGTGACGGCACGCAGCGGCGCGTCGAGCAGCAGCACCGAATCGCTCGGCAGGGCGCGTTCGCGCCGGACGTCGCGGCGTTCGCGGTGCAACCACCGCACGCGGTCGACGAGCGTGTTCTCCACGATCCGCGCCAGCAACGCCCGGAACGCACGTTCGTCCTCGATGGCGAAGCGGGGACCGTCGCGCAACACGTCGAGCAGCGCCTGCTGCACGAAGTCCTGGGTGTCGCCGTCGCGCCGGGCCGCGGGCGACAGGCGCTGGCGGACGTGCGCCTCGATCCAGGGCAGGTGGGCCGCGACCAGTTCGTGCAGGGCGCGTTCGTCGCCGCGGTGCACCGACAGCACCTTCTGGGTGATGGAGCCGCTCGGTCGATCGGTCATTTGCCCTCCAGGCGTTGTCGCAGACGCTGCGCGTCCGGCCGCTCGCGCAGCGAAGTGAACCGGCGGTTTTCGAGCAGCCTGCGGCCCTCGGCGGCGTCGAGGTCGCCGAGACGCGCCAGCAAACGCACTGCTGTGCTCGCCGCATTCTCGGCCGCGGCGGGGTCGCCGGTGAGTCCGACCGCGGCGCGCGTGGCTGCATCGGCGGCCAGGCGGAGGGCTGCGAGCTGCCTGGGTGCCTGCTCGATCACTTCGGCGGCGGTGGCGGCGACCTCGGCATGGCGACCGAGTCGGGCCAGGGCGTAGGCGCGCTGGCTGCAGTGGATGCCGAGGAATGCGTGCGCACGGCCGTGCTTCGGCAGGCGCGCGACCACTTCGCGTTGTGCGGCGATCGCGGTGTCGGCGGCAACGAGCGCGGCGGCCGCGTCGCCGCCCTCGTTGTGCAGCGAAGCCAGGCCGTTCCAGGCGACGCCGAGTTCGACCCGGAAATCGAGGTGGTCCGGGTGCTCGGCGACGAGGCCGTGCATCGTCTCGGCCGCCCGCGTGAACCACCGGCGGGCTTCCTCGGCGTGCTCGGAGAGGTCGGTGCGCATCGACAGGCAGGTCGCAAGCTGCATGGCCAGGTCGGCGCGAACGGACCGCTCCATCCAATCGCCACCCTTGTCGTCCGCGTCGTCTCCGTCGAGGCCCGCGCGCAGCAGGGTTTCCGCTTCGGCCACCTCGCCGCGCACCAACAACGACGACGCCAGCATGGACCGACACCAGAGGCGCGTTCGCTGCAGGGGGCGTGAACCTGGGTAGTCGCGCAACAGGGTCTCGGTCTCGGCCAGTCCCTGGCGCAGTTCCCGTTCTGCGTCGGCCGGCCGATCCAGGCGGTGCAGTGCAGTGCCAAGGTCGACGTGGGCCCGCGCGAGTTCGACGCCCAGCAGGGGCGTGCGCGGCAGCTCGGCCATGCGTGCCACCACCTGGGCCAGGAGTCCGTGGGCGTCCGCGGTCCGGAACGTCGCCAACAGGACCTGGCCGAGCATCGCATCGTTGCGCACCCGCAGGACCTTGGCCTCGGGATCCGAGTCGAGTTCCTGCCGCGCCAGCAGCAGCGCCGCGGCGCGCAACAGCCGCTCCGCCTCGGCGCGGCCGTCGAGGCGCGCAGCCAGGGCCCGGGCGCGGATGTGCAAGGTCTCGGCGTGGATTCGCGTGCACTCAGGCGACGGCGACCCTGGTCGTGCTTGCTCCCAATGGGCGATCGCGCGCGCGAACTCGTCGGCGGCGCCGCTCGGATCGAGTTGCTGGCGGGCGTGCAGTTCGCGCACCAGGATGCGGCCGAGCAGCAACACCTCCGAATCGGCCGCTGGGTCCCGTGCGGCCGCCAAGAGGGCCCGGGCCCGGTTGCAGGCGGTGATCGCTTCGGCGTGGCGCCCGAGCTGAGTCTGCAGGCCGGCGATGCGCCAAAGCGCGTGCGCGACGCTGCGGGCACGGCCGTGTTCGCCGGCGCGCAGCGACAAGTAGCTCTCGCACAGCGCGACGACATAGGCGAGTTGCGGTTGGCGAACGAGGTCGGCCTCGGGCTCCTGGTCGAGTCGCTCACCCAGCAGGGTCAAAGTCTGTTCGATGCTGCGGAAGCCAAGCTCCTCGGCCGCGACCAGGACCTCTCGTTCGCGGCCGATCGTGGCGTTGGTGTCGATCAAGTGCAGCGCGTAGGCCGTCGGTGCCCCGACGATGCCCAACAACGCCGCCGCCGTGATCGTCGCGCCGACGCGGTGGCGCCGCAGCCACTTCGCACTCCGGGTGAACGGACCGGGCGGCAACGCGTGGATCGGCTCGATGCGCAGGAAGCGACGGAGGTCGGCGGCGAACGCGCCCGCGCTCGGGTAGCGGTCCTGCGGCCGACGTTCGAGCGCCTTGTGGCAGATGGTCACCAGGTCCCGCGGGACCGAGGGGGCCGCGCTGCGCAACGACGGGAACTCGCCGTCCTCGATCCGTCGCAGCACGACGCGGGCGCTGTCGCCGTCGAACGGTCGGCGGCGCGCCAGTAGTTCGTAGAGCACGATGCCGAGCGAGAACACGTCCGCGGTGGGGCCGGCGGTGATCCCGAGCACCTGCTCCGGGCTGCAGTAGTGCGGCGTGCCCAGGAACTCGCCGTGGGCCGAACTGCGTCCGTCGAGCTCGCGGGCCAGGCCGAAGTCGAGCAGGCGAACGGTGCCGTCCGGCGTGATCATCACGTTGTGCGGCTTCACGTCGCGATGCACGACGCCGTGTGCATGCGCGTGCTGCAGTGCGTCGGCGACCCGCGCGACGACTTCGGCCACTTCGGCGGCGCGGCTGCAGTCGCCGCGCACACCGAGACGTTCGTGCTGCATCACGTCGGCGAGCGGCAGGCCGTCGACGAACTCCATCGAGTAGTAGTGCGTGCCGCGCCATTCGCCCACTTCGTGGATCGGCACGATCGCCGGATGGCGCAGACGGGACGCGGCGGCGGCTTCGCGCCGGAAGCGCTCGATCGAGCGTGGCGACGCGGTGCTCGCCGCCGGCAGGACCTTCAGTGCGACCCGCCGACGCAGCGACAGTTGTTCGGCTTCGTAGACGACGCCCATGCCGCCGCGGCCGACTTCCCGCACGATGCGGTAGTCGCCGACGCAGTGGCCAGGGCCGATCGGTGACGTCGTTGCGGTGACGCCATCGACGTCGTCGTCGGCGGCGACCGGGTCGAACATCGGCTCGAGCAATTCGCGCAGCGGTTCGTGCTGGCGCAGGAAGTGCTCGCGGTCGCCGCCGGAGCGTTCGAAGGCGAGGAAAGCCTCCATTGCCGCCGCCAGCCGCTGCAGGCGAAGTTGCTGCGTATCGGCCGGAGGCCGGCTGGTCGGGTCGGGCGGGTGCATGCGCGGCACTGGGTGGGCAGTCTAGGCGGCGTGGTCGTACCGCGGACAGGAGCGTCGTGGCCCGGGCCGGGCGGACAGGAAATCTCCGCGGACTGGTCCGGCGCAGATGGATGTCCGGTCTTCGTCGGTCGCGGCGCTTTCGTCGGCACCTGAATCCGAATCGAGGACCCACATGCTTTGGAACCGAACGACCCGTGCCGTGGCCGCGACGCTGCTCGCCGCCACCGCTTCCCACGCCCAAGAACCCGTCCATTCCGCAGGCCGCGAGCCCGGCCGCGGGCTGGTGACACCGGTGCACACCCTCGCCCCCGAGGGTGACGTCGCCTACGGCACCTGGGCGGCGGGCGACGACTACAAGGCCTCGTTCGACGGCGGCATGACGTTCGTGCCCTACGGCGAGCACGGTGGCCAGGCAGCTGCCGTCGCCTGGCGGACGGTGAGCGTGCGCGTCGGCGAGCACGAACTGGTCCATGGCGCGCCGCGGCGGTCCACGCAGTCGCGCCGGGTCGAGTTCGCCTTCGGTGGCGTCGTCGAGGCCTACGACGTGCGCGCCGAAGGGCTCGAGCAGACGTTCGTGCTGCAGGAACGGCCGGCCGCGGTCGGCGACCTCGTGGTGAGCGGTGCGATCTCGTCGACCCTGCTGCCGACCGTGCGCGACCGCGGCATCGCGTTCCGCGACGCGCGGGGAGTCGAGCGCGTGCACTACGGTGCTGCGACCGCGATCGACGCGCGCGGCCGCCAATGGGCCATGACGACGACCCTGGTCGGCGCTGGCCTCGAACTGCGCCTCGGCGCCGCCCAGCTCGCCGCCGCCGAGTTCCCGCTCGTCGTCGACCCGTTGATCGTTCCGGTCAACGTCACCACGGGCAGCGTGCTCGAAAGCGTCGCGATCTTCCACGACGACCTCGGCACCAAGGGTGTCTGGATCGCCGAGTCGCGCTACGCCGGCGGCGACGGCGACCTGCGCCTCTACCGCGCCGACAACGACGGCGGGGCTCCGGTACTGGTGTTCAGCGACATCACCGCGAGCTGGGAATCGATGGAGCCGAGCCTCGGCTCGCATCGGGGCTTGGGCAAGACCGTGCTGGCCTTCACCCGCCACATCGTCACCGGCGACACGCGCCGCGTGCGCGCGCACTTGCACGGCCGCAACGACATGGCCTTCGAAGGAACCGTCGTGTTCCCGCCGGCGCCGGGTGGACGCAACCAGTGGCGGCCGAAGGTGGGCACCGAGCGCAGCGCGCTGGCGCCGTTCTCGGTCCTGGTCGTGCACCAGGTGGAGGACATCGGCGCGTTCGCGAACGTCGCCACGAGTGCGATCCACGCC
This sequence comes from Planctomycetota bacterium, assembly GCA_016794485.1. Taxonomy (GTDB): domain Bacteria; phylum Planctomycetota; class UBA1135; order UBA1135; family UBA2386; genus UBA2386. Next base: position 16,553 of record JAEUHV010000517.1, read on the forward strand.
TTCGACCTCGACTGTACGGGAACCGGGTCGGTGACGGCGCAGTCCATCGTGGCGGAGGCGTTCGGCGTCGACTGTGAACGTCCGACCATTGCTGCGGCGAACGGCAACGCGAACCGCGTGTGGTACGTGGGCTACCAGCGCATGACAAACGGCCCCGGCGCGACCTGGGACATCGGGCTGCGGTCCATCGATTCGGCGCTGATCGCCGACGTCGAGCAGGTCGTCGATTCCGGCTTCGCCGGCAACCACGAGCTGGCGCCGGTGCTCGTCGGCTCCGGCACGCGCATGATGCTGTTCTACACGCAGTCGACGATCGCGGAGTCGAGCCCGAAGCCGCCGAACGCGAACGGCCACCGCATCCGCGGTTCGCGTCTGTCGCGCATCGGCTCGTCGTGGGTGCAGCCGTTCGGCACCAACCTGCTGCAGTCCAACGGCGATCCGCGGCTCGAGATCGGCGGCGCCGACTACGACCGGTCCACGCAGAGCCACTGGGCGCTGACGTTCCGCAGCAACGCGACCGAGACGATCTACGTGCGCACCTACGGCTACCAAGGCGAGGAGCTGACCAGCAACGCGGTCGATTCCCCGGCGTCGGGAACCGGGCTCGCGGTGGCCGGCGGGGTCGCCTACCAGGCGGACGACCACGAGTTCCTGGTCGGATACGGAATCTACGAACCCGGCGTGAACACCTACGTCCGGCTCGCGCGCAAGACGTGGCCCACGCCGGGTCCGGTGACCAACGTGGGGTCGGCCTGCACCACGACGCAGCTCGGGTGGAGCGGCGTCCAGCTGATCGGCAGCGAACTCGAGGGTCTGCTGTTCGGTGGTGCGCCGGCAGGCTCGATCACCGTCGCGATCGTCGCGACGCAGACCGCGTCGTTGCAGCTGTTCGGGGTTCCGCCGGTGGCCGACGGCTGCTGGCTGCTGGTCCCGCTGGCGGGCCCCGACTACCTCGGATTGCTGCCGCCGATCGCGGCCCAGAACGGTGGTTGGGGCCTGCCCCTGCCGGAGGGCCTCGACAGCTCGACGCTCTACTTCCAGGCGGTTTCGTTGGAAGCAGGTGGCACGTTCCGCACGTCGGCCCGCCTGCACGTGCCGATCGTGAAGTGAACGGCGCGGTCAGCGCGCGCGTTCGCCGACGAACACGACGTTGCGGGCCACGGTGAGTGCCCGCACGTCGGGGAACACCGCCCGCAGCGTCGCTTCCAGCGTGTCGACTTCGGCGTCGACCACGCGCGGGTCGGCGACGACGTTGAACAGCAGCAGGCCGCCGGGCGCCGTGCGTTCGTGCAGCGCCTGCACGAACGGCGCGGTCCGCAGCGGGGCCGGCACCTTCGCGTCCTGGAACACGTCGACCACGACCAGGTCGAACCGGCGGGCGTCGCGCACCACGAACCTGGCGGCGTCGTCGACCACGACGTCGAGATCGTTCCAGCGATCGAGGCCGAAGTGGGTGCGGGCCAGGCGCACGACCTCGGGGTCGAGTTCGACCGCGACGATCGGGGCGGTGATGCCGTGCGTCCGCCGCAGCAGGTGCACGATCGAACCCGCACCGAGGCCGAGCACGAGCACGCTGCGCGGCGCCCGGCGACGAACGTCGACCTGCTGCAGGGCTGCGGCGAGCACCGTGTGCAACGTGCCGAACGAGTAGTTCACCGACGGCGCGTCGAGCCGCAGCTTGCCGCGCCACAGCATCGCGCGCACGACGGGCAGGTCGGGCGAGCGCGAGCGCCCGAGTTCGACCTTCTGGAACAGGCTGCGGAGGATCTGCAGGAAGCGCGGCATCGCCGCAGCCGACTCTACCGGCCCGAGCCGGTCGCGCGCAGCAACGCCTGCAGCCGCTGCAGGGCACGCTTCAACCGGGTGCGCACGGTCTCGACGGGAACGTCGAGTTGCTCGGCGATGCGGGTCGGCAGCAGGTCGTCGAAGAAGCGCAGTTGCACGACGGTGCGGTAGTCGGCGGGCAACTGGTCGACGGCGCGCCGCAGCCGTTCAGCCTGGTCGGGGTCGAGCGTCGCCGCGTCGGGGTCGAGGCACAGCCCGCGCGCGACGGCCTGCTCGCGCAGCAGGCGGCGCTGCCGGCCGCGCAGGGCCTGCAGCGCGAAGTTGCGGACCACGGCCGCGAGCCAGCCGCGCGACAGGCCGTCGAGCCAGCCGGTCCCCTGGCCCTGCGCGACCGCGGCCAGCCAGGTGTCCTGCGCGGCGTCGTCCGCGGCCTGCGGATCGCGCAGCAGACGGCGCGCCAGCGACCGCACGAAGTGGTCGTCGGCCGGGAATCCGGCGGGGTCGGTCGGGGTGGGAGTGGGCTCGGGCAAGGACACCGGGAAGATGCCGCGCGGCCCCGGACCGGTTCACGCCAGGCGGGAAATCCTGTGCGCGATGAACCGGTTGCCGCCCTTGCGGCATTCCCCAGGCGTCTCCCACGAGGTCCCAATGCCCATCGCCTGCTTCGCCGCCGCTGCCGTCGTTCCCGTTCCCCGTCCCCCTGCGGACGGTCTCTACGGCCTGTTTCTCGAGTGCGGCGTCGCCGGCCCGGTGTTGCTGTTGCTCGGCGTCGTCGCGGGTTGGAAAGCCGTGGTGCGTTGGCTCGCCCTGCGGCCGCAGGTGCTGGCGCCCGACGGCCTGCAGCGAGGCCTCGAACAGGCGCTGCGTTCCGGCCAGATCGCGAACGCGACCACCCTGTCGACCGCGAGCGGCTCGGCGCTCGGGCGGTTGGTCGCCGCCGGGCTCCTGCTCCGCGCCGGCGGACTCGACGAGATGCTGGCCAACTGCGAACGCGCGGCGATGCAGCAGGCGATGCTGCGTCAAGCGGGTGCGGCGAGCCTCGCGCGCTTTGGCACCGTGATCCTGCTGTTCGCCGTGTTCGGCACGGTCACCGGGGTGATGAGTGCGCTCACGGTGCTCGAGTCGATGAAGGAGCCGACCGTGCAACTGACGATGACCGGCATCCGCGAGGCGCTCGGCTGCACCGCGATCGGACTCGCCTTGTCGACCTGCTGTTTCCTCGCGTGGTCGCTGCTCGCCAGCCGCGCCGCGGCCGGCCTGCACCGCGTGCGCGAGATCGCCGAGGAACTGCTCGCCGAAGCGGCTCGTCCCGATCGTGCGGGCTGATCGACGGATCAGTGTTTGGCGTGCAGGGCCTTGTCGGTCGCGTCGATGAGCGGCGCGTCTTCGGGCACGGCACGGATGCGGCGCGCGATCACCGCGAGTTCTTCCTTCGTCGCGACGCGGCTGGTGCGCGCGATCACGCGGTCGTCGTCGCCCTTCAAGGCGAGGAAGCAGCCGCCGTCGTAGGACAGGAACGGCGTCAGGCGCTGCACGTCCTGCATCGCGCGCCGCGCGGTGTTCACGTCGAGTTCCACCTGCTCGCGCCGGGCGCAGCTGACGCCGCGCAACAACACGTCGTCGTCCTTGCTGCAGAGCTGGAAGTGGAACTTGCCGCGACCATCGAGAACGAGTTCGAAACGAGCGCTCATGGGGATCTCCTGGCTGGCTGCTGTTGCCAAGCCTGACGATGCGGTTACGGGGCGTGTTCCGTCTCTGCGCACAATTCTCCACCGTGGGTGGGAAGTGCGGCCCGAGGGGCGGGGGTGATTGCTCGCATGCTGCGCGGGCGGTTCCCGGGTTCGCACGGGGACTTGCGATGTGCAGCTGGGGCCGCGCGCGGCCGGCGATTCCGGTTTCGTGGACGCGTGTGCACGCGGAAATGCGACATCCGCGCGCGGCCGCGGCGGCCGGCCTCCGGCGCAACCAGCTTGCCGACGGCGCGAGCGACGGAGCACAGAACGCAAGCGATGCTGGCGAGGGCGCGTTCGCGACCGCATCCTGACTGCATGCTGTTGACGGATCTCCTGGCGCGCGCGGTCGATCGGTTCGCGGAGCACGCGGCCGTCGACATCCCGCCGGGGCCCGGTCGACCGACGCGCACCGTGCTGACGTTCGCGCGGCTGTCGGCGATGGCGGATGCCGTCGCGGGAGATCTCGCGCCATTCGTGCACGGCGAAGCGATGGTGCTGGTGCTGTTGCCGCGCACGAGCCCCTGGCTGGTTGCGGCCCAGATCGGCGTGCTGCGGGCCGGGGCTGCGTTCGTCTGCGTCGATCCGTCGCACCCGGATGCGCACATCGCCCATGTCGCCCACGATGCCGGGCCCAGAGCGGTGCTCACCGACGCGGTCGGTCTGCCGCGGGTGCGCGGCCTCGGTGCAGCGGTGCTCGAACTGCCCACGGGTGGAGCCCGGCGGACCGCAGCGGCACCGCACCCACGGCCGCCATGGCAGGTGCCGACGACCCTCGCCTACGCGATCTACACCTCGGGAACGACCGGCAAGCCGAAGGGCGTGTTGCTCGAACACGCCGGCGTCGTGAACCTGATCACGCGCGGCGTGCAACGCTTCGGGCTCGGCCCTGGCGATCGGGTCGCGCAGGGCAGTTCGGCCGCCTACGACTCGTCGATCGAGGAGTCGTGGCTGCCGCTCGCGAGCGGTGCCACGCTCGTCGTGCTCGACGACGCGACCGTGCGCGCCGGACCCGACCTCGCGCCCTGGCTGCGCCGCGAGCGCATCACCGTGTTCTGTCCGCCGCCGACGTTGTTGCGCGCGATGGACGTGCGCTCGCCGCGCGACGAGCTGCCCGACTTGCGGTTGTGCTACGTGGGTGGCGAAGCGCTGCCGCAGGACCTCGCCGATCTGTGGGGTGCCGCGCTGTGGCTCGAGAACGGCTATGGGCCGACCGAGTGCACCGTCACCGTCGTGCGTGGCCGCGTGCACCCGGGCCGTCCGGTCGGTATCGGGCAGCCGGTGGAACCGCACGTCGCGTGGCTGCTCGACGAAGACCTGCAGCCCGTGCGCGACGGCGAGGTCGGCGAACTCTGCCTCGCGGGCCCCGGGCTGGCACGCGGCTACCTCGGCTTGCCGGACCTCACGCAGCAGCGCTTTCCGGTGTTGCCCGGCATCGGTCGCGTCTATCGCACCGGCGATCTCGCCCGGCGCGGCCCCGACGGCGAGCTCACGTGCCTCGGACGCATCGACAGCCAGGTGAAGGTGCGCGGCCATCGCATCGAACTGGAAGCGATCGAGAGCGTGCTGGCCCGCTGCGACGGGATCCGCGAGGCCGCGTGCCGCACGCAGGACGAGGGCGGACAGAACGTGCTCGTCGCCCACGTCGTTCCGGCCGTGCCGGGGCCGATCGATGCGGTGGCACTGGCGGCGTCCGTGCGCGCGGTGTTGCCCGAGGTGATGGTGCCGACGCGGTTCGGAACGTTGGCGACGCTGCCGCGCACGATCGGCGGCAAGGTCGACCGCAAGGCGTTGCCGATCCTGGCTCCGACGGCTGTGGCCGCTGCCGGTGCCGTGGCGTGGCAGCCGACGACCGGACGCGAGCAACGGTTGCGCGCCCGTTGGGCGCAGGTGCTGCAGCTGCCCGAAACGGCGATCGGCGAGTCCGACGACTTCTTCGCGCTCGGCGGCAACTCACTGCGCGCGGCGATGCTGGTGTCGGCCCTGCGCCGTCTTGGCGACGACTCGGCGATCGCGGTGCGCGACCTCTACGAGTGCCCGACGTTCGCGGCGTTCGCGGCGCGGGTCGCGGCGAACACGGCCGGGCAGGCGACCGCAACCACCGCGGGCACCGGCGAGACGGCGCGCGGGCCAGCGTCCCGAGCGGAGGCGGTCGGAGCAGCGCGGCCGCGGCCGTTCTTGTTCACGCTCGTGCAGATCGGCTACCTGCTGGCCCTGCTCGCCGCCGCTTCGGCGGTCGCGTGGGCCGCAGGCTTCGTGCTGCTGCCGTGGGCGTTCACCAGCTTCCGGCTCGAACTGCTCGTGCTGCTGTTGCCGTGGTTCGCGGCCCTTGGCCTGTGTGCCTACACGCTCGCGACGGCGTGGCTCGCAGTGGCGGCGAAGGAACTGCTCATCGGCCGCTACCAGGCCGGTCGCTGGCCCGCGTTCTCGGGGTTCCATGCGCGCCATTGGCTGGTCGTCCGGTTCGTGCGCCTCGTGCCGTGGTCGTTGCTCGAAGGCACCGAGGCGAAGAACGTCGTGTTGCGCATGCTCGGCGCGCGCATCGGCCAGCGTGTGCACGTGCACAAGGGCGTCGACCTGCTGTGCGGTGGGTTCGACCTGCTCGAACTCGGCGACGACGTCACGCTGCAGCGTGAAGTCGATCTCGGGCTGTGCGTGCTCGACCGCGGCGAACTGGTGCTCGGCGCCGTGCGCATCGGTGCGGGCGCAACGTTGGCGACGCGGGCCGGCACCGCCGGCGACGTCGAGATCGGGGCGGGCGCAGTCGTCGCGCCGCTGGCGTTCGTCGACGCGGGTGCCCGGGTACCGGCCGGTGAACGTTGGCACGGCGTGCCGGCGCGACCGGGCGGCGCAGCACCGCAGCCGGCCGTGGTCGACGTCGTCGGCGCCGAACTGCCGCCGTGGTGGTACACGGTGCTGCTGTTGTCGGCACGCGTACTGTGGGCGCCGCTGGTCGCGGCTCCGTTCACCCTGGTGCTCTGGTCGGTCGCAGCCGCCGCCGGTGTCGACGGCCGGGCACTCGTGCTGTGGTTGTGCGGCGAGGGACCCTGGTCCCATCCCGGCTGGGTGGTCGCGACGGTGGTGTTGGCCGTCGTCGGCCTGCCGGTCGCGCTCGTCGCACAGGCGCTGGCGCTGCGCTGGTCGCCGCGCATCCCGGCCGGCACGCACGCACGCTGGTCGTGGCTGCACCTCCAGCAGCAGGTGCGCACCGAACTGCTCGAATCGGCCGGCACGTGGCTGTCGGGCACGTTGTTCTGGCCGGCGTGGCTGCGGCTCGCCGGCATGCGCATCGGCCGCGACGTCGAGATCAGCACGATCCTCGACGTGTTGCCCGAACACACGACCGTGGGCGGCGGCTCGTTCCTCGCCGACGGCGTCTACCTCGGTGTGCCGTGGCAACACGGGGGCGCCGTCACGGTCGCGCCGACCACACTCGGCGAACGCACCTTCGTCGGCAACCACGTGGTGGTCGCCGCCGGCGAACGGCTGCCCGACGACCTGCTGCTCGGCATCGCCACGATCGGCGACGCGCGCACGATGACCGCGAACACGGCCTGGTTCGGCCTGCCGGCGTTCGCGCTGCCGCGCCGCGAAGTGGTCGCGGTAGACCGCCGGCTCACGCACGAACCGGGCCCGCTGCGGTTCGCGAATCGTGTGTTCTGGGAAGCGCTGCGCGTCCTGCTGCCGGCCCTGCCGGTGCTGCTCGCGTTGTGGTGGTTCGACGTGGTCGGGGGCGCCGCGGCGACGTTCGCGCAGGGCGCGCTGCGCGCTGCCGCGGCGACGTTCGGCGTGGCTGCCGCGCTCGCCGGCACCGTGCTGGTGCTCAAGTGGCTGCTGCTCGGGCGCGTGCGGCCTGGGCAACACGGACTGTGGTCGTGCTGGGCCAGCCGGTGGGACTTCCACTACGTGCTGTGGCAGCGTTACGGCCGCGGGCTGCTGCAGCAGATCGAGGGAACCCTGTTGCTGCCGTGGTTCCTGCGGGCGATGGGCATGCGCATCGGCCGCTGCTGCCTGCTCGGCGACGGCTTCGCGCAGGTCGTCGATCCCGACATGATCGCGATCGGCGACGGCGCCACCGTGCACGCGTTGTTCCAGGCGCACAGCTTCGAAGACCGCGTGCTGAAGATCGCGCCGGTGCAGATCGGGTCCGGGGCCACCGTCGGTCGCGGTGCGGTCGTGTTGTACGGGGCCGACATCGGCGACCGCGCGCACGTGCTGCCGCACAGCGTCGTGATGAAGAACGAACTGCTGCGTGGCGATCGCGACCACGCCGGCGCGCCGACTCGCGAGGTCGCGGTGGCGCCGCCGGCGAACACGTCGCTGCCGACGGAGCGCACGGTCGAATGCGGGCGCGTCGACGCGTTCGATGTGCTGCGCGGCCTCGCCGTGCTCGGCATGGTGTTCCTGCATCTCCTGCCCGAACCCGACGACGCCGCGCACGGCGGTGTGGTCGCGTTCCTGCTCGGCCTGCTCGACGGCGTGCCGGCGGCGACGTTCCTGTTGCTGGCCGGTGTGGCGTGGGGGATCGGGCCATCGCCGTCGTCCCGCTACGTGCTGCGGCGCGCTGCGGCCTTGGTAGCGGTCGGCGTGCCGTTCTGGCTCGCGTGCTGGCCGAACGACGTGCTGGTGCCGATGGCGGCGTGCCTCTTGTGCGTGGCGCCACTGTTGCGGCTCGGCCGTGGGGCGCTCGTCGCCGCATTGGTCGCAGTGCTGGTGTCGACGCCGTGCATGCACGCGGCGTGGGGCGAGACCTTCGCCGCCGACCTGCGTGACGACGGCACGCACGCCGCGAACCATGCCTTCGGCCTCGCGACGCTGCGTTGGTACTGCGCGAACGGGGCCTATCCGCTGCTGCCTTGGCTGGCCTTGCCCGTGTTGGGTGCGTTGCTGGCGCGGTCGGCCCACGGCGACCCGTCGCGCTGGCGCCGCATCGCGTGGCTGGCGCTGCCGCTGCCGCTGGTGGCGTGCGGCCTCGACGCGCTCGCGCACGCCGAAGTCGAGGGGCTCGGCGACCTCGCGGCCCATCTGCAGGTGGAATGGCAGCCGACGACGCTGGTGTTCCTGCTGCGCAACGGCGGGGCTGCGGTACTGCTGCTCGCCGGGATCGCGTTCGTGGCGGCGCGCCGGGGCCTGTGGTCGGCGACGGCGCCGCTCGCGGCGATCGGGCGCATGTCGCTGACGCACTACCTGCTGCACACCGTGGTCCTCTACGGCGCGCTGCGCCTCGAGTGGCCCGCCGAGGATTGGCCGATCGGCGTGGGGCTGGCCGCGTTCGCCGGCTACGTCGCCTTCGCGTGGCTCGCAAGCCCTTGGTGGCTGCGCCGCGCGGGTAGGGGCCCGTGGGAGGCCGCGCTCAACGCGGCTTCGGGGTCGCGCGGTCGAGCTGCTGCCTGATCCCAGGACCATGCGGACAAGGCAATCTGGCACCGACGGAAATAGTCATAGAATCGACACTTGCACTCAATGAGTTCGGATTGTAAATCCGATCTTCAATCTGAATGAGCGCCATGCCGACGATCGCACCGCGCCGCCTGCAGGCCACCCTCCTCGAGAGGGCCGGCCGTCACCCGACCATCACCGTCACGGGACCACGCCAATCGGGCAAGACGACGCTGTGCCGCGCGGCGTTTCCCGACCACACCTACGTGAACCTCGAGGACCCGACTCTGCGCGAGATCGCGGCCGCGGATCCGAGCAGCTTCGTCGCGCGCCATGCTCGTGGCGCCATCTTCGACGAGGTCCAGCGCGTGCCGTCGCTGCTGTCGGCTGTGCAAGTTGCGGTCGATGCGAGCCGGGACCATGGCCGCTTCGTGCTCAGTGGCTCGCACAACTTCCAGCTGCAAGGCGCGATCGCCCAGTCACTCGCCGGCCGCACCAGCGTGCTGGACCTGCTGCCCATGAGCCACGACGAGGTGGGCGCCTTCCCTGGCGCGCCGGTGCATCTGATGCCGACCCTGTTCGCCGGCGGCTACCCACGGATCTTCGATCGCCTCATTCCACCGACGGAGTTCCACTCCGACTACGTGCGCACTTACGTCGAGCGCGACGTTCGACAGTTGCTGGCGATCCAGGATCTCGGCACGTTCCAGATGTTCTTGCGCATGTGCGCCGGCAGGAGCGCCAGCCTGATCAACCTGTCGTCACTGGCCTCGGACTGTGGCATCACCCACCCGACGGTGAAGGCGTGGATCCAGGTGCTCGAGGCGAGCTACCTGGTGAAGACCGTGCAGCCGTGGTTCACCAATCTCGGCAAGCGCCTGGTGAAGAGCCCCAAGCTGTTCTTCCTCGACTCCGGGTTGTTGTGCTGGCTGCTGGGCATTCGTGACGCCGACCAGCTCGAGGTCCACCCGCTGCGCGGCGCGGTTTTCGAGAGTTGGGTCGTCAGTGAAGTGCTCAAGGCGCGCGCCAACGTGGGTGTGAACGACCCAATCTGGTTCTACCGCGATCAGGCGGCCAACGAAATCGACGTCGTGGTCGAGGCGGGCAGGGACTTGCTGCTCGTCGAGATCAAGAGTGGCGCGAGGGTGGCGACCGATGCCGTCGACAGGCTGCTCGCGACGGCCGGTGCCTTCGCCCGCGTCCATCGCAGTGTGCGCACGCTGATCATTCATGGTGGCGACGACATGCTGTCCGTGCGCGGCGTCGAGCTGCTGCCTTGGAAACGGGTCGCCGGCCGAAGCTGGCACTGAACGTGTCGCTCGCGACCATCGCACCGATGCGTCGATCTCCCTCCGCATCGTGCCGCGGCGATGGTTCTGGCGACGTGATGCTGCTCCGTCTCGCCGCGTCGGCTGTCAACGGGCGCGCGGAGCTCGGTGAGCACTCTGGTCGGCCGTCGTGGTCGCGCGGTCGAGCTGCTGCCTGATCCATACGCGAACGGCTCCCTCCGTCCTGGCGTCGAGGCCGGCCAGCGCGTCGCCCCACAGGGTTACGGCGTGCGGAGTGCCGGCCGCGGCGTCGGCGAGTTCGACCCGCGCGGCGGCGCGGCGCAGCGGGTCGCCTTCCCATGCGGCGCCGATCGCTTTGCGCGCCGCCTCGATCGCCTCGGCCCGTTCGTCCGTCGACCCGTCGCGCGTCGCCTGCACCCGCGCGATCGCCGCGCGGGCCAGCGCGACGAACGTCGGCGGCACCGAGGGGGCCGGGTCCGACTTCGCGTCGAGCCACGCGAGCGCTTCGTGCGGTTTGCCGGCGGCGAGCAGGCGCCGCGCGAACACGTCGCGTTGGTCGACGACCCAGCCCGCGGACTTCACGGCCGGCAGCTCCTGGTCCTGGGCGAGCACCGCGGCGAGTGCGGCGGTCAGCGGCATCGGGTCCGCCCACGGCAGCTTGTCGACGATGCGGCCTTGGCGATCGATCAGGAACGCCGGGCTCGGCAGGTCCGAGAACAGCGCGCGCGACGCGTCGTCCATGCCATCGACGAAGATCGGCAGCGGCACTTCGAGTTCGTCCCGGATGCGGCGGGCCAACGTGCAGCGTTCGGCGAACGTGCCCGGCTGCGCGACTTCGGCGAACGCCATCCGGCCGGCGTGCGGTTCCTTCTGTTCGACCACCGCGAACACCACGTCGGTCGACTTCTCGTTCTCCCGCCAGAGCTGCCGCAGACCTGCGGCCGCGCGCCGGAACGGGGGTCAAGTGAAGCCGGCCTTGATCACCACCACGATGCGTCCGCGCCACTGCGACAGCGCGTGCGGCCGGCCGTCGAGGTCGATCAGTACGAGGTCGGGCGCCATCGTGCCGACGGCGGGTTCGGCTTGCAGGAACCGTTGCCGTTCGAACAACGCGTCGTCGCGTTTCTCCATCTGGGCCGGCAGCGCGGCCGCGGCGAGGGCGAAGCAGAGCGGCAGGAAGCGAAGGGTCGGATTCATCGGTCGGAGCTCCCGGTATCGGACAGGTCGCGGGCGACGCGGAAGCCGATGTCGTCGGTGCGGACATCGGGCCACTGCCGCATGCGGAACGAATTGCGCAGGTACATCCCGTCGAGCACGAACGAGCCGCCGCGCAGCACATGGGTGCCACCCTGCGTCGGCTTGCCGGCTGCGGACGGGTCCCGGTAGACGTCGGCGGTCCACTCGAACGCGTTGCCGGTCATGTCGAACAGGCCGTAGCCGTTGGCTGCGAACGAGCCGACTTCGCGCAGCGTGCCCGACTCCTGGTTGGCGGCGTCGCGGCGATAGACGTTGCCGTAGGCGAACACGAACGAGGCCGGCCCGCGCGCGGCCTTCTCCCATTCGACTTCGCGCGGCAAGCGGTGGGGCACGCCGGTCACCCGGCTGCGCCAGCTGCAGAAGGCCCGTGCGCCGGCGAGGCTCACCGTGACCACGGGCAACTGGGGGGCATCGCTGGTCCAGCGGCCGTCGGTGCCCAGCTGGCACCGGAACTTCTTCGAGTCGAACGCGCACCACACGGCGTCGAGCCCACCTTCGACGCCGTTCAGGAACGTCGCGAACTCGCCATTGGTGACCTCGTGCTTCGCCAGCCAGAACGCCGGCACGTCGACGACGCGGGCAGGCCGCTCGTCTTCCTGGCCGATGCCGAGCGTGTCGCCGACCACGGCCGGTCCCGCGGGCACGAACGCGAACGCAGCATCGTCGACCGTCGGCGGCGACACGTTGACGACGAGGCGCAGCGTGGCATCGGCCGGGAGCGCGTTCGGCAGCAGCGGGGCCGGGAATGCAATCTCGCCGTGCGCGTGCTTGGCGTGCACGACGTAGGCACCCGGCACGACCACGAGCCGATGCGTCGCCGCCGCGCCGAGTTCGACCAGCGGACGCACCGTGTCGCCCTCGACCACGGACAGCCGCAGCGTGCGGTGTTCCGGATTGGCGATTTCGAGGCGCGCCTGCGCCGACGAGGGTCCGAGGGGTGCGCCCTGGCAGGCGGCCAAGAAGGCGCACGGCGCGAGCAGTTTGGAGGGGCGGCAACGCACGCGCGAGGGATCCATGGCGCGAACGGACCTTACACCGCGTGCTTCCGAAATGGCGGGGGACGACTGGGAGTTCGACCCGGGCGCGCAGGGCCAGCGATGGGTGCGGGGCATTTTCGGCTGCGAAGGCGTGCGTTCGCCGTCGCCGGGTTCTTCCCCAGCATGCGCCACCTGCTTCCCGTCTTGTTCCCGCTGCTCGCCGCCGGCACCGCCGCGGCGCAGACGATCCCCAACCTGATCGCCCCGACGCTGAACAACACGTTGATCGACCAGAGCATCCACGGCACCTGCACCCCGCTCGGCAACTGCGGGTCGCTCCAGCCCGGCACGGGCACGTGGTTCTGGGCCGGCGGCTCGGCCTGGGATTCGACCAACACCGGAGTCTGGATCAGCAACGGGTCGTCGCTCGCCCGCTACGGCATGAACGGCTGCACGCTGCAGTGCGGACCGTTCCTGCCGCCGGTCCTCGGATGGGTGACCGGCATGGACATGCACGACGGCAACAACCGGCTGTGGTTCATCGACAGCTCCGGCTGGATCCACGAGGCCACGAACGCATGTCCGCCGGTCGTGGTCAACAGCTGGAACACCGGCTTGCCGATCACCGGCACGACCGTCACCAGCGCGATCGCGATCGACGAACTGCGCGGCCTCATCTTCTACACGACGTGCGACTTCGGCTTCGGCAACGGCTGGATCCGCGCGGCACCGCTCGCCAATCCGGCGGCATGGTTCAACGTGGCGCCGCTGTTCGACTGCATGCCAGTGCCGACGCTGGTGACCGGGCTCGCCTGCGATGCCGCGAACAGCGCGCTCTACTGGACCAACGGCCGCGGCACCAACCGCTGGACCTACAACTACAACCCGACCGGACCCACGATCGCCTACACGCCGGGCACCTGCTGCCTGCAACTCGCGCCGATGCCCGATCCGTACACCGACCTCAGCATCCGTTGGGGCGGTGCGACCTCGGCCGGTGGCCCGTGCGCGAACGGCGCCTGCGCGCCGTGCCCGAACGTGCACCTGCTGCGCAACGCGCCGTTGCTCGGCACCAACCTGCAGCTCGGGCTCGACCTGTGCCAGCCGGCGACGTTCGCGCTGTGCGGCGTCGACTTCGGGCCGTGCAACACCGGCGTGGCGTTCCCGCCGCTGTGCGGCCCGCTGATGCTGCCGATGACCGCGGCGATGCTGCCGATGGGGCCGAACATCCCGGCCGGGCCCGGTCCGTGCGCGGCCAGCACCACGTGGATCCTGCCGCTGCCCAGCAATCCGTCGTTCGTCGGCACGGTGATGTCGTCGCAGTGCCTGTCGCTCTGCCTGCCGAACGGCACCTCGATGAGCAACTGCCTGACCTGGGTCCTGCAGTGACGAAGCCGCGCGCGGCCCGTAGGCTGCGCGCGTGCTGCACCGATTCGAGATCGCTCTCGCCGACGTCGACCGCGGCGTCTACCAGGACCTCGACCTGCGCGTCGCGCGCCATCCGTCCGAGGACAACCCGTATCTGCTGACGCGCATCCTGGCGTTCGCGCTCGAACACAAGGACGGCCTCGCGTTCAGCAAGGGCTTGTCGGAATCGGACGAGCCGGCGATCTGGCTCAAAGACGCGGAAGGCCGCGTGCAGGAGTGGATCGAGGTCGGCGCGCCGGCGGCCGACCGGCTGCACCGCGCGAGCAAGGCGTGCCCGCGGGTCGTCGTGTGGTGCCACCGGCGCCCCGACATGCTGCAGCAGCGCTGCGCCAAGGAACGGGTGCACAAGGGCGACCAGATCGTCGTCTGGAAGGTGCCCGCGGACCTGCTGACGGCGCTCGAACGCAAGCTCGACCGGAACAACAAGTGGGACCTGTCGCGGCACGAGGGCCGCGTGACGGTCGTCGTCGGCGGCGAGGCGATCGAAGCGGTGCTCGAATCGGTGCCGCTGGTGCCGGCGGAGGGCGCGTGACGCCGGCCGCGTTCCGCAAGGCGGCGTTGGCGTTGCCCGACGTCGTCGAAGGCAGCCACCACGGCCATGCCGATTTCCGGTTGCACGGGCGCGTGGTCGCGTCGCTGCATCCGGACGGCGAGCAGGCCATGGTGAAGGTGCCGTTGCCGCGCCAGCAGGAACTGGTCGCGGCGCTGGGCGCGGCGTGCGTGCCGGCGAGCGGAGCATGGGGCCGGGCCGGATGCACGATGCTGCGCCTGGCCGCGATCGATGCCGCGGTCGTGCGCGACGCGCTGCAGGCCGCGTGGGAGTTCGGCGCCGTGGCGCCGCCGGTCGCGAAGAAGTCGAAGTCGCCCGTGGCGCCACGGCGCCGGCGTTAGCACCGGCGGGCACTGCCGCCTGGCCTCACTCGACGGTGATCGCGAACTCCGGAGCCGCTTCGTTGCCGGCGCGATCGCGGACCTTCAACTTCAAGGTGAACGACGCCTTCTGCGCCGGCAGCGCCAGCGTCCAGGTGCCGGCCTTCTCGTCGACCCGCGCCACGGCGCCTTCCGCCGTGAGCACGCTGGCGATGCCGCTCGGGTCGCTGCACTTGCCTTCGAGCACCAGCGGCTTCGTGGTGGGCACCTTCTGGTCCGGCCCCGGCGACGTCAGGGTCACGGCCGGCGCGGTCGTGTCGCGCACGATCTCGACCACGAACGGGTCGCTGTTGCCGAGCTTGTTGGTCGCGCGCACCTCGACCCGCCGCACTTCGCCTTCGCGCAGTCCGGTGAGTTCGATCGCGTCCCCCGAGGCCATGGGCCGGTCGTCGACCAGCAGCTGCGGCGCGGAACCGCCCGCGGTGGCCACGAGCTTCGCCGCATCGGCGGCGACGAAGCAGCGTTCGCCGCGCGGGAGCAACCGGGTGGCGCCGTTCGCGGTCAGGGTCACGCTGCGCACCGAGGCCGGCTGGATCGTGCAGTCGACCGTGCTGACCCGCTTGTTGGTCGCCTTCGCCAGGTTCTCGACCTTGATGTCGAGCGTGTTCCTGCCGCGGTCCAGCGGCACTTCGCCGATCCACACCGGCTCCGGCTCGTTCACGTCGCGGACCAGTTCGTAGGTGACGCCATTGCGCACCACGAAGGCGCGCCGAACCCACCGGTCGACGCGGCCGACGCGCACGCGTGCAGACAACGATTCGGTCGAACTCTCGAACCCCGGCTCGAGCACGGCGAACGCGGGCGAGCGGGTCAGCTTGACCACGTTGGGCACGATCGCCGTCGCCGGTTGGCGATCGGCGCGCGTGGCGACGAGCCGCAGGTCCTGCGGTTCACCCTCGATCGGCACCGGCAGGCGCAGTTCGAAGCCGTCGGCGGTCGCGGTGGGTTCGATGCGTTTGCCGTTGCAGGTGAACTCGACGCCGTCGGCGGGGATCACGCGGCCGCGCACGACGATCTCATCGGTGGTGGTTACGGCATACCCTTCGACCCGGCCGTCGGCGGCTTCCGGTGTCACCGCGAACGCGAGCGAGCGCATGGACGGGTCCAGTTGCGGGTCGACCTTTGGTTCGACCTTTGGTTCGACCTTGGGTTCGACCTTGGGTTCGACCTTGGGTTCGACCGGCGGCGTCACCACGGGCTGCGGATCGCGCGGCTTGGGTTCGACGTAGCGCAGCGGCCAGCGCGCGAGTTCGACCTCGGTGCCGTCGGTCAACGTCGCCCGCACGGTGAGTTCGGCGCCGGTGGCGGCCACGCTCGCGGCGAACGCGCCGTCCGCAGCGCGGAGGGCGGTGGTGTCGCCGAGGCGCAGCGCCTGCACGCCGTCGCCGGGAGCCAGCCGGAACGTGAGCAATGCGCCGGGGGCAAGCTGGTCGCCCGGGGCCTGCGCCCGCACGGCCTCGGCGGCGGCGGCGCGGACCTGTTCGCGCAGCAACTGCTGGCGGCGGGTCAGGGTGGTGTCGTCGGGGGCCAGCGTGCGCGCCGCCACCATCGCGGCCAGCGCCTGCGCCCAGCGTTGCTGTGCGGCCAGGTCGCGGGCTTCGTCGGCGGCCTTCTCGGCCCGTTCAGCGGCGGTCGGGGCCGGCAGCGGTTTCTGGTCGACGACCGCCGGTGGGTCGGTCGCGTTCGGCGTCGGTGCTGGCGGCTTCGGGTCGGTCTGCGGTTGCGGCGGCGTCGTGGTCTGGTTGACGACCGGGTTCGGGGTCGGTGGCGTTTCGATCGGAGGGTTTGCCCGCAAGGCCCACCAGACCACGGCGACGGCACCGACCCCGACTCCGGCGATCAGGGCGTTGCGACCGCGGCCGGGGGCTGGCAGCGGCGTGGTTCCGGTGCCGCGGCTCGGCGACGAAGTCACGACGGTGCGGTCCGGGAGCACGTCCGGCGTGATCCCGGCCGGTCCACCGAACGAACCGGTGTCGCGTTCCTTCTTCAGGCCGGACGGCGTCGGTGAACGGGTCAGGAAGTCCTCGCGCAGCCACTGCTTGATCTGCTCGAGGTTCTTCAGCGGCGGCGGCGACAGCAGCGTCTGCGCCGCCGTGGTCCCGGCCGACGCATCGCGCAGGGGCAGGCGCCGCAACGGCAGGGCGGCGATCGCAGTCGCGAGTTCGCCGGCGTCGAGGTAGCGCTGGCCCGGTTCCTTCGCGGTCGCCTTCGCCAACACCGCCGCCACCTCGGCGGGAACGTCGGGCCGGAGCTCGCGCACGTCGGGGAACGGCTGCAACAGGATCTTGCGCATGATGCGCGCCGGGATCCGTTCCGGGTCGGTGATCGCGTCTTCGCCCGTCAGCAGGAAGTACATCGTGGCGCCCAGCGCCCACACGTCGGCCGCGGCGGTGACGTTGGTCGACTCCCACTGCTCTGGCGGCATGTAGGACGGCGTGCCCATGATCTGGTTGGGCGACGACAGCGTCGACTGGCCGGCGTTGCCGAGCGTGGGCTTGGCGAGGCCCATGTCGGCGACCTTCACCTGGCCTTGGTGCGACACCAGCAGGTTGTCTGGCTTGATGTCGCGGTGCACGAAGCCGAGGCGGTGCGCCTCGCCGAGGCCCGCGGCCGCGTCGTGCATCAGCTGCAGCGCTTCGCCGACCGCGAGCGGTCCCTTGCGTTCGACGCGCTGGCGCGCGGACTCGCCGACGACCAGCTCCATCACGATGTAGTGCAGGCCGGCGCTCTCGGCGACGTCGTAGACGCGGATGACGTTCTGGTGGCTGATCTTCGCCGCCGACTGGCCCTCGCGGCGGAAGCGCTGCACGAACAGCGGATCGTCGGCGACGAGCTGCGGGCGCAGCACCTTCACCGCGACGTCGATGTCGAGGTTGAGATGGCGGGCGCGGTAGACCGCACCCATGCCGCCCTGGCCGATCTTGCCGAGGATCACGCACGGCGGCAGCACCTTGCTACCGGCCACCTCGGTGACGTCGCTCAGGAGTTCGTCGTTCTGCATCGCGCGGCAAGGATCTTGCCGCGGCGACGGGGCGAGCGGAAGGCGTGGGGTTGGCTGCGCCAAGAAGGGGCGCGACGGGGATGGTCCGAGCACCTTGGCGGACACGAATGAAGGCGCATCGAGCCAGTTTCCGCAGTGCGGGCAACAGGCCGCGTAGCTGCTGCCGATCGTCGCAGCCACATGCGATCTGGGTTGATCGCTACGTCTCGTCATCGATGCCGCGCACGCCTCCTGTTGTTGGACTTTTC
>JAEUHV010000521.1 GCA_016794485.1 Planctomycetota bacterium
CGCCGCCGAGACCGACCAGAACACGGTGCGCTGGTTGTCGAAGCCGGTGCCCGCGGTCGGCACCGTGGTCACCAGGGCGTCGACGGTGCCGAAGATCGCCGGATTGAAGTGCATGCCGTCGGCGTTCTCGTCGCCGGCCATCACGTGCGCGCACGTGCGCGGCAGCCACTTCTCGGCCGACATGGTGTTGCAGCTGCCGCTGCCCCATTCGAGGGTCGCGACTTCGTTCGGCCGCAGCACCTGCAGCACGGTGCCACCGCTGCCGGACAGGGCGGTCTCCGTCTGCGAGAAGGTCAGCAGGCCTTCCTGCATCTGGGCCGCGGCGGACGCGGCGAGGCTGAGGGTCGCGAGGGTGGTGAAGATCGTCGGGCGCATGTCGGGTCTCGGTTCGGGTGGTTGGATTCGGTTCGTTCACCCCGGGAAGGACCGGTCCGGCCGTGGCGCACGCGCCGGATGCAGAAAATCCCCGGAGCGCGGGCGTCAGTTCACGTCGATGACGGTCGGCGTGCTGAGTTCGAAGCCCGAGCCGCCGAACCCGACCATCTGGTAGAGCACCTTGCCGGAGAACGCCGGTGGGATCGCCACCATGCCGAAGCTGCCCCACTGCCCCGGCAGCGGCCAGGCGTGCGGGAACAGGCTCGGCACGCAGATGTCGGGGAAACACAACAGCGAGAACGGGAACGCCGACAGCGACCCGGGCACGGTGGCCGGCACGAGCTCGATGAACGCGATGTTCCACGCGTACGGGCTCCGGTAGTGGATCTGCGTCGCCCCGAACGGGGCCCCGCCCGGAGCCGTCACCACCGGCGTCACCGGCTCGGTGACGAACCGTTCGGTGAACGTCGACATCAGCGCGTTCACGTAGCTCGGCGCCCCGACGTTGATGCCGGCCGGTTGGATGCCCATCTGCGGACCGAACGTGGGCCCGGCACCGCACGGCGTGCCGGCGAGGCCGCACAGGTGGTTGTGGATCGCACCGCCGCCGACCGTCGTCAGCACCGACGCGCCCGTTCCGGTCTCGACCGTGAACAGGAAGTGCGGGGCCTGGATCACGGTACCGGGGCACGGGAACGTCATGCCGACCGGCTGGGTCCAGTCGAACTCGAGCCCTTCGAGGTCGATCGCCTGCGTCAAGCACACGCCGAAGCGGTTGGTGACGCCGGCCGCGACGACCATCGCGTCGACCGCGGCTTCGGTGTGCACCACCGCGGCGCTGTTCGGCAGCACGGTCGCCACGCGGAAATCGGGCGTCCAGGTGATCGCCCAATCGGGCACGCACACGATCGCGCCGTCCTGGATCAGAACCGGCCCGCAGAACGTGGTCGCCGGCACGTCCTGGTCGAGCGAGAAGTAGACGCCGAGCCCGGGCTGGAAGCAGATCGCGTCGACGTCGATCGGGCTGTTCAACGGCAGTCCGAGCGCCTGGTTGAACTGTTCCTGCCGCATGAAGTACTCGACCTGGCCGTCGCCAGCACCGTTGCGCACGATGTGGCCGACGTCGCCGGGCCGCAGCCCGGGGCCGCCGCTGATGTTGGTGCCCATCGCCACCGACGGCGAGAAGAACACCGAACGCGCGTTGACCCCGCCGGCGACCGGCGACGTGCCGATCGGCGCGCACAAGGCGTCGATGCTGCCGAACAGGTTCGGCGCGAAGTAGACGCTGTTGGTGTTCTCGTCGCCGGCCATCACGTGGAAGCACGCGCGCGGTGCGTACTTCTCGGCCGACGGCGCCGCACACGGACCGTTCGACCACTCGAGGTGGCAGATCTCGTTCGGCCGCAGCGTCTGCAACACGGTGCCGCCGCTGCCGGAGAGGGTCTGTTCGACCAGGCTGTAGGTGACGAGCATGTCGGGACCCTGGGCCGCGACGGCGGCGGCGAGGGCGGAAAAGGACAGGTAGCGGTGCAGGATCGTGGTCATGGGAAGGCTTGGGGTGGTGGTGGGTTCACCCCTGCAAGGGCCGGGCTCGCGCAAACGCACGCGCGCCCCTTCGCGATTGCCGCCGGGATCCGCAGCGGAAGAATGCGTGCGCACGGGCCGTCTCGGTCCTTCCGCCACCATGCGCCCAACCACGACCGCTCTCTCCGTCCTCCTGCTGGCCGCCGCCGCGAACGCGCAGAAGGCCAGCGTGTTCCACCTGCCCGCCGGCGACTACCAGCTCGGCGAACTGCTCGCCCGCTGCGAACAAGCGGTCAAGGCACCGATCGCCAAGGACCGGATCGCCGACCTCGGCGAACGGCGCGCCCTGCATCTGCAGTGCGACCTCGCGTTGCCGACCGAAGCCTGGGAAGACGTGCTGGCGTCCGTGCTCTACGCGCACGACCTGGTGCTGACCTACGACGCCGAGAACAAGCGCCACGAAGTGCTGCCGCGCCCCGCCCTCCGGGTCCGCACCGAGTGGATCGCGGCGCGCGCGCGCCCGATGACGATCGCCGAACTCGCGGCGCGTCCGAGCCACAAGGGACCGGTGCAGGTGAAGTTCGACCCCGAGGTCGAGACCACCATGGCGATCAACATGATCCGGCCGCTCAGCTTCGGCGTGCCGGGCGGCATCACCGGCGGTGCGGAAGGCGAACTCGTCGCGTTCACCGGTCTGGCCCCGTCGCTGCGCGCGGCGCTGTCGACGCTGGCTGCCATCGATCCGTCGGTGGCCGCCGCGCTGCCGACGACCGCGCGGCCCTGGCCCAGCACCGCGGATGCGACCGAACACACGTTGCCGTCCGGAGTGCACCCGCTCGGCACCGTCGTCGATGCGCTCGCCCGCGCCACCGGGCGCAACCTGCTGCTCGACACGTCGGTCCCGACGGACCTGTCGTTCACGACCACGGCGCCGATCCGTGGCAACGTGCTCGCATTCGAGGACGCGCTGACGAAGTTGCTGTGGGAACAGAAGGTCGCGGTGCTCGGCCTGGCGCCGGCCCACGGCGTGCACGTCGTGCGGCTGGTGACGCCGATGGCGCTGCCGTCGGTCGACGAGTCGGTGCCGATGTCGATCGCCGAAGTGCTCGCGCGTCCGGACCTGGTCACCTACGCCGAAATCGTCGTGCCGTTGGGCCCCGAGTCCGCAGGCTTCGACGCGCTGATGGCGCAGGTCCGCGGCATGGGCCGCACCACGATGGGCCTCGACTGCTCCGGCACGAAGGATCGCCTGGTCATGCACGGTTTCACCCACGACCTGGTACCGCTGCTGCAGAAGTTGGCCGCGCCCGCGACGCTGAAGTGAGGCACGCGCCCCCTGGTCGGCCGACGCCGTCTCACTTCACGAGCTCGACCTCGGCGCGGCGATGTGGCACACGAGCGAGGGCAGCATCCGCGGTGACAAGAGTCGCCTCGAGCGATTCCGCCAAGGCCAGGTAGAGAGCGTCGTAGACGGTCAGCGAAGAACGCAGTTCGAAGGCTCGTTCGAGCAGGCTCGAATGCGCATGCCGCCGCACCGGGAAGATCGACAGGTCCGCGATCGCGGCGTGGGCGCGTTCTGCAGCAATCTGTTTCGACGACACGAATCGCCGCAACACCTGGCCGACCTCGGCATCGAGCAAATGCGGCGCATGCCTCGCCTTCGCCGCCCTGACACGGTCCCCAGCCCGGCGGCCGAGGTCCGTGCCCAACAGGATCTCGACCATCACCGAGGCATCCAGGACGATCATGCCGAAGTCCGCTCTTTGCGCACCGCTGCTGCAGCCGACTCGGTGAGTTTCGTCGCCGGCCGTGCGCGCAGGCGTTCGTACATCTCCTCGGGCGTCGGCACGGCGGCAAACAACTCGATCTCGGCCAGCAAGAGTTCAGACAACGACTTTCCCGCCTGCGCCGCACGGACCTTCAATTTCTTGTGCACGGCATCCGGAACGTTGCGGATCTGGATCGTCTTGGCCATGCACCCAGGATGCATGCATGCATTCTGCATGTCAACTACCAGTATGCACCTGTGCCCCGATGCTCCGCATCACGCCGGCGGGCATTCGCCTTCCCAACTGTCGTCGAAGGTGCACTGGGCGAGGGAGTCGAGACCCGGGCCCCCGTCCATCTTGAACAGCTTGCTGGCGCGTTTGGTGAACCAGCGCGGCCACACCCCCACTTCCCATTCGGCGAGCGTCACCGGGTCGGTGGTCGCCGCGGCCACCGGATCCTCGGTCGCGAACGGCGGCACGAGCGATGGGTCGAGTTCGAGCCACGTGCACAGTTCGTCGAACGTGGCACGCACTTCTTTGCGGGCCGCCTCGAAGTGCAGCGTGAACGGCCAGCGTTCCCCGGACGGATGGTCGCTGTCCCAAGCCAGGGCACCGAAGTGGTCGTCCATCGCCTCCGACCAGAGGTACGCGCCGTAGCGCAGCCACTCGTAGTCGGCGAGCAGGAGCCCACGGTTGCGCACCAGCACGTCGTCGGGATCGGCGGCGAAACGCCGCACCAGTTCGGGAATGCGGCAGTCCTGCGGCGACTTGGCGAGGAACGAGCGCAGCACCGGACCCTGCGCCCGCAATTGCCGCAGCGTCCAGTGCACCAGCACGTCGCGGCCGTCGCGCACGACGACGATGCGGTCGGGGCCCAGCTCGGCGCGCACGCCCGTGGGCAGGACCGCTCCGACCCGCTTCGCCGCGGGCTTGCCAGCGAGCGCCCGCTGCACCCGTTCGGCGAAGTCGGCGGGCGGCGGCACCGCGCGGCCCACGGTGCAGGTGCCATCGCCGAGCGGGCCGAGCGGATCGGCGGCCTCGACGACCGCGACGTGCGGATGCAGGGCGAGCAGGCGGGCGACCCAGTCGAGGCCGGAACAGGCGAATCCGGCGACTTCGAACGGCAGGACGCCGGCGGGCAGAGGCACGGAGGTGGCCATGGTGCAGGGAGCAGCGATGCCGCGACGCGCCGCGTTCGCAGCGGCCCCGGGATCCAGCCGGTGGCCTGGCGCCGAGGCCCTCGCCATGATGCTCGCCGATGAGCGGATCCGGCTCCGAGAGCCTGCCCGAAGCGGTCGAGGACGAAGTGCTCGCGATCCTCGACGGCGACGTCGACGCCCGCGACGGGGCGCTGCAGCAGCTGCTGTCGCGCCACCCGCAGCACGCGCACGCGATCCGGCGATGGCTGGCCACCTCCGGCGTGCAGGTTGCGCCGACCGCGGCCAGCACCGGTGGCAACGCGGCGAACGGCGCTGCCGAAGACGACGACCTGCCGTTCCTGCTCGGGCCCTACCTGCTGCTCGAGAAACTGGGCAAGGGCGGGTTCGGCACGGTGTTCCGCGCCGAACAGCAGGAGCCGATCCGGCGACCGGTCGCGATCAAGGTGCTCAACCCCGGCATGGATTCGCGCGACCTGCTGGCGCGCTTCACCGCCGAGCGCGAAGCCCTGAACCGCATGGACCACCCCGGCATCGCGCGCCTGCTCGATGCCGGCACGACGCCTCGGGGACGCCCGTTCTTCGTGATGGAACTGGTCGCGGGCCCGACGCTGCTGGCCCACTGCCGGAAACGCCACCTGCCGCCGCGGGCGCGGGTCGAGTTGTTCCTGCTGGTGCTCGACGCGCTGCAGCACGCGCACCAGAAGGCGATGCTGCACCGCGACCTGTCGAGCAACAACGTGCTGGTCGCCGACCCGGACGGCAAGCCGCAGCCGAAGGTGATCGACTTCGGCATCGCCAAGTCGCTGACCGACCCGCTGCTGCAGGGCGGGGCGATGACGCTGCGTGGCACGCTGATGGGCACGCCGGAGTTCATGAGTCCGGAACAGGCGGCCGGGCACCTCGCCGACCTGGACACCCGCACCGACGTCTACGCACTCGGCGTTCAGCTCTACGAACTGCTCACCGACCAGTTGCCGATCCCCGGCGTCGCGTTGCGTTCCCAGGGCCTCGCCGGCCTCGCCGACGTCGTGCGCACCTACCGCGTGGTGCCGCCGAGCGAGGTGGCGCCGCCGCCGCGCCGGGCCGAACTGCGCGGCGACCTCGACGCGATCGTGCTGCAGTCGCTCGCCAAGTCGCGCGACGAACGCTACGGCAGCGTCGGCGAGTTCGCCGCCGACCTGCGCCGCTGGCTGGCCGACGAGCCGGTGCAGGTCGCGACACCGTCGACTTGGGTCCGCTTGCGCAAGTTCGTGCGGCGTCACCGCGCGCAGTCGATCGGCATCGGCATCGCCGCCGCGGGCCTCGTCGCCGCATTCGTGACGATGGCGATCTCGCTGCGCATGGCGCACACCGCCGCCGCCGAAGCCGCCCGGCTGCAACGGCTCAGCGACGCCAAGGCCGACGCCGGTTTCCTGCTGCTCGCCAACGAGGAGCGGCTCGCCGATGCCGAAGCGGCCGAACGTGCCCTGCCCCCGCCGTGGCCACGACACACCGCCGCCTTCGAGGCGTGGCTGCGCGACCACGGGCTCCCGCTCCAGGTCGAACGCACCAAGCTGCAGCGCGAACTGGTGGACCTGGCCGCGGCGGCCCCGACCCCGCCCGGGAACCGTCCGAGCGACATGGCGGCGCTGCATCTGCAGCGCGCGCTGGTCCGGCTCGACGCCGCGTTGGAGCAGTTCCACGCGCCCGGTGGTCCGATGGCCACGGTGCAGCGGCGACTCCTGTTGTCGAAGAACGTGCTCGCCCCCGCCGCGATCGCGCATGCCGCGCCCTGGGCCGAAGTCGTGCGCGCCGTCCGCCAAGGCGCCGGCGCACGCGGCACGCACTACCACGGCCTCGACCTGCAGCCCTTGCCGGGCCTCGTGCCGCTGGGCGTCGATCCCCGCAGCGGACTGCAGGAGTTCCTCGACCTGTGCACGCACGAACCCGGCTACCCGCTGCCGACGCGCGACGCCGCAACGGGTCAGCTGGCCACCGGGGCCGGCACCGGACTCGTGCTGGTGCTGCTGCCGGGCGAACGGTTCCGGGTCGGCGCACGCAAGAACCGGCCGGGCATCGAAGGCAACGACGAACTCGCCGACGACGACGAACTCGACGGCGCACCGGTGCGGCTCGAGCCGTTCCTGATCGCCCGCACCGAACTGACCGTGGCGCAGTGGAACCGCCTCACCGGCCTCGCCCAACGCGACGACGAGCCGATGCTGCCGGTCACCGGCGTCGACCACGACGCCGCGCAAACGCTCCTGCCGAAGTTCGGCCTGCGGCTGCCGACCGAGGCGCAGTGGGAGTACGCGGCGCGAGGCGGCTCGCCCTGGCCCTGGTGCAGCGGCGACGACCCGGCGCGGACCGCGAGCGTCGGTTGGTTCACCGGCATCCTGCAACCGGTCGGGCTGCTGTGGCCGAACGGCTTCGGCCTCTACGACGTGCACGGCAACGTCGCCGAGTGGTGCGCCGACGAACTGCTGCCCTACGGCTCCCACCCGGCGCGCCGCGGCGACGGACTGCGCTCGCGCCCGGAGCCGGTCGCGCGGCTCGCCGAAGTGCTGCACGTGGTGCGCGGCGGCTCGTGCTTCGAACCACCGGTCGCGGCACGCATCACCGCCCGCGCCGGCCACGTGCCGCGGACCCGTTCCCCGGGCATCGGCGTGCGTCCCGTGCGCCTCGTGCGCGACGACCGCGACTGAACGTCACGGCCCGGGCGCGAACGCCGTCGACCATGGCGGTCGCTGCAGGTGCTTGCGCCTCGGCGGCTCGTACCGCGCCAGCGATCCCGCCGGGACCTTCGCCTGCGCTTCGTGCGCCGGCACGAAGCCGAGTTCGACGGCCTTGTACACCAGCTGCCTCGCCCGCTCCGGGTCCTTCGGCACGCCGCGCCCCTGCAGGTACATGTGCGCGAGATACCAGCAGCTCTCGCCATCGCCCTTGGCCGCCGCGACCGTCAGCTGCGGCGCCACCGGCCCGAGGTCGACCAGCGAGCCGGGCAACAGCCCGATGCGCGCGATGCCGCGGCCGGCGAACGGGTCGTCGCCGCAGCGCCGGTAGTACTCCAACGCCTTGCCGAGATTCTCCGGCCGCGCGCCGCCGGTCTCGTGCGCGAGCCCGAGCAGGAAAGCGGCGCGCACGCCGTCGGGCTGCGCGGCGTACTTCTCCAGCGCACGCAGCGCCTGGTCGAGTTCCTGGTCCGATCGGCGCAAGCCGTCGAACAGGAAGTGCATCGCGATGTTCTCGAGGGCCGGACGGCAGCCGCGGGCCGCGGCCTCCGACCACCAATGTCCGGCCGAGTTGTGCTTCACGGTCGCACTGGCCGCGTCGATGCTGCCCTGCAGCGACAGGATGCCGAGTTCGTTGTACGCCGCCGCCGCCTGCGCCGGATCCCGCGCCGCGAGCGCCTGCGAGCCGGCGACCATCGCCAGCTTGCGCTCGGCGTCGTGCCGCCCTTCCGCGACCGCGCGCTTCCAGAATGCGATCGAATCGCCCGGATGCGGGCCGCGCAGGTCGCCGACGTAGCCGGTGCCGAACAGCACCGCGAACACCACGCCCCACGCCGCCATGTGCAGCGCGTTGGTCCGGCGCGGCGACCACGTTGCTTCCCACGCTGCGTTCACGCGCCCGAGCAGCCGCCCGCGTGCGAACCGGTCGAGCCACTGCACGCAGCAGTTCAGGATCGGCACCGGATACAGCTTCGCGAACAGCTCCGGCGCGCCGAGCGCACCGAGCACCTGGAACGCGACGATGTAGCCGAAGCCGTAGCCGGCGCCGAACAGCATGCGGCCGACGTTCGTGCGCGGCGACGTCGACGGATCGGTCATCAGCAGGTGCAGGCCGAGGAACGCCGCCGCCGGCAGGTTCGTGCTGGCGAACAGGTAGACGCCGGTCGTCTGCGTGTAGAGCAGGTTGCAGCCGACCATCGCCACGGCCGCCGCGAACGTCATCAGCGTCACCGCGAAGAAGTGCTGCACGACGAGGCCGAGGCAGAACAGGAACACGAAGATGCCCGGCACCTCGATCGTGGTCGCCAAGGGCTTGGCCCAGGTCAGGTCGGTCGTGCCCGTCGCGATCAGCACGGTCGCGGCGCAGGCGAGGCCGAAGCCCGACGGGTTGAACACGTGCGTGCGCCGGCCGTCCTTCGTCCACTTCACGAACTCCTTGCCGAGCAGGCCGGCGGCCACCATCGCGAACTGGAACACGAACCAGTCGTCCTTGAACCAGATGAACAGGTTGGTGCTCATCACGATCGGGGCCGGGCCCGACGCGAGCCGCCAGGGGCGCCCACGGGTCCACGCGAGCAGGCCGTCGAACGCGAACACGAACGCGAACTGCATCAGGATCAGCGGCGCCTGCGCGTAGATCGGGCGTTCGCCGTCCTGCACCCAGAACCAGCCCCAGTACAGGTAGAGGCAGAACTGCACGCAGGCCTGGATCCAGTGCTGACGCACCGGCGGCACCGGCTCGACCAGGAGTGGGGCGCCGCGACGCTGCGCACGAATCCACAGCCACGCCTGCCAGGCCACCATCGCGAGGCCGGTGCCGGCGATCGACCAGAACAGGTTCGCGTTGCCCAGCACGCGCGGCAGCAGCGCCGTCGCCAGCACGACCAGCGACAGCAGGAACGGCAGCAGGGCGAGCCCGCCTCGGCGCGGGCCCGCGGATGCGGTGGCGGTCGTCATCGGCGCGGGATCCTACCCAGCCGGCCGGATCCCGCCCGACTACCGAACGTGCATCTCCACGCCCGGCGTCGCCGTGAAGCCGAGGCCAGCCGACGCGTCGAGGCAGAAGGCCTGCAGCGTGTAGTCGGCGCTGCCGAGCAAGGCCGGGATCGCCACCGGGAACGACGCGGCGCCGCCGACCAGCGGCAGCAGCGGCGTGGTCGCCAGCACCGATGCGAGCCGCAGGTTGCAGCCGTTCGGCGCGATCTCGTAGACGGCGCGGCCCTGGCCGAGGCCGACCACGACCCAGCTGTTGGCCGGGCCGGCAGTGACGTCGAGCGACACCGTGTGGCCAGGCGTCGGGCAACCGCCGACCCCGAGGGCCGGCACGTGGCCGTTCGCATCGGGGCAGCCGAACCCGTAGGTCGCGACCGAGCCTGCGCACGCCGGCGCGCCCACCGTCACCGTGACGGTGCCGAGGTTGCTGTTGCTCTTCGTGTCGCCCGCGGCGTAGGTGAACGAGTCGCTGCCGACGTAGCCGTCCCACGCCCGGTAGATCGCGACCGAACCGTTCCACGCGACGGCGCCGTGGCGCGGCTGCGACACGATGCGGAGTGTCAGCGGGTCCGCGGCATTCGGGTCGGACGCAGCCAAGGCCACCGACACCGGCGTGTCGGTCGGCGTCGCCAACGCATGGTTGGCGACCGTCGGCGGCGTGTTGGTCGACGCGTTCTCGCTGTTCGGCCCGTTGTGGCACTCGTAGCAGCCGACTTCGTAGCCGCGCCAGAACGACCTGGTGCCGAACTGCGTCGTCACCGTGCGATCGCCCTGTGCGCGCGACAACACCGTGCCGCGCCCGGTGGTCCCATGGCACGTGAGGCAGCCCGCGGTGCCGTTCTGCTCGGCGACGTCCTGGTGCTTGCCGACCCAGGCCTGGCCGGTCGGGTGCATGCCGTGCGGGCCGACGAGCTGGTTGTCCTCCAGGTTGCTGTGGCACGCCGAACACTCGACGACGGTGCCGACGTGGCCCTGCGTCGCGACGCTCTGCAGGTTGTCGTTCGCCTCGCTCGACGGCCAGATCGCGTGCGGCGAGCCGTGGCAAGCCGAACACTGCAGGCCACCGTGGCCGTGCGAGAAGCGGTAGAGCGAGAACCCGGTCTGCGGCACGTTCGGTGCGGTGGCGAACCGCGGATTCGGCGTCGTGCGGAAGTGGCCGGGCGTGTCGAACACGTTGGTGAAGCGGAGCGCGCCGGCGTTGCTCGCGGCGTCGCCGGTGTGGCAGCTCTGGCAGTTCGGTTCGTCGAGCCAGCCGACGCGGGCCGGGTTGCCGACCTGGCTCATGCTGCCGTGGCAGTCCTGGCACGACATCATCGGCTCGCCGTCGGCGCCGATCGCCTTGCCCATCGCGCCGCGCAGGCAACGCGTGGCGGCACCCGGATGGCACGTGTAGCACGACGTGCGATCCTGCACGTCGTCGAGACGGCGGCCGTCGGCGAGGCGGGCATCGGCATGGGCCGTGTGCATCGCCGCCGTCATCTTCGAACATCCGGGCTGGCCCTGGGTGCCGAGCGCGTTGCTGCCGTGGCAGCTCGCGCACAGCACTGGCTGCTGCAGCGCCGTCGCGGTGTGCAGCAGTCCCTGCGCCGAGTAGCCGACCGCCGCCAGCGCCGCGGTGTAGACCGGATTGCCGAGGTGCCGGGCGTCGTGCAGCGCCACGATGTTGAGCCGATCGTCGGTGGCCGCTGGGCCGTAGAGCCAACCCGACGGCGGCCGCGCCGATGGATTGCCGCCCGAACCGTGGCAGGACACGCACGCCATCTCGGCCGACACCGGTACGACGATGTCGGTCGCGGCGATCTGCGTGCCGGCGGCGTTGCGCGCGACGAGGCGCAGCAGCGGGTACGGGTTCATGTGTCCCGCGTCGTCGTACGGCGTGATCGGCACGCCTTCGGCCTTGTAGCCCGACGCGGCGGCGAAGAACGGCATGTTCTGCGGTGTGTTCGCGAGTCCCGGCATGCGGAACCCGGCCAGCCCCTGGTCGGGGACCAGGTTCGCCCCGAACAACGCATGCGCGTGCTGCCAGAAGTCGGTCTTGCCGATCGAGGTCCGGTTGATCGACCCGTTCGGGTCGGCGACCGCCTGGTAGGTGACCGAATAGCTGCCGGTCGCGGCGAGATGGCCACCGACCATCAGCTGGGCATGGAACGTGTTGAACGGCGGCAGGATCGAGAACACCGAGGTGTCGCCGTCCATGCAGTGCATGCCGAGGTCGTTCCAGCCCAGCAGCCGGGTCGGCCCTTGCGCCGGCGCCATCGCTGCGGCGAGAGCGATCGCGGTGACGAAGGACAGGACCGGACGGAGCCGCGACGACGACGTGTGGTGGCGCATGGGCAAGTGGTGGCGAAGGCCACACGACTCATACGCAGCCTTGCCTCCGAGTGGCTCGACGCGGAGTGCGTAGGCTCGTTCGGTTCAGCGTGCGGAGGGTGGAACGCACGGGATCGGCGCACGAGCGGCCTCGGCCAGATTGCGCACGATCCGCACGGGCACCTGCACGAACACCACCGCGACCGCGACGACGAACAGGCACAGGCCGGCACGGCTACGCCAGGTGGAGTGCGACCGGAGCGGTGGCATGGTGGGTAGAGCGGGCACGGCGGCTGCCCTCCCTACGCGGCGCACGTGCCCCGAGGTCGATCCCTTTCGGAGGCTCGTGGCATCGTTCCCGCGCGTCGGGAACGTTCGGCGGCCGGTGAACCGTCGCGTCCCCCGTAGCGTTGCGCGCCCCGCATGAACCCCGAGACCCGCTGCGTCCTCGCACTCGCGTTCGCGACCGCCGTTCCGTCCCTGCTGCCCGCCCAGGTCGCCGAGGCGCCGGCCGCCGCGACCGCGGTGGACGATGCGCCACGACCAGCAGCGCTGCTGGCGTTCCCGAAGGACACGGGCCCGCGCGACGCGGCGGTGAAGACGCATCCGGAGGTCGTGCCCACCGTCGAAGCGTCGCTGCGCTGGCTGCTCGCCCACCAGGGTCCGGACGGCCGCTGGGACGCCGACGCGTTCCACAAAGAGGTCGACACCGATCCGCGGCTCGGCAAGGGCCGCGCGACGCACGATGTCGGCCTCACCGGCATGGTGCTGTTCGCGCTGGCGCGCGAAGGCAAGGCGGCGAAGGGCGACGCGCGGCGCACGGCGCTCGAGAAGGGCGCGCGCTGGCTTTGCGAACAGAAGGGCGAGAACGGCCTGCTCGGCACGCCGACTGCGGTCGACCACGCCTACGACCACGCGATCGCGACCCTCGGACTGTGCAGCGCCGCGCTGGTGACCGACGACGCCGACACGCTGGCCGCGGCGAAGGCCGCCGTCGCGCACCTGCTCGCGCGGCGCAATCCGTACGCCGTGTGGCGCTACGGCATGCGCGACAACGACAACGACTCGTCGGTGACGACCTGGGCGACCCTGGCCCTGCTCGCCGGCCGCGAAGCCGGCATCGACGTCGACCCGGCCGTCTGGCGACCGGTGCGCATCTGGTTCCAGGCGGTGACCACGGCCGAAGGCCAGGCCGGCTACACGCGCGCCGGCGAACGCAGTTCGCGCCGCGCCGGCGACCACGCCGTGCAGTTTCCGCCAGAACACGGCGAAGCGATGACCGCCGCCGCGCTGCTCGTTCGCTCCGCCCTCGGCGAGACGACCGCGGACGACGGCGTGCTCGGCAAGAGCATCGCGCTGCTGGCCGACAAACCGCCGAAGTGGGATCCGAGCGGCGGCTGCATCGACACCTGCTACTGGTTCTTCGCCAGCGAAGCGTTCCGGCACGCCGGCGGCGACGCGCGCACGCCGTGGTGCCGTGAACTGGTCGCGGCCTTGGTGAAGGGCCAA
>JAEUHV010000534.1 GCA_016794485.1 Planctomycetota bacterium
CGTCACGCACGGAAACGTCATCGCCGTGCCGAGCGGCACCAACGCACTCGCCAATGCGAGCGTGCCGACCGACGCCGTGAACGGGATCGTCGCGAGCCCGATCGCCAGCGTGACGAGGCCGACCCGCGACAGCCGCAGTTCGCCGAAGCGAGCCACCGCGCGGCCGAGCAGGAACGTGCGCGCGAACACCGCCCACGCCCCGATGTAGAGGAAGTAGCGGCCGATGGTCTGTTTGGTGACGCCGAAGCGGGCCTCCAGGAAGTACGTCAGCACGAAGTGCACGCCCTGCGCAGCACCGATCGCGATCCCGTAGGTGAACAGGATGCGCGCGGCCGGCCGCCGCGGATGCGCCACCACGGTCGCGGCCGCACGCCACGGCGAAGCGTGCGCCGGCTTGGTCACGCGCCGGACCGGCTCCGGCAGCCAACACCACACGAACACGAAATTGGCCACACACGCCGCTGCAGCGACGAAGCCCGGTGCCGCTGCACCGAGCGCCTGCCGCCCTTGCCCCGGCCACAGGTCGACGTCGCCGAGCGCGACCGCCCACGACCCGATCGCCGGGCCGAGTGCGACCCCGAGATTCGTCGCCGCCGACAACCAGCCGAGTGCCCGCGCACGTTGCTCCGGCGGCATCACGTCGGTCACGTAGGCCTGGATCACGCCGACGGTGCCGCCGCCCGCGCCCTGCACGAGCCGCGCGAGCACCAGGACCAGCAGCGACTCGGCGAGCCCGAACAGCACGTACGCGAACGCCGTCGCCGCCAACGCCACCAGCAGGGCGGGCCGGCGACCGCGGCGGTCCGACATGCGCCCCCAAAAAGGCGCAGTCGCCGACTGCGCCAACGTAAACGCCGCCATGACGAAGCCGGTCAGCGTGCCGGCACCGAGTTCGAGCCCGAACAACGTGTCGCCGTCGGCGAGGAACTTCGTGACGTAGAACGGCAGGATCGGCAGCACGAAGAACAGCCCCGCCATGTCGAGGAACGCCGTCGCCATCAGCGCGAGCAGGTCCTTCGGCACGTGGCGCAGTTCACGGCCGAGCGTGACCGCTGCCGCGAGCGCGAACGCGGCCAGCGTCCAGGTCACGACCGGATCGTCGATGGCGATCGCGGCCGGCACCGCGGCGAGGCAACCGTTCAACCGTTCACTCCGAAGCAGCGGCCGCGTCGGCCGCGACCGGCGTCGGCTCGGCGTCGAGCACGTGCTCCTTCAACGCGGCCAGATCTTCGAGGTCGGCTCGCAGCTTCTGCCGCAGCCGTTCGCAACCGTCGGCCGCCGTCGTCCACATCGCAGCGGCCCCGGAATGCCCGGCGCGCAACGGATCGCGGCCGAGCCCGGCGGCGACCATGTCGTGCAGGCCGAACACGGGTTCCGGCCAGACCGCTGCACTCTTCAACCGCTTCAGCACGTCGACGAATCGCGCCTCGAACGCCGGATCGGCGTCGCGCGCGAACGCATGCTGCTCGCACCAGCGCGGCAGCGCTTCGCCGAAGTGCAGCAACGAAGCTCCGCGCGGCAACGGTGCGAGCAGTTGCCGCAGCGCGTCCCATTCCGCCTCGGCCGAGTCAGGCACGACGCACGTGAACGCACCGTCCGGTCG
>JAEUHV010000539.1 GCA_016794485.1 Planctomycetota bacterium
CGGCTTCGTAGTGCACGAAGCGATCGATGTCGGTGCCGAGTGCGGCCGAGGCGAGATTGACGCGATACGCAGCCTCACCGAGTTGCGTCGTCGCGTTGGTGTTGACCGACGTGATGTCGGTGGCCGGAATCACGATGGGGAACGAGGCCAAAGCCGAGCTGCCGGTGACGCTGTAGGCCGCGTAGCCCGTCGTGCCGGTCGTGCCGGCGAACTCGTACCGCGGACCCGCAACGATCCCGAGCCCGGGCTGCTCGACGATGCCACGCGGCAGGTTGTCGTCGCCCGCAAGACCGCGGCGGGCGGTGAAACCAGTGTCGATCCAGTTCGAACGCAGACGCGTCTTGGCGGCCACCGGGGTGGGCAGCAAGACGGGCGAGGGACGGATGTCGCCTTCGTTGTCACCGATCGTGATCACGGTGTTGAAGTCGTCGACGCCCTGCCCGATCAGGTTCGGGAACCCGCGCCACGCCAGCAGGTCGCGCTTGCCCGCACCGGTTTGCAGGGTGCCGGCGCGGAACACTCGGATGTTGTCGTCGAGGATGGTGTTCGTGTTGTCGGCGTTGGTTCCGGGCGGAGCCATCAGCTGGACGATGCCCATGCCGCCAAAGCCGCCGCGGGGCGCCGAATCGTGGTTGAAGCCCCAGTCGGCGGGGATGGCGAAGGGCGTCGCGGTGGCTCCGTTGTACTTCTTGAGGACCGTGGCCGTGCCGAAGGTGCCGCTGACAGAGACACCGCCATCCGCCGAGATCGAGAAGTCGAAGTCGTTGGTGTCCGTGCTCGTGCCGGGGGCGCCATAGCGATAGCGACCATTCGTGCCGCGGGCGTTGATGTCGATGCGCGTGGCGGACATCAGGATGACCATGCCACCCGCACCACCACCACCGCCGCCGGCCTTGTTGGACGAGCCCGACTGCTCACCACCACCGCCATGGCCACCGTCGGCGAGGATCTTGCCGCCGTCAGCGATGATGATCGGCCCCAGGGCCTTGACGATCAGCACGCCGCCGCCGCCGCCGCCACCGCCACCCGAGCTGTCGTTCTCGAAGTTGACGTCGGCGGTATCGCACGTCGAGTAGGACAAGTCGCCACCACCGCCACCGCCGCCGCCACCCATGGGCTGCGCCAGTTCACCCGTGATGCGCAGCGGGGTGCCATCGAAGCGCACGCCGACACCCCAGAAGTTGTTGTCGTTGCGCGCGTCGGCGAACACCGTGGAGCCAGCCGCAGCCCCTTGCACGTTGCGCGAAACCGCGCCCGACGCACCGCTGCAGGCGTTGCCGCCAATGCCCTGCTGCTGCTGGAAAACGGTGAACACGTTGGTCGGATTCGCCACCGGCCAGGTGCCCGGAGCAGCCGCCTTGATCTTGAAGTTGGGGTCGCCCTGGGTGGCGAAGCCACCACCACCACCGCCCGCAGCCCGGTTGCAACCCGTCACGCACGGCATGGCGCCGCCAACACCGCCCTGACCTGCAGCCTGCAACGGACCGTTGCCGTTCGCGCCGGCAAGGTCGCGCTTGGTGGCGCTCGGCGAACCCGCGCCGCCATCACCACCACCGCAGACACCCGCACCACCTGCCTTCGGCAGGTACGCGTTGCCCGAGGTGGTCACCAAGGTGCCGTCGCCACCGCGAACGCTCAACGTACCTTCGACTTCGAAGGTGCCGCTGACGAGCCAGACCATCGGGTTGCTACCCGTGCCCTTGACGATCTTGCCGGCCGGGATCTTGACGTTCTTGAAGTTGAAGACGCCGCCCGAAACGTTGTAGGGCGCGCCCACCTTGGGCGTGACCAGTGTGAAGTTCGTGTTGAGGATGGTCTCCGGAGTCGTCGGCTCGAACTCGGCCCCGGTGTTCGATCCTTCGAATCCAAAGCCAGCCTTCAGGTAGCCCGGACCGACTTCCGCGGTGGGCTCGGCGAAAGCCGCCGAGGGGTCGGCAGCCGACGTCGTCTCGAAGTCCTCGACGATGGCGTCGAACTGTTGTTCGTAGGCGCGACGCGTCTTGAACGTCGCGAATACGCGCTCGTAGGCCGCATTCGAGACATTGGACTCGCCGCTGATGTCCTCGAGGGTTCGCTCGACGACTACGCGAACGGTGGCGTTGTTCGGAAGGACACCGAGCGGCCGCAACACGACACTGGAGCCCAGCACCGTGTTCGACTCGAGCTCGACATCCGCCGGGATCCAGGTGTTGTTGCCGAGGATCGGGTCGTCGTATTCGAGGAACACCCGACCACGGTTGCCACTGTTGCGCGTCGACGGATCGGTGACCACGCTCACCGGCACGTTCGCATTCGACGGATTCAAAGGTTGGTCGAAGCGGAGCCGCAGCTCGAGCTGGGCCGTTCCCAGCTTGTTCAACCAGACTCCCCCGGCATCACCCTGAGGCGAAACCTCGAACGCCGTGCGGCGCGGACCACCCGTGAGGGTGTTGCGGAACAGCTGGGCTGGCGTCGTGCCATCAGCCGTCACGAAGCGGAAGCTCTTCGGTTCGGCGAGTCCCTTGCCGTCGGCATCGCGCAGCACGGTTCCGTTCACCCGGCTGCCCCCGACGAGCTGCACGGTGTAGGTGCGACCAGGTCGGAACCCACCGTTGGTGTAGAGGTCGTTCGTCGGCAGCTTGGGCAGGAACAACAGACGCCGACCGACGGCGTCATCACCAGGGCTCGCATCCAACTGGAACGTCCCGGCAACCGGTTCCGCAACGACGTTGCCGATCTGGTCCTGGACTCGGAAACTGAACGTCGACAGGTCGACGGAGTCGAGGTTGACCGGCTTGCTGAAGTCGATCTTGATCGCGTCGTTCAAGTACAGCGTTGCGTTGTCGCTCGGCTCGGTCTTGAGCACAACGAAGTCGCCGCCGGTCTTGATGCCAGCGGTCGTACCTCCACCACCGGAGCACGCAGCAACGGCAGCGAGGATGGCCAGGGAGAACAGCCGGGCGGTTTTCACTCGGATCATGGCGCTAGAGCAAGGACGGCCACCAGCAAGGCTGGCGACCGCAGAGGGACATGCAGAGGAGAGGGGTCCGCAGGATACGGAACGACAAAGTCTACCCGCAAAGCCGAGCTGCGCATGGGATGCAGTTCGGTTCAGGGGAGCCGCACGATGCCATGGGGGGCTCGCGCGGCGGGGAGAGGGGCAATCTGGGAAAGAGCAGGCGCCGCGGATTCGGCGGCCTCGGCCCAGCGGCTCAGAGCCGCTGGAATCGGTACGACAGCGCGAAGGTCTCGATGGTCGGCGCGATCGGGGGAATCGCGTCGACGTTGTTCGAGGTCACGAACCGCCAGTTCACGTAGCGGACGTCACGCGGCGTGAAGCCCTCGCTGGGGCCGGAGTACTGGGTCGTGAACGCCGGATTCATCAACTCGTTGGGGTCCTCGACGTACCGCGTCACGGTGCGGTTGTAGAGGTAGGTCCACCAGTTGCGCGCGGTCGAAGTGCCCGGAATCGCACGCGTGTCCCACTTGCGCATGTGGGCGTCGCCAGCCTTGTAGGGGTCCAACGGGAAGTTGGCAGCCGTCGGCTTCAACTGGAGGCGCACGTTGGCATCGAAGTTGGCGCCGAAGTTCGCCGTCGTGCTGAGCCATGCGTTCCAGTACCAGGGCGTTGGATCCACCACGCTGGCGCCCCGGAACTGCGGCACGAGCGAAGTGCCGACCGGCAGATTCGACAGCGGCGGGTCGAACTCGTAGGCAAACGTCGGCAGCACGTTGGTTGGCATCGTGCTGGTGCCGTTCTGCAGGTAGAACGGGCCAAGGCGCGGATCGGCGAAACCTTCGGGCACGCGGTGCGGATTGTTGAGATCAACGAACCCGTTGGTGATCACCGACTGGCGCTTCACCACGTCCATCATGATCCAATAGAAGGTGTTGTCGCCGGGCGGAGTGGAACTCGGCGGCGGTCCAGCGATCAACCCACCGGACGGGACACTCCATTGCGAGTCGCTCGGCGACCGGCACACGGCGGGGCCAGACGACGTAGCTGCCCGACCAGCGCTCAGCACGCGGAAGTTCGGGCGCGGATCCGACTGAACGGTCACGGCAACCTGCCAGCCGTTCGTGCCAAGGGCAACGTAACCACCACCCGCGGGCAGTTCCGACGAGTCGCAGTAGGTCCAGAAGTCGGCGAGCAACGGCAAAGCCACGTTGCCGACCAGGCCTTGCGTGAAGTTGTCAGCGCCGCTGGTCAGGCTCTGGTTGGGCGCATCGTTCCAGAAGCTGGACACGAAGGACACGCCGCCTGGGGTGCCGTTGGGATCGACCCACCGCCGACCCTGGCCCATCGAGAACGGCGACACGATGTAAGGCGGGAAACCGGCTGCCGAACCGAGGTCCGAACCACCACCCGCATTGCCACCCTGTTCGATCACCGTCTCGTCGCGGAAGACGAAGTACGGCTTCTGGAACTCAGGCAGCGGCAGGAACCGATTGACCTGGTTGTTCTCGAGCACGACTTGCGCCGGATCGATGGTGAGGGCGGTGTCGACATAGGCGGCACCACGCGGCGCCTGCGACTGGACAGCTGTGCCACTGCCCGTCGGCGCCGGATTCCAGACGAAGTTGCGCTCGAACGACGTCGTGCGCAAGCCCGACTCCGGCAGTGACGGCAAGGCGCTGAAGTCACCGACGCACGGGATTGGGCGATACTCGCTGTGCCCGAGCCACATGCTGGTGCGGTCGAACTCGTCGAAGTTCAGGGTCGTGCCGACGAACGGCGCCCAATACATCTGCTCGATGTCGAGGTTGAAATCGAACGGGTCGGTGCGCGACAGGCTCAGATCGACCTCACGCCAGAGCATCTGCAGACGGCAACCGAACGGGTTCAGCGGGTTCTGGATGCCCTGGTTCAGGATGCTGTTGGCGGAGTTGCTGCCGATCTGGCCTTCCTGGCCACCGACCGCGACGAACTGCGGGCACCACGCCAGCGGGTTCGGCGCCGCCGGGGGGGCCGGGTTCTGCACGACCGGAGACTGGTTGAGGTTGTCGGCGACGACCCGCGTGCGGGTCGTCGGTCGAGCCTGCAGCTTGTTGTCGAGATAGACAAAACCTCCGAACAGGTCCTCGAGCGGGTATGCCGCAGCGATGGCGCCGGTAGTCGCGCCTTGGACTTCGTTCGGCAGGAAGTAGCTCGGGTTGGCGTCTTCGTCGCGCGACGCAAAACGACGGACGATCGAGACCGCCAGGTTGTCGGGGAACAGCGGCTCGTTGCCGTTCGCACGGGTATCGACGGTGAACGGGATCACGACACTGTTGCTGCGATCCGCGGTCGTGCCCTGCAGGTCGAGCGGATTGCCTGCGAGATCCTTGATGCCGCCATCGGCAGAATCCGAGATCAGGTGCAGGAAGTAGCGGTAGTCAGCCCCGGCCGGCGGATTGCGCATGGTGTCGTCCAGGTAGAACCCGGTCGACGGCTGCAGGCGAAGCGACGTCTGCGACCCGTCTTCGTCGAACACGCGCGACGTGATGAGGTATGGCGTGCGGTACTTCGCCAGGTTGAAGGCCGCGGGCAGCATGCCGACACCGCTCTGCGTACCGTTCGTCCACGGCCGGTTGTCGATGAAGTCTTGGATGCTGTCGTTGGTCGACAGGTCGCGCATCGCGAAGAAGAACGTGTCCGCCCAGCGCACGGTGGCGAGGTCGATCGGCTTGGTGAAGCGCACGACCGCACCTGCGAACGGGGACACGAACTCGTTCTGTGCGGGCTGGACACCGTTGAGCGGCAGGGGCGCAGGCGAGAACTGGAGGAAGTTGCGTGGATCGTCGCGGCCGACCGCGTCACCGGCGGTGAACTCGGCCACACAGATCGCGCGCGGAGCGTTCTGCACCAGCCACGGCTCGAGTGCCGACAGGCTGCTCGGGTAACCCGGCTTGTTGCGCGGATCGACCTCTTCCAAGCCAGGAATGCGGCGGATGCGGACACGAACGTGCTGCGTCGACGGACTGTTGAGGTCGTCGACCGGATCGACGACGACTTCGGCGCTGCCGAGCGGAACCCCCGAATTGTCGACGATGATGCGCATCACGTCGCCGCGGTCGATCTCGTGCGAGACGCCGTTCTTGAACACGGTCACCTCTTGGGTGAAAGCGTTCACGGTCTCGACCTTCTCGAGATACATGAGGATCTCGCCAATCACGCGCAGGGGCAGCGGATCGCGCACGAACCCGCGCGCCAGGTCGGCCGACGAGTCGGCGGAGTTGCCCGACCGGAAATCGCGAACGACCGACTGGCGCGTGCTGTTGTTCTGGCCGGTGATCTCGTTGTTGCCCTTCCGCAAGCGGGGCAGCGCCAAGGGCCCTTCCAGAGCCAACGCGATGCGAATGTTGGCGCCGATCTGATCCGGCGATGCCGGCAAGCCCGAGGCGTTGTTCACGGCCTGGTACTGAAGGCCTTCCGTGCCCAGCAGCACCGGATCGAGCGTCAGGGTGTTGTTGTCCCCGACGACCACGCGGACCGGCATCGGCACGAACCCATTGGGCTGGGTCGGGTCGCCGACGATCTTCAGCAACTGGACGGCTTCAGTGTTGCGCAGGCCGATGACACGACCGGCGATGTCGCGCTCGACGAAGAACGAGTCGTCCACCCCCAGGGAACCCGCGAAGCTCAGCCGGATCGCGCCGTTGCGGGGCACGACACTGAATGGGACGCCGGGGCCGTTCGTTCCGAACAGCATCGGAGTGACTTCGCGCAGCTGATCGTCGAGAGCCTCGTACGCCGCCTTGAAGTCGGAACTGGTCACGTCGCGCGGAATGAACAGCCGCGGCTGCAGCGTGTCGGGGTCCGACGCGATGAAGTCGTACGTGATCTCGTCGTCACGCAACGTCGAATTGGTCGGCCGCTGATCCTGGATGTTGCCGCCGATCACGATGTCGCGACGGTAGAGGGCGATCGCCGCCCCTTCGGGCGTCACCTGCAAGCCGTAGACGTCGACGAGTCGGCCATACTCGACGCGCGCAAGCTGGGCCTGCGGCGCAGCATCCGGAGTCGTTGTCCCGGTTCCCGTGCCACCGCTGCCACTGCACCCAGCAGCGACGGCAAGAGCGAGGAAACCAAGGTGACGCAGGGACGAACCGGAACGCCTTGCGGCGATGTTCCGAGGTGCGCGACGGTGGTCAGACATGATTCGGTAGGGCAAGTTCACACGCGCCGCCAGGCGGACGCGGGGACCAGGAGTCAGGACGAGTGCACGGCCGCAACCACTGCCCGAGCGGTTTCGGACTGGTCCGAAAACCGCGCGAGTGCAGTAGAGACAACCGCTTGGATGCTACATCGGGAGGCGGCACGTGCCGGAGTGAGCACGGGCCGACAAACCGGCGGGAATTCGAGGGGCTATCAAACATCATGCCGCCATCCAAGCAGACTGCAAGCACTCCCAACCACCTTGGCGAAAAGGAGTTCGGAAAGCACGTGCCTCCATGCGCAGGCGCACCCTCCACCCGGCGCGCGCTTCGTTCGGGCGATATCGCTCGCCCATCTGCGCCGGAGGGCTCGGACAACCTCAGCCGCCATGGCATTGGAATCCGGCCGCTTGCGCCTGCGCTTCCGACTCGAAGTAGACGCGATTCTCCGGCTTGATCCGGCGGGCCTCCGCTGCGTTGTACCGGTGCACGATCCGGCTCTGGGCATGCCCAACGAAGCGAGCCTCGTTTTCCCGCTCGCAGTAGGCACAGGACAACACGGGAGGCGTCTCGGACTCCCGCAGACGGAAGTCGCGCACCAAGTACCGCACCCCTTCGTTGTTGGTGATGCAGCGTTCGTTTCGACACCGCAGCCCCGCTCCCGCAGTGATGCCCGGCATGACGGACAGCACACTGGGGCGAGCCGAGCGCAACTGGATCTTGCCGAGCAAGAAGGCCATCAGGGCCATGCGCATCGGGACGCCGAGTTCTGCCTGCCGGAAGTAGATCGATCGTGGATCGTCGTCGACGTCGTAGTCGATCTCATCGACTCGCGGCAGCGGGTGCATGACGCGCGCATCCTTCGCCGCCTCGGCGCCCAACGTCGTGCGGGTGAGACGTGGGTAGTTGCTCGTGTCCTCCCCGGAATGACGTTCCCGCTGCGCCCGCGTCATGTAGATCGCGTCGATGCGGTTGACCTCGACGTTGGTCAAGTTGGTGAACAGGGCCAACTGGTGCGGCTTGCTCGCGGTCAGGTACGCGGCAGCGTTGCTGCTGCCTGCGATCCCCGGCAGATCGGCCACCGACGCGGCGGCAGCCTGGACTCCGAAGTCACGACGCAGCCGATGCAGCACGTAATCGGGCAGCTCGAATCCCGGATACGGCATCGTCACGATGTTGGCGCCGAACCTTGCCAGGGCGTAGCAGAACGAGTGGATCGTGCGCGAGTAGCGCAGGTCACCGCACAACACGACCTCCAGGCCTTCGAGACGCCCCTTCTCCTTCCACAGGGTGTAGAGATCGCACAGCGTCTGGGTCGGGTGCTCGTGCGCTCCGTCGCCGCCGTTGATGACCGGAACGCGGGCATAACGTGCAGCGACACGAGCGGCTCCGTCCTCGGGGTGACGCACGACCAGGATGTCTGCGTACGAACCGCCGACGACGCGAACGGTGTCGGCCAGCGATTCCCCCTTGCTACGGCTCGTGTTCTTCTCGTCCGCGGCAGTGATCACGCCACCGCCAAGCCGAAGCATCGCCGACTCGAACGACAGGCGAGTACGCGTACTCGGCTCGAAGAACAGCGTCGCCATGATGGCGCCCCGGCAGGAGTCAGACCACTCCCGCAGGTTCGCGCGGAACTCGTCCGCATGGTGGAAGAGTTCGAGGATCTCGGCGGTGCTAAGGTCCTCGATGGACACCAGGTCGCGCTTGTCGTGGTCAGCCATCCAGGGGTCACGATCATGCCGGACTCCGGCAGCCGCGCAACCGCCGAATCACTGACGCCGTCGACCCCGAGGGAACACTTCAGTCGAGCCCGTCGAGCCGCGCTGCCTCCGCGGCGTCCATGGCCGCGAAAC
>JAEUHV010000554.1 GCA_016794485.1 Planctomycetota bacterium
ATGTCGACGCCTCGTGCGATCGCCAACAGCATGTCCGGCGGCGTGCCGACACCCATCAGGTAGCGCGGCCGATCGTGCGGCAGGCGCTCCGCTGCGGCGGCGATCACCTCGCCGCGCTGGCTGCGCGTGTCGCCGACCGCCACCCCGCCGATGGCGAAGCCGTCGAACGCGTGCCGGCCCAGGAACTCCGCCGACTGCGCGCGCCACGTCGGCGACAAGCCGCCCTGCACGATCGCGAACAGGGCTTGCTCGCCCGATTGCCGTGCTGCGAGGCTGCGCAGCGCCCAGCGATGCGTGCGGTGCATCGCCGCCTCGATCTCGGCCTCCGGCGCCGTCGATGGTGGGCACACGTCGAGCACCATCATCACGTCGCTGCCGAGCGCCTCCTGCATCGCGATCGACGATTCCGGCGTCAGCATGTGTTCGCGG
This sequence comes from Planctomycetota bacterium, assembly GCA_016794485.1. Lineage (GTDB taxonomy): Bacteria > Planctomycetota > UBA1135 > UBA1135 > UBA2386 > UBA2386. The sequence goes on from JAEUHV010000554.1 coordinate 430, forward strand.
CCGTCGATGTAGCTGCGGAAGCGCGCGCCGGCCTCGTTCACCACGCGGTCACGCGCCAGCGAGAAGATCTGGAAGCCACCCGAGTCGGTGAGGATCCCGCGGTCCCAGCCCATGAACCGATGCAGCCCGCCGAGCTGCCGCATCGCCTCGGGACCCGGCCGCAGCGCGAGGTGGTACGTGTTGCCGAGGATCATCTCCGCGCCGAGTTCGCGCAGTTCCTGCGCCGTGAGCCCGGTGACGGCTGCGCGGGTGCCCACCGGCATGAACGCAGGGGTCTGGACCGCGCCGTGGGCCGTGGTGATGCGGCCGGCGCGGGCGGGGCCATCGGTGGCCTGGACCGAGAACGTGGGGGGCACGCGCGGTGGCTTACCAAACCGTGCTCCAGCGCGACAGGGCGAGGGCGGCCGGCGCGTGCGCGGCCGGCCGTGGCCGCAGCGATGGCGACCGCGGCGAAGGAGCAGAAGCGCGTGTTCCTGCGCTTCGGCGCGCTTTGGTGCGCGTGGTGGCTGACGCCGGCGACCGACGAGTCCGGCGGCCGCGCGCGTTTCTTCATCGCCGCGGCATCGGCTCTTGGCGCGGCTGGGCATGCTTGCAGGCATGTCGAGCCCGATCCTGACGCGCCGCGAACTGTTGCGCGGCGGCGCCGTCCTGCTGGGTCTGCCGTTCGTGCCGTCGTTCGGACCGCGGCATCGGCCACGGCCCGCTCGTTTCCGCGCCGACCCGTTCGCGCTCGGGGTCGCGTCGGGCGACCCGCGCCACGACGGGGTCGTCCTGTGGACGCGCCTGTGTCCGCAGCCGCTCGCGCCGGATGGCGGCATGGCCGCCGAAGCGGTCGAAGTCGGTTGGGAGCTCGCCACCGACGACGGCATGCGCCAGGTCGTCGCCAAGGGCACGGTGGCCGCACTGCCCGAACTCGCCCACGCCGTGCACGTCGAACTCGACGGCCTCGCCCCGGAACGGCACTACTGGTACCGCTTCCGCGCCGGCGATGCGGTGAGTCCGATCGGGCGCACCCGCACGTTCCCAGTGCCGGCGGCCATGCCGGCGCGGTTGCGCTTCGCGTTCGCCAGCTGCCAGCACTGGGAGCAGGGCCTCTACACGGCCTATGCCGACATGGCCCGGCAGGATCCCGATTTCGTCGTGCACCTCGGCGACTACATCTACGAATACGCCGGCACGGACGGGCTCGTGCGCAAGCACATCGGCGGCAAGCTGACCGAACTCGCCGACTACCGGCTTCGTCATGCGCAGTACCGCAGCGATCCGCTGCTGCACGGCATGCACGCGCAGTGCCCGTGGTTCGTCACCTGGGACGACCACGAGGTCGAGAACAACTACGCCGACGCGGCAAGCGAACGCGCCGGAGTGTCGCCGGAGGCGTTCCTGCGGCAGCGCGCCGCCGCCTACCGTGCCTACTACGAAGCGATGCCGTTGCGGCGCGCGTCCCTGCCGCAGGGTCCGGCGATGCGGCTCTACCGCCAGGCGTCGTTCGGTCGCCTCGCCGAACTGTTCGTGCTCGACACCCGCCAGTACCGCACCGACCAGCCGAACGGCGACGGCCGCCGGCCGTTGAACGCCGCCGCCCGCGACCCGCGCAACACGCTGCTCGGCAGCGAGCAGAAGCGATGGTTGTGGGAGCGGCTGGCCGCTTCGCCGGCGACGTGGAACGTGCTCGCCCAGCAGGTGATCATGGGCCTCTTGTCCTACCCGCCGCCCAAGGCGAAGGCGGGCGAGCCGGAGGACCCGGCGCGGCGCTACTCGATGGACCAGTGGCCGGGCTACGCCCACGAGCGCGCCGAACTGCTGCGGTTCCTCGCCGAGCGCAAGATCGCCAACCCGATCGTGCTCACCGGCGACGTGCACGCCAACTTCGTGCTCGACCTGCGGGTCGACGACGCCGTGGCGAGCGAGCCGATCGTCGCCACCGAGTTCGTCGGCACCTCGATCAGCAGCGGCGGCGACGGCAGTGACGCGGCCAAGGAACTGGCGGCACTGCAGCCGCACAACCCGGGCCTGCGCCACCTCGACCGGCACCGTGGCTACGTGCTCTGCGAGGTCGACGCGCAGGAGTGGCGCAGCGACTACCGCATCGTCGACGTGGTCACCCGTCCCGGCGGCACCACAACCTGTGCCGCCAGCTTCACCGTGCGCGCCGGCCGCCCCGGCGTCGTCGCCTGAGCCGCAGCGGCGGTCCCGCGCCCGCGTCGGCGAGCCCCTGTCACGGTGACCTCTTGCCCCGAGAGAACCGTCTTCGAGGCCGGCCCGGCCCACGACGTCGTGCCCTCCGGGCCCACGGGCACCCGCACCGGGCGGCCGAGCCCGGCCGTTCTGCGCCTGGAAACCGTAGAACGGCGGCGATCCGCCTCTGGCGCGATACGCGTCGAGGCGGGATCCTCTGCGCCTGCCCATGGTCGCACGCAGCATTGGCTACGCGCTCGCCGTCGCCGTCTCCTACGGCATCGTTGCGACGATCTACATCGTGGTGTCGAGTTCGCTCGCCGCGGACGCGGCCGCCAGCGTCGAGGAGATGCGACGCATCGAGACGCTGAAGGGCGTGCTCTACGTCGCGGTCACCACGGTCGCCGTGTTCGTCGGCGCCTGGTTGGCCCTGCGGCGGATGGAACGCGATGCCGGCGAACTGCTGCGTCGCGAGCGCGCGCTGATCGCGAGCCAGGGCCGCGTGTTCACCGGCGTGATGGCAGCGTCGATCGCGCACGACGCCAACAACGTCCTGACCGCCGTGCTCGCCGACCTCGAACACCTGGCCGTTCGGTTGCCGCCGAACGCGGTCGACGCCACGTCCTCGTTGGCGCAGCTGCGCACGAGCCTCGGCCGGCTGGTGGCGTTGAATCGCCGCCTCGTCAC
>JAEUHV010000347.1 GCA_016794485.1 Planctomycetota bacterium
ACTCGTCGGCACGTCCGACGGCGACGTCGACCGGCACCGCGGCCGGCCCACCGGACGCCCAGGCCACCTGCAGCCGCAACACCACGTTCCCGTCGGCGAGGGCGACCCGCTCCGGCCCGCGCAGTTCACCGACCACCGCCGGCCGTCGGAACGCGGCGACCTCGGTCAGCTCGCACCGCAGCGAAGCACCGTTCGGCAACGGCCCCAGCTCCGCACACGCGCGCCCCGGAGTGGCACCCGCAGGAACCTGCACCGCGAACGTTGCGATGCCGCGCGCGTCGAGGTCGAGCCGCCGTTCCTCGCGCGTGCCATCCGGCCACGTGCACACGAACGGCACCGCCGAAGCCGCAACCGCGGCGGTCGTCGGCACCGCGGCGAGCCCCGTTCCTTGCCAGCTGACCGCGCGCACGACGACCCGCCCCTGCACCTGTTCGCCGGGGCGATGCAACGGCCGATCGCATTGCCAGTGGGCGACCGCGAGCTCGCGCGGGGCCGCCCGAGCATCCGACTCCCACACCGGGATGCGTGCGCGCGCGTCGCCCTGGCGTGCCTGCACGAAACCGCGCGGGCCCAGGTGCGGCGGCAAACGCCACACGCCGATCCCGCCGGTCGCGGGCGGCATGGGGATCGGCGGATCCGCGTCGACGCGTCCCGTCCACGTGATCGAACCGTCGTCGCTCCACAGGTCGCCGTCGGCCACCCACACGACCACGCCCGGATCGGCGAACACCGTCGCACGCAGCGAGCCCACGTCGACGACGCGCAGCGCCCGCCACGGCTGGGACACCGACTGCACCTCCAGCAACCACCGGCCATCGCCGGGGGACGGCAGCGCGGCGAGCCCTTCGCGCGCCGGCACGAGCCAGCGGCGACTGCTGTCGCGGGCCAGCGCATCGACGAGGTCGAGCGGCGTCGACGCGTCGTCGTCGAGCCGGCGCACCGCGACCAACAGGTCTTCGCCGAGCGGCTGCGGCAACGGCCACTCTTCGCCGCTGGCGATCGTCAACGGCGTGCTGCGCACGACCGGACAGGCACACGAGCGCGCCAGCCGCTGCAGCAACGGCAGTTCGCGAGCCCGAGGTCGCTCTGCTTCCCAACGCCGCACCTCGTGCAGCAGGGCGGGCACCACCACGGCGAGGCGCTCGGCGCAGCGCGGGTCCCGGCGCCCCCACCACCACGCATCGCCGAGTGCTTCGGCGAGGTCGGGCAACGGCCCCAACTGCGCGGGCCAGCGTTCCTGTTGCAGCAGGACCGTGGCGCAGCCCGCGAGCAGGGCTTCACCACAGGCGTCGTGCCTCGGGAAGCGCTGCGCCACCGACAGGAAGGCACCGACGCGCTGGGGCAACGGCTGCAGCGCCGCTTCACACAACGCCCGCCGCGCCGGATCCGGCTCGGCTTCGGCGATGGCTTCGGCCGCCGCACGATCCCCGCGCGCCAACGCCGCAGCGAGCGCGGGCCCACGTCCCTGGGCGACCAGGGACCCGACCAGGGCGAGGGCGAGCGAAACGACACGCGACAGGAACGGCGGCATGGCGACCGCCCAAGGCACATTCCGTGCCGGCGCAGCCGTGGCCGCTCCAGCCCGCCACTTGCCACGGCCGACCTGGCCAGCGCTACCGGTCCGTAACGACAACCACGGTCACGACCCGGCCGCGCCGCGCCAACCGGCCACGAACGCCGCCCGGAACGAACGGCCGAGCGGCACCCTCGCTCCCGACCGCAGTTCGAGTTCGCCGTCGCCGCCCGGCAGCTTGTGCAGCGCGCGCACCGCGGCCCAGGCCACCACCGCCGAACGGTGCACGCGCACGAACCGCTCGGCCGACAACGTCGCCACCATGGCCGTCAGCGTCTCGCGCAGCAGGAAGACCCCCTCCTCGGTGTGCAGGTGCACGTAGTTGCCGCGCGCTTCGATCCAGTCCAGCTCGCGCGCCTGCACCAGGCGCAGTGCGCCCGCGTGCTTGACCACGAACCGGTCGCGGCCGCGCGCCCGATGCACGTCGTCGAGCAGTGCCGCGACACCGGGCCCAGCCGGCCGTTCGAGCCAGCGCCGCGCCCGCGCCAGCGCCGCGAGCAGGCGTTCGTCGTCGAACGGCTTGCACAGGTAGTCGATCGCGTGCGCGTCGAACGCCCGCAGCGCGTACTGCTCGAACGCGGTGACGAACACGACGGCCGGACGCAGTCCGGGTTCGAGCGCCGCAAGCACGCCGAAACCGTCGAGGCCAGGCATCTGCACGTCGAGGAACACCAGATCTGGCCGCAAGCGCTCGATCGCTTCGACGGCGGCGAGACCGTCCGCCGCTTCGCCGATCACGGCGACCCCCGCCTCGGCGGCGAGCACGCTGCACACGCCGGCACGCACGCGCGGTTCGTCGTCGACGACCAACACCCGCAGCTCAGGCGGCATGGGCAACCTCGCGGAACGGCACCTGCAGCGTGACCGCGGTGCCGCGCACGCCGGCAGGCGCGAGTTCGAGCGCCGCCCGTTCCCCGTAGATCGCGGCGAGCCGCGCCCGCGTGGCCCCGAGGCCGGTGCCTTCGGTCGCCGCGGCATCGAGTCCAGCGCCGTCGTCGATCACCTGCAGGCGCAGGAACGGCCCGGACCGCCGCGCGCGCACGACGATCGTGCCCGCACCCGGCAGGCGTTCGATGCCGTGCCGCAGTGCGTTCTCGACCAGCGGCTGCAGCACGAGGTCCGGGACCTCGGCCGCGAGCACGTCCTCGGGAACGTCGACGACGACCTGCAGCCGGTCGCCGAACCGCAGTTGCTGCAACTGCACGTACGGCTGCAGCAGTTCGAGTTCCTGCGCCAACGGCACCGTGGCGTGTTCGCGTTCCTGGACCGACTGACGCAGCAGATCGCCCAGCAAGGTCGTCATGCGTGCGGCGGTGGTACCGTCCTGCTTCGCGGTGACGCCGATCGTGTGCAGCGTGTTGAACAGGAAGTGCGGCTGCAGTTGCGCCCGCAGCGCCCGCAACTGGGCAGCCACCAGTTCGCGGCGGGCGGCATCCCGCTGCCGGATCTGTTCGACCAGCACCATGACGCCGAGCAGCGCGGCGTAACGCGGACCGTAGTGCAGCCACCACCCCGTGACGGAAAACCCGTCGACGTGCTCGAGCAGCAACATCCATCCGCCGCTCACCGACGCCGCCGCGACGACCAGGCCGATGAACCAGAGCCAGAAGCGTGGCCGGCCGACCAGACGGGACGACGTCCATGCGAACAGCACGGTCATCGGCACCGCCGGCAGGTACCAGAGCAGGTGCTGGACGACGAAACGCCACTGCAGCCCGACCCAGTGCATCCGACCGTGTTCGTCGCCCTGGTAGGTGTTGGACTGCTCGAGCAGGCAGACCGTGCACCACAGCAGCACGCTGCCGAACCAGAGCCGCCACGAAAGAAGCCGCCAAGTCGATCCGTTGGTCATGCCCTGCTCGTAGGCCGGTCGCGGCGAACACTACAGCAGGCTGGGACGAACGGCGCACTGTTGCCGCGAACGACGGGACACGATGCCACCGCCGCCACGGCGGCATACGTCGTTCCCCGTACTCCGTACCACGCGGCCGTTGGCCGATGCACGACGCGTGGACACCAGCCTGTGGATGGCCCGCGACCTGCTGACGGTCACGCCCGACACGCCGGTCGAGGACGGCGCGCGCGAGATGGCACGGCGCCGCGTGCGCCACCTGCTCGTCGTCGACGGCGGCGATCGCGAACACCTGCTCGGCATCGTCTCGAGCCACGACCTCTACCTCGCCGCCGAATCCGGCATGAACCCGTTCTCGCCGCGCGCGCAGGACCGCAGCGGGCGAACGCTCGGCGAGATCATGACGGCACGGCCGACTACGATCGCACCGACGACCCCGCTCGCCGAGGCGGCGCGGCTGCTGCGCGACAAGAAGTTCGGCTGCCTGCCCGTGGTCGACCACGGCCGCCTCGTCGGCGTGCTCACCGAGCACGACATCCTGCGCGCGTTCGTGCGCTGGACCGGCGCCGAGGACCCGGGCTACGAAGTGACCGCGGTCGCCGCCAAGGACCACGACGCGTTCGGCGACCTGGTTCGGCTGGCGGGCGTGCGCGGCCTGCGCCTCGTCAGCGCCGCGTCGTTCGCGCACGACGGCCGCGACCTGCTCGTGCTGCACGTCGCTGGCAAACACGACGACTCGTTCGTCGACGCGCTGTGGCGGTGCGGCCACACGATCCTGCGCGTGCGCACCACCGGCGCGGCGCCGGCCCAGGTTGCGGTTGCGCCGACGCACGTCACGTGAAACGCGACGCGCGCCAGCGGACGATCACTTCGCCTTCGCGTCCTCGAGCAGCTTGGCCCACGACTTCTTGGCCCGGTCGAGGTTCGGGTTCTTGTCGTTGGCGAAGCGCTTCTCGAGCGCGTCGAACGCCTTCTGCGCCAGGGCCGCGTCCTTCGCCTTGCTGGCCCAGTTGAGCACCGCGGGCCAGAAGTTCGGAGCCACTGCGTCGCTGGGCGTCTTGCCACCCTTCGCCATGTCGGCGAGCTGCTTCAGCATTTCGTCCTGGCCGAGTTCACGCCCCTTTTGCATCACGGCCATGATCTCGCCGTCGACGATCTTGCTGGCGACCATCCCCTTCTCGGCATCGGTCAGCGTCAACTTGTCGGCCCGCGCCTGGATGTCGGCGACGGCGACGAGGTCGAGCTTCAGCTCGGCGAGGAACAGCTCCTTCTGCTCCGCCGGCGTCGCCTTGTCGCCCTTCTGGCGCAACACGACCAGGCTCTTGGTGGACGCGAGTCCGTCACGGAATGCCTGCACGCTGCGGCCGGGCTTGGCCAGCACGTTGCCTTCGGCATCCATGAAGCAGATCGACGGGAAGCCGCGGAATCCTTTGTCCTGCAGCAGCGTCGGGTACGGCTCGTCTTCGACCCGCGAAGTGTTGTGCAGGAACAGCACGACGTCTTGAGCGAACTTCGGGAACTCGGCGTCGGAGAGCGGACCGCTCTCCAGGGCGTCGCACGGGGGTCAACCCGCGTAGGAACGGGTGAAGTAGGCGAACATCAGCTTGTTCTCCTTCTTCGCCTGCTCGCGCGCCTTGTCGTAGTCGGCGACCCAGGGCGCCTTCTTGAAGACCTCCTTGGCGAGCTTCTCGGTTCGCTTCGCCTTCAGGTCTTCCTGGCTCGGTTGTTGACGATTCTGGGCCGGTAGCAGCGAAACGAGCAGCGCTGCGAGCGGCACGAAGATGCGTATGCTCATGGCGCGGGAGTGTGCCGCTCGCCCCTTGCGCGCGCACGGGCCGGGTCGCCGGTTACGGATCGTGTACATTCGGCAACCGGACCGGGGATCCACGACTACCCTCCGCGAATGCTCCGCCTTCGTGCCGCGCTGCTGTTCGTCGCCTGCATCTGGCTCGCCGCGTCGGCCGGGACCCAACAGCCGCCACAGGTCCACCGGAACCTGCGCGGCACGGTGCGGGGCCCTGGAACCGACCGGACCAGGGTCACGGTGTGGCACAACGACATGAACAAGCATGCGATCGAGCCGATCGCCGAGGGCTTCGCCAACGCCGACGGCACCTTCGCCTTCGACCGGGTGCCGTGGTTCGCACGCCAGCAGTGGGGTTCGCAGTCCGTGGTCGTCGTCGCGAGGCGCAACGGCCAGGCGGGCCTCGTGACGCTGCGCAGCGACGAAGCGCGCACCGACCAGATCGACGTCACGGTCGCGGCGACGATCGAACTCGGCGGACGCGTGCACGGCGCCGACGGCAAGCCGCTCGCCGGCGCGCGCGTGTGGCCGGCAGTTTTCGGCGACAGTCCCAACCACCAGCCCAAGGCCTGGGTCACCGAACCGCTGTTGCCGTGGATCGCCGAGACCGGCGCCGACGGCGCGTTCACGCTGCGCGGGCTACCGCCGCTGCCGCCGTTCCAGTTGCGCGTCGAACATCCCGACCACGCCAAGGCCTGGGTCGACGCCGGCGACGGTACCGAATGGGTGCTCGCCGAACTGCAACCCGGGGCCAGGATCCGCGGCCACGTGCGCCTGCCCGACGGCACGCCGGCGCCGCGCGTGCGCGTCGCCGCGGCGGCCACGGGTGCCGGCTTCGGCCACACACTCAGCGACGAACACGGCGCCTTCATCCTGACCGGGCTGCCCGCCGGCCGCTACAAGGTGTGGGCGGAAGCCCCGGATCTGACCGTCGTCGCGGCGGCGGGCATCGAAGCCACCGCGGGCAACGTCGCCAGCGACG
>JAEUHV010000050.1 GCA_016794485.1 Planctomycetota bacterium
GCAGCACCTGCGCACCAGCGTGGCGACGTTCGAGGCCCTGCCCGAACACGCCGGTGAACTCGCGCAGGCACTGATCGAACTGAGCCTGGTGCTCGCCCGCCGCGGCTCGCTCGACGACGCCGAAGGCGCCCTCGGTCGCGCCGAATCGATCGCCGCGAACCTGCCGCAGCGGGGCACGGTCGCCGACAACGCGGCCACCCGCCGCGCCGATCTGGTCCGGGCCCGCGGCGACCGGCAGAAGGCCAAGGCGATCCTCGAACCCGTGGTCGCACGCATGCTGGCCGAACGCGGCGCCACCGACCGTTCCGCGCTGCTGGCAGTGAACCTCTACGCCGGCGTGCTGCACGAGCTGGGCGAACTGCAACCGGCCGAAGAGCTCTACCGCAAGGCCCACGAAGGCCTGCTGGCGACCAAGGGGCCCGACCATCCCGAAACCCTGGCGACGCTGAACAACCTGCTGATGGTGCAGTTCGGCCAGGGCCGGCGGCGCGACGCGCTGCCAACCCTGCAGCGCCTGCTCGACGTGCGCCGGCGCGTGCTCGGCGACGACCATCCCGACACGATCACCACGCTCAGCAACCTCGGCTCGGTGCAGTTCCTGCTCGGCGACTACGCCGCCGCGGTGCCCGCGTTCCGCGAAGCCAGCGAACGCATCCTGGCACGCGAAGGCGACCAGCACCCGGCGTACGCCGCGATCCTCGGCAACCTCGCCAGCGCCGAACGCGAGGTCAAGGAGTTCGCCAGCGCGATCGAACACGCCGACAAGGCGCTGGCCCTGCGCCGCGCGAAGCTCGGCCCGACGCACGACACCACGCTGACCCTGTTCGCGATGGCGGCCGACCTGCGCCGGTTCGTCGGCGAATCGCAGCAGGCGTTCGAGCAGTTGCAGGAATGCCGACGGCTGGCGCAGGAGGCCAAGCCGCCACAGATCGCGAACGTGTACCGCTGCGAGATGGGCATCGCCCGGGCGCTCGCCGAGTTGGGACGCCTGGACGAGGCCGAGGCCATGTTCGTGCGCTGCGTGGAGACGTGGGAGGCCGCCGACAAGAAGCTGGCCGCGCGCGGCCAGCTCGGCAAGGTCGACAAGGAACTCGCCGACCTGCGGACGCGCATGGGCAAGACGCCGCCGAAGTGACCAACTGGCTGCCACAGGTCGCGATGCCGACGCGGCTGCGGCACCAGCGCGCAGCAGGTCCTCGGCGACGTCCTCGTGCCGCAGGCGTCGGCGTCGCCGGCCTACCGCTACACGCTCGCCGAGTGAACCGAAGACCGACCGGATACCCACCATGAATCCCCTCACGACCTTCTCGCTCGCGCTGGGTGCTGCCGGCGTCGCCGCTGACATGCCGGCCCAGCAGTCCTCACTTCAGGACGTGCAGCAGCTCGAGGCCGACTACGCGCTGGTGCAGCGCCTCGACGGCGCCCTGTGGGGCCTCGGCCGCGCCTACAGCACGCGCTTCGACGCGGCGGACCCCGTCTTCCACCCCGCCAACCGCACGGTCGGGTTGTTGCTGTTCTCGCAGTTCGCGGTGTTGGACCCGAACCGTGCGTTCGCCGCCTTCCTCGCGCTGACCGCTGAAGCCGAAGCCCGCGTAGGGATCTGAGAAGTCCGTCATGATCCGCGTCGAATCGGTGCCGCGTCGCAGCAGCTCGTCGACGACCTCGGCGGCATCGGCGCGGGCGATCCCGACCAAGAGGGGCGTCGCTCCGTTCGGAGGGCAAGATCGCGCTGATCACCGTCGGCTCGGGCAGCGAGGCGCTGCTGAAGTACGCGGTCAAGCAGCTGCTCGACAGCAAGTGACCGGTCAGCGCGACGGCGCGTCGGGCAAGGGCACCGGCGCGCCGTCCGCACCGCGCGGCAGCGGTGCCGCGCTTCTGGCCAGCCAGCTGCGCAGCTCGGCGGCCAGCGGCGCGAGCTGCTCCGGCTGCTCGGCGGCGAGATCACGAGCCTCGCCGACGTCGTGCGCCAGGTCGAACAGCGACCAGCTGCGCGTCTCGAACCAGAACATCGCCTTCCAGTCGCCGCGGCGGATCGTCGCCACCGGCGTCGAGCGCCACGTGCCACGCTGCGCGTTGGCCTCGAGGTAGCCGGGGAAGTTCCACAACAGCGCCCGCGGCGCCACTTCGCCCTCGCCGCGGAACCGCGCCGAGAGATCGACGCCGTCGATCGGCTGCGACTCCGGCAGCTTCGCCCCGGCCAGCGCGGCGAACGTCGGATAGAGGTCGAACGTCTGTAGCGGCGTGCGGTCGATCGCGCCGGCCGGCGTCACGCCGGGCCAGCGCACGAAGAACGGCACCCGCACGCCGCCTTCGTTCAGCGAGCCCTTGCCGGAGCGCAGGGGTAGCTGGTTGGTGATCTCCTGGCCGCCGTCGATGCCCGCCGCGTGGTAGCCGCCGACTCCGCCGTTGTCCGACGTGAACACCAGCACGGTGTTGTCCGCGAGCTTGTGCCCGGGCCACGCCGGATCGTCGTGCTCGGCCAGGAACGCGACCAGACGACCGACGGTGTCGTCGAGGTTCTTCAGCATCGCCGCGTAGCGCCGCGTCTGGTGCCGCGCCCCCGGGTCCGGCTTCGCCGTCGCGTCGACATCGCTCTCGGGCGCCATGATCGGCGTGTGCACCGAGTAGTGGCTGACGACGCAGAACGACGGACCTTCGACGGTGCCCAGCCACGCGATCGCTTCGTCGGTCAGGCGGTCGGCGAGGAACTGCCCGGCGATGCCGTTGGCGCCGAGGCCCGGCAGTTCGAACGCGCCGTGCTCGTCGGCGAAGTGCCCGGCCTTGCCGACGCCGCCGCGGTGGTCACCGCCCACCGCACGAGCGAAGCCCTGCTGCCCGGGACCGGTGCCATGCTTGGCGTCGCCGAGGTGCCACTTGCCGAACAACCCGGTCGCATAGCCGGCCGCAGCCAGCGTCTCGGCGAGCGTCACGACCTCCGGCGACAGCACCGTGGCGTTGGCCGCAGGCGTCAGCCGACGATGCTCGGCGCGACCGCGCGCGCCGCTGTCGACGGTGTAGACGCCGGTGCGCGCCGCCCACTGCCCGCTCCACAACGCCGCGCGCGTCGGCGCACAATTGGGGCCGCTGCTGTAGGCCTCGGGGAAGCACGTCGACTGCTCGGCCAGCGCGTCGAGGTTGGGCGTGCGATGGTAGGGCGAGCCGTTGCCGTCACAGGTGCGCCCGGTCGACAGGTCGGTCCAACCGAGGTCGTCGGCGAACACCAGCACGAGGTGCGGCCGCGGCCGCTGCTGCGCGGCGAGCGAGGCGACCAGCGCGAACGGGACGACGCAGCGGAGGAAGCGCACGCCGACAGCGTAGCCTGGTGGTCGACGGGATGATCAACACCCCTTCGAACGGGTAGAGGCCGGGATGCGCATCGAGCGTCAACAGCCCTGGCATCGAACCGCTGGTCACGCCCAACTCCAGGGCTTGGGCGGTGACCGGGAGGGGCGTAGGTGATTCAAGCAGCGTCCCCGGACCACCCGAGGCCGACGGCAGCCCGATCCCCGCCTCCGATCCCGGTCAACGCCCCCATCGCACTCCATCGCGACCCGGCATTCCGCCCGTTTCGCCGCCCCCAGCACAGACCGCCGCCTGCACGCCCGTCACGCGCGCCTGCTCGAGCCCCTGCAGCTCGCCCCGCACTCCACTACTCGGAGAACTCGATCCCGAATTCCCCGGGCGGCAACCGCGCCGCCGCCAGCTCCGGCACGCCCGCCGAGAGCCCCATCGCCGCGAGCACCTGCTGGATCGCCGCCGGATCCTAGATCGCCGTCAACAGCCGACGCCGGCCGCCGCAATGCGGCACAGCCAAACGTCGATCGCGAACACCCGCGCCAGCAGCTCCGCCCACGAGTACCGCCGACGGCGACGTCGACGCCTCGCCCCAGGTGCATGCGGAACGCGAACGCGACGGCGCAGCAGTTCGCGCACCGCTGCACCGTCGAGGCCCTCGAGGTCCTCGACCTCGCTGCCTCCGCCCGTCGCACCGGCGACCGCACGTCCAGCGTGACCGCATCCGTCACCGCCACCATCACCAGCGCCCGCCTCTCGCTTCGGCACCACCCGCGAACCCAAACCCGCCGCAGGCGCCAACACCCCGTGATACGTCACCAGATGCCGGCGCGGCCGCGGCACCAGCGCGCACAGCCGTTCCATCAGCACCTGCTTCGTCATCACCACGTGCGTCGTGCCGTCCCGCCATCGCTTCTTCATCAGGTACCCGATCCGACCATCCGCGAGCTCGACCAGCAGCGACTCCGCCACCGCCGGCCGACCCGCATACCGGCACAGCTTCTCCAGCCGCTCGCGATCCCGCGCCGTCATCACCACCGCCGCGTTCAAAGAGAACCCATCGCACTCCCCACACAGCGGGCCTTTCGCCTGCGCAAGCGGCTCGCTGCGCCCGTCCCGCCCCACCCGCGCATCGCGCTGCCCCGCGCGTTCGCCCAGTGCCGCACGCCCCTGCACCGCCGACGCCTGGGCGGCGACCGCTCCGCGGCCAACTCCGGCACTGCCGCCGAGAGCCCCATCGCCGCGAGCACCTGCCGGATCTCGGCCGGACCCTGGATCGCCGTCAGCAGCCGACGACGCCCACCGCACTGCGGACACAACCACACGTCGATCGCGAACACCCGCGCCAGCAGTTACGCCCACGAGCACCGGCCGCGACTCCGCCACCGCCGCCGCGTGCAATGAGAACCCATCGCGCTCCTAGCGGCGCAATTCCGCGATCTGGAACCCAGCAACCTTGCGCGATCGCTTCGTGCGAAGATTGCCGCACATGATCCGACTCCAGCCGGGGTGCTATCTCGCGAAGAGTGTCGTCGTCGGTGACTTCGCGATGGCTCGCATTCTCGAGACTAGCTATTCGGATCGTCAATCGTTGCCCCGCCACGCGCACGAGCACGCCTATCTCGTGGTCATGACCAGCGGTTCGTTGCGCGAGACGTGTCGTGGTCGCGAGCAAACGCTGGCCAGGGGCGACATGGTCTTCAACGCGATCGGCGAGGCGCATCAAGACGACGTTGCGCCTGGCGGTGCTCGTTGCCTCAACATCGAATTGCGGCCGGCTCTGCTCGCTCGTCTGCGCGACGCCGGCTGTGAGCCGAGTGCACCGATGTGTTATTCCGAGGCTCTGGTGACGATCCCGGCGGTCGGCCAGTTGTGCAGCGCGCTGGCAGCACCCGGCAACGAGGCGGACGTCGAGATCGCACTCGTCGAACTGCTGGCTGCAACCGTGGCACCCCGTGAACGAAGGCTGCGCCGCTTCGCTTGGTTGCCGCGTGCCATCGACTTCGTTCGCGCCACCTACAGGGAAGGGGTTCGACTCGAGGCGATGGCGGACGCCGTCGGTGTGGACCGATTCCACTTGTGCCGCTCCTTCCGTCAAGCAACCGGATGCACGATCGGCGAGTACGCACGGCGTTTGCGCGCCGACCTCGCCTACCAGCGGCTCACGATCGAGGGCGCATCGCTGGCGACGGTTGCATTCGACTGCGGCTTTGCCGATCAGAGCCACATGACGCGTGAAGTGTCCCGCCTCTACGGCCGTTCGCCTGCTCGTCTGCGGCAAGGCCGGAAGCCCCCTGGTTGAGCTGCACGCAAATCGGGTTCAAGACCAGTGTCGTCGACGAAGTCACGATCGCGGCAACTCCATGGATATCTCCAAGTCCCTCTTCCTCCTCGTCGTGATCACCGCAGCTTCGGCCCGCGGTGCGGCACAGACCTCCGATCCCGCGGAACGCAGCACGGCCGTTGCGTCGGCATCGACCCTGCAGAGCACCGTCGACGCACTCGTTGCCGAAGAAGCCCTGTCTCGCGGCGTGCCCGGTTTGGCGGTGACGATCGTTGCGCGTGGCCACGTGCTCGTCTGCTGCGGCTACGGGATCGCGGACGTGCGTACGGGCAGCCCGGTGACCGCCACTACGGCGTTCAACGTCGCGTCGGTTTCGAAGCCGTTCACGGCCATCCTGGCGCTCCGGCTCGTCGAACGCGGCCTGCTCGACCTCGATGGCAGCGTACGTACCTGGTTGCCTTGGTTGCCCGAAACGACCGCCGACATCACCATCCGGCAGCTGCTTCATCACACCTCCGGCATTGTCCGCGACGTCCGTCGCGACAACGCGGATGACCCCGTGTTCGACGCCTACCGAGCACGCATCGAGGCGGCGCCGCGCTCGGCGGCGTCGGGCAGTCGGTGGGAGTACAGCAACGTCGGCTACTCGGTGCTCGGATTCGCGTGCGAGGCGGCAGCCGGTGCTCCAATGGCCGATTTGCTGCGCCGCGAGTTGTTCGAGCCAGCCACGATGCGACACGCGTCGTATCGCGGCCCCATCACCGTTGGGGCGCGCGCACAGCCACACCAGGTGGTGGGTCGTCAGCCACTACCCGTTCCGTACGTGAGTGGAGGCTTCGGCTCTGGAGGCCTTGCTCTCAGCGCTGTCGACTTCGCGGCCTTCGCGTTGGCGCTTCGGGCCGACGCATTGGTGCCTGCAGCGCGCCTGGCCGAAGCCCTCACGCCGGGCCGGCTCGCCACGGGGGACGAAGCGCGCTGCACGGGAATGACGAACGAAGATCGGTACGGCTTCGGTTGGTTTCTGTCGACGTTCGAGGGTCGTCGCCTCGCGACGCACGGTGGGGCGATCCAAGGCTTCTCCGCGAATCTCTATCACTTCCCGGACGAGGTCCTGACGATCGCCGTCGTCGCCAACTGCAAGACCCGAGACGACGGTGCTGCGCCGGTTGATCCCCTGTGTCGCCGCATCGCCAAGGCGTGTCTGGCCGACGGCATGTTGGAGGGTGTTGGCGCCCATGCCGGCTCGCTACGGGCCGAGCTGACGAAGGCTGCCGACACGCTCGCTGGCGCAATTGCGAATGGCGACGCAACCGCGATGGGCGCGGTGCACCTCGGCGCGGATGCGGGGAGGCAGAGCTTTCGACTGCAGAGCGAGCGTCCATCGCAGCACGGCGACATCGTCGTCGACCAAGGCAGTTGGCACGAACTCCGTCGCGACGGCGAACAGGTGACCGCGCGCACCGGTCGCTGTGTGAACGTGTGGCGACGCAGCGACGGTGGCTGGAAGCTCGTCGACAGCGCGCGCGAGTCCGAGCCGACTCTCACCGTGGTGAGCCCCGATGCCGCAGCGAGCGACCAGGCGGTCCGCAGTGCGGTGCTCGACTACGTGGAAGGCGTCTACGGCAGAGAGGTCGACCGGGTCGCGCGTAGCGTTCATCCGACGCTGGCGAAGCGGGGCTATTGGCGAGAGCGCGGCGCGAACGTCTACACGAGCATGCCAATGACCCACGAGCAACTGCTGTCCACCACCCGCACCTACAACGCGGAGCGTCGGGACATGACGACGGCATCGCGGGAAGTGACCGTGTTCGACGTGCTCGACCAGACCGCGAGCGCCCGGGTGGTTGCCGAATGGGGCATCGACTACTTGCACCTTGCGCGCATCGACGGGCGATGGCAGATCGTCAACGTGTTGTGGCAGAGCCCGCCTCTGGCGCGGTGAGAGCCACGAGCGGCGCGTCTTCCCGCGACTGCCTCCTGATCGCGTCGTGGCCGCAGCAGAACCGACCGATGGCGCGCTGGCGGTGATCGACCAAGCCTGGGCCGAGGCCGGCCACGAGCGACAGCAGGGCTGCGAGACAATGAACGCGCATGAGATCCTCCTGGTTCTCCGCGATACCAGCTGCCCCGGCCGCGCTCGGCAAAAGGCGATCCGTCAGCTCGCCCACTCAGAGACCGATCGCAAGGTGAACGCCGGCGGTCAATACGAAGCCGTTCGGCGCGATGTTGCTGAGCGCTGCACCCTGGAAGTAGAGGTCGGCGCCGATCAGGCTCGGCTGCGCCGGCACCGGCAACGGCCACGACACGGCTCCGGTCGCCGCGGTGCTCAAGAAGAAAGTCGCGATGTCTGGATCCACCAGCAGCGTGCAACCGAACAGGGACACACTGCCAGCCGCGTAGGCGGCCGCGATCGCCACAGGCGCCGACGTCGGCGCGGCGAACAGGTCCAGCGCGAAGCCGGCGTCGCCCAGCTGCGGCAGACCGTTCGCGCTCAGCTGCAGCTGGGTCGGTCCGCAGGGGCTGCCGTAGTCGGCGACGGTGGCTGGCGTCTGCACGATCTCGGCCAGGCGGTCGTTCAGCACCAATGTGAAGCGGCCGGTCGGCCCCGTCACGGCGTGCCACTGCGCTCCGACCACGGTCGGCGGTGATTGCGAGTCGCCGACCACCGGGTACGGCACCCAACCGATTCCGGCACCCACATATCGCAGGATATCGCCGGTCGGTCGCACGCCGAGCATCTGCTGGGCGCCACTGTCGAACGCGATCCGCTGCGGTGCGATGGCACCGGCGGAGCTGACCGTCGACTGCCAGATGACGCCGTCCCACTCCCATGTGTCCGTGAGCAGCGAGCTCGAGGGACTGGAGCGACCGCTCGTCAGGACCGTCCGGTTCCGCGATGGGTCGAACGCCATCGTGTGATCCTGGCGCGCCCATGGTGACACTGCGGTCGTCATCTGCTGCCACTGCTGACCATCGAAGGTCCAGGTGTCCGCAAGGAGGCTGGTCCCGGAGAACAGCACGGCGCGATCGGCGACCGAGTCGTAGGCGACGGCTGCACCGGCGCGCGGCGACGGCGTCGTCGGGCTGCTCACCTGCGACCACGCGGTGCCGTCCCAGCGCCACGTGTCCCCGAGCAGTCCGCCGACCACCGTCTCACCACCGAACAGGAAGACGTTGCCCTGTTGTGCCCACAGGGTGGCGCGGCGGCGCGGCGGCGGGCCACCGACGGCAGCGAGCGTCCAGCCGTTGCTGCCGTGGACCCACAGCTCGTCGTTGAACGTGGTCGTCGGCGCCCCCAGGTTGCGGCCGCCGAACCGATACATGCCGGCTGGACTCGCGGCATGGCACGCGTCGTCGACCGAACGTGGTGCATCACCGAGGCCGGAACGGGCGGACCAGGCGACGCCGTTCCACGCCCACTGACCGCCTCTGGCGCTCCCCGACACCACCAAGGTCTCGCTGTGCACCGGATCGTGGACGAGCGAGAAGGCGTCCGGGTTGAGGAACGCCAAAGTGATCGGCGGTTGCGGCAACTGCTGCCACGTGCTGCCGTCGTACTCCCAGTGCTCGAACACCGAGGCGAACTGAGTCTGCGACTGGAGCATGACGACCCGCTGTCGCACCGGATCATGGGCGGCCTTGGCGAGCCACGAGGGTGTCGGGCTGGATGGAGTGGCAACCGGCGCCCAGTTGGTGCCGTCGAACTCCCAGGTGTCGTTCAGCAGCGCGCTGTTGCGGCCGCCGAACAGCACCGCGCGTTGCCGCACGGAGTCGTACACCAGCAGGGCGTTGTAGCGCGGCTGCGGTCGCACGACGGGTTGCAGGTGCGTCCAGGTCGACCCGTCGAAGGCCCACGTTTCGTCGCTCAAGGCGATGCCGACGGCAATGCCGCCGAACAGCAGCACCCGGTTGTTGGTGGAGTCGTGCACGAGGCTTGGCGCCTGCAACGGCCCCGGCCCGCCGGTCACGGGCACCGACTGCCAGTGATCGGCCGTACGCGTCGCCAGCCCCAGAACCGGAAAGAGCGGCCCGCTCCGAGTCATCACGGCAAGCCGCGCATTCTGGATGTCGAACCAGGCGAACCCAGCTGGTGAGCCGCGATCGGGCGCCCGTCGCCAACTCGTGCCGTCCCATTCGCGGCTGTACTGCTCGGCCCCGACCAACACGACGCGCTGACGCAACGGATCGAATGCCGCCGTGCCGGACACCCCCGATTGGACGATGCGCAACTCCTGGGCCCCGATTGCCGCAGTCAGCACGTACCACACGACGAGTCGAATCGCGACCATCAGACCGCACGGTAGAGGAATCGCCTCGCCGGTCGACACGCTGTCGAACGGTTCGACCGGCGTGCTCGGCATCCTGTAGGGCCGCGCGATGCGTGCGACCCGCTCTCGCACGGCCTTGGCCACGGCAGGCGCCATCGGGAACGTTTGCCGCGCGCTTCGCACGCGCGGCCAAGGCCGAGTAGTGCGACGGCCCCACGGTCGCTTCCCCGAGCGCACGTCTGGTCCGCACACGAGAACTGCCCCCATGGCCAACCCATCCCGGACTTGCCCGATTCTCCTCCTTGTAGTCGTAGCGGCCGCTGGCTTGGTGACGAGTGCACCCGCCAGGGCACAATGCACCCATTCCTGGTCCCCGGCTCCGTTCGGCGTGGGCGCCTCGTTCGGCAGTGCGCTTCGCGCCGCGGCGATCGCGGTCCTGCCGAACAGCGACATCGTGGTCGCCGGGTACTCCGGGCAGGTCAGCACCAATCAGGTGGCCCGTTGGAACGGCAGCGCTTGGTCCGATCTCGGCGGCGCAATGGACAACAACGTGAGCGCGTTGGTAGCGATGCCGAACGGCGACATCGTTGCCGGCGGTTCGTTCACGACGGTGGGGGGTGTCGCGATGCGTGGCATCGCGCGTTGGGATGGCGCCGCGTGGAGTGGGCTCGGCAGCGGCCTCGGCACGCTGCCGGCGGGTGGCGTGGCAGGCGTCGCCGCGCTCGCCCTGCTGCCCGGCGGCGACCTGATCGCCGCTGGCTCATTCAGTTCGATCGGCGGCGTGCCGGCGATCAACATCGCGCGCTGGAACGGTACGGTGTGGGCGCCGCTGGGCACCGGAATTGGCTCCGTCGGCCTGTTGGGCCTCAACGGAGGCGTCCTCGACCTCGCCGTGGCGCCCAATGGTGACGTGATCGCCACCGGTGGCTTCACCACCGCCGGCGGGGTCATTGCGAACAACATCGCCAGGTGGAACGGCACGTCCTGGTCGGCTCTCGGCAGCGGTCTCGGCTTCATCTCGGGGAGTCGCGTCGTGGCGATGCCCAACGGCGACATCATCGCCAGTGGGCCTTTCGCGATTGCGGGCGGGGTGGCGGTCAACTGGATCGCGCGGTGGGACGGCACAACCTGGTCTGGCCTCGGCGCTGGCCTCAACAGCAGCCAGACTGCTCTGCTCGCCATGCCCGACGGCAGCTTGCTCGTCGGTGTCGGGTTCATCGTCGGCGGCTTCCCGCCGCTCGACACGGTGCTGCGTTGGGACGGCAGCACGTGGTCGGCACTGCCGAACGGCCCGATGACTCTCGTGAGCCGACTCGCTCGTCGGCCGCTCGGCGGCGTCGTTGCGGCCGGGATCTTCCTGCCGCCGACCGGGGGGTTCGCACCAGGACGCCTCGAACTGCTCGAGAGCTCGTGCTCCGGAAGCGCCAGCGCCTTTGGCTCCGGGTGCGTCGGCAGCGGCGGACTCAACAGCCTCATGCCGACGACGGTGCCCGATGTCGGGACGGTCTTCGTGGCGACCAGCGCGGGCATGCCGGCGCTCGGCTTCGTGTTGGCGGTCTACGGCTTCGGTGCCACGACGATCCCGCTGTCGCAACTGCTGTCAGTCGGCGTGCAAGGCTGCACGCTGCTCGCGACGCCCGACCTGACCCA
>JAEUHV010000065.1 GCA_016794485.1 Planctomycetota bacterium
GTCGTCGAGCGCGCGCGCCGCGAGCTTCTGGCAACGTTCGACGGCGACCGGGTCGGCGGAAGGGGAAGTGGACGGCCCGACCGGCGCCTGGCAGGCGGCGGCGAGCCACAGGACGAACAGGCAGGAACGGCGCACCGTCGCAGCGTCGCGAGCGCGGGCCGGCGAGTCCAGGACGACGTGTCGGGCCTTGCGCCGCGTCGGCCGAACCGGCCTCATGTGCGCATGCCCGCGGCTGCGCGTCCGTTCGATCCGACCGTCCTGCAGCTCGTGCTCGTCACGGATGGGCGCGGCGACCCGGCCCGGCTCGAACGCATCGTCGACGAGGTCGTGGCCGCCGGCGTGCGCATGGTGCAGTTGCGCGAACCGGCCCTGTCGGCGCGCGTGCTGCTGCGCACCTGCGAACGCTTGCAGCCGCGCCTCGACGCGGTGCGCGGCGTGTTGCTCGTGAACGATCGCGTCGACGTCGCGGCCAGCGGCGCCGCGCACGGCGCGCAGATCGGCCACCGCTCGCTGCCGGCCGAACTCGCCCGGGCCGTGCTCGGCCCCGGGCCGGTGCTCGGGCTGTCGGCCCACGACCGCGCCGAACTCGACCTTGCGACCGCCGGCGGGTGCGACTTCGCCCTGTTGTCGCCGGTGTGGCCGACCAGCAGCAAGCCCGGCGCGCCGCACCTCGGTGCGGTGCGCGCCGGCCAGCTCACCGCGGCGGCGCGGCTGCCCGTGGTCTGGCTCGGCGGCGTCGGGATGGGCGTGTTGCCCGGCCTCGCGGCGCTGCCCAGGATCGCCCGGCCGGCGGGCTTCGCGGTGCGCAGCGCGATCATGGAAGCGACTGCACCCGGGGACGCTGCGGCCGAACTGCTGAAGGCGATCGTCGCGGCACGCGACGCGGCGCCGTCGGCCTGAGGCTGGAACGGCACTGCGTCCGCGCGGATGCTGCACCCGATGTCGTTGTTCGGCCTGACCCGTCGCCGCCGCACCGTGCCGATGCCGCGTTCGCTGCGCATCGTGCGCGGCGCGCTGTTCGTGGCCGTCGCGGTCGTGGCATGGCTCCTCGTCGCGCGGTTCCGCGTCTGGCAGGTGCCTCTGCGAATGGACACCGATCCCGCAGTTCCGGCCGGTGCCTACGTGCTCGTCGATCGGCAGGCACAGGGACTGCGCGTCGGCAGCCGCGTCTTCGTGGCAACGCCGCGCGGCGAAGTCGTCTCACAGGTCGCGACGTGGGACGGAACCATGTTGACCGTCGCGCACGCCAATCCGCGCTCGTCGATACCAGACAGCTCCGTGTTCGGGCCCTTGCCGCGCGATGCGGTTCTGGGCCTCGTCTTGTCGGTGTTCGCCGCCGGCGATCCGGAGCCGACCCGTGGCCGATGAACGCGCGTTCACGGCAGGACTGGGCCGGTTCTTCGGAACGGGCCGCGGCGTGCTTTGCGGCATCGGCGACGACGCCGCCGTCGTGCGCAATCCGGCGCCGAACTCGGTGCTGTGCTGCGACCCGGTGGTGGAGGGCGTGCACTTCACGCGCGCGACCCCGCTGCGCCTGGTTGGCCGCAAGGCCGTGAACCGCAACCTCGCCGACCTCGCCGCGATGGGGGCCGTGCCGGACTGGCTGCTGCTCTCGCTGGTGCTGCCGAGCTGGTGTGGCCCACGGCAGCGGCGCGAACTGCTGCACGGCGTACGCGCGGCCGCGCGGGCTGCAGGCGCGATCGTCGTCGGTGGCGACGTGGCCGCGACGCCTGGTCCGCTCGTCGCGACGGTCACGGCGATCGGCCATGCGGAGGGGCGGGTGTTGACCCGTTCGGGTGCTCGTGCGGGCGACACGGTGCACGTGACCGGGCCGCTGGGCGGTTCGTCGCTCGGACAGCATCTGCGCTTCCGGCCGCCGTTGCCGGAAGGGGCCTGGCTGGCAGCGCAGCGCTGCGTGCACGCGGCGATGGACGTCAGCGATGGCTTCCTGCTCGACCTGCAGACCCTGCTCGACGCGAGTGGCGGGCTCGGCGCCGAGATCGACGCCGCCGCCGTGCCGATCGCGCGCGCGGCGCGCCGACTGGCGAACGGCGATGCCGACCTGGCCTTGCGCCACGCCCTCGGCGACGGCGAAGACCACGTGCTGCTGTGGACCCAGCGCCGCGGTGCGGACCTGCCGGCCGGCGGTCCACTCGCGGCCGCGGCGCGCCGGCCGATCGGCAAGGTGCTGGCCGAGCCCGGGTTGTTCTTGCGGCGCGAAGGCTGCCGCATTCCCGTTCCCGCCCTCGGCTACCGCCATGAACTCGCCGATCGTCGTTGACCTGCCGGCCGATCCAGCCGCAACCGAATGGTTGGGCGCGTGGCTCGGCGAGCATCTGCTGCCTGGGGACGTGCTCGGACTCGTCGGCGAACTCGGCGCCGGCAAGACGACGTTGGTGCGCGGGCTCGCCCGGGGGCTCGGCGTCGACGACGCCGACGCCGTGTGCAGTCCGACCTACCTGCTCGTGGTCGAGCACCAGGGTCGTTGTCGCCTGCTGCACGCCGACGCCTACCTGCCCGGCAAGCTGCTCGGGTTCCTCGAGGACGGTGGTCTCGAGTATCTGTTCGATGCCAGTGCGGTGGCCGTGGTCGAGTGGGCCCAACGCATCCAGAACCATCTGCCCGGCCGGCGGTTGTGGGTCGAGATCGCGATGGCACCGACAGGTGGGCGCCGGGTCGTGCTGCGGCCCGAGGGCGACCCTGGCTTTCCTTGGTTGGCGCATTTGCCGAAGATCCCCTGAACCTCGGGACGGCGCTCCCGTTCCACCGTCAACCTCTCCCCGACCCTCGCGTGCGCACGCCACGACCAGTACCCACCAGTCCGGCCGACGCCGAAGTCGACCACCTGCTGCGCTACCGCGAGGGGGACGCGAACGCGTTCCGGCTGCTGGTCGACGCGTACCGCGACCGCATGCTGCAGTTCTTCTACCGGCTGTGCTGGGACCGGGATCGGGCCGAGGACCTGGCGCAGGACCTGTTCGTGAAGTTGATGCTGGCGAGCAAGCGCTACCGACCCGAGGGCAGGCTGTCGACGTTCGTCTACCGCGTCGCCACCAACCTGTGGATCGACCACTACCGGCAGCAGCGGCCGCGGCCGCGCTTCCAGTCGCTCGACCAGGTCGTGCTGCCCGGTGACGACACTCCGACCACCGTCGACGTCGCCGGACCGACCACGACCCCGCCGGAACAACTGGGCTCCGGCGAGGAGAAGGCCGCGATGAAGCAGGCGATGGAACGGCTGACCGAACCGCATCGCCTGGTGTTCGAACTGGCGGTCTACCAGGAACGGCCCTACGGCGAGATCTCCGAACTGCTGGGCATTCCGGTCGGCACCGTGAAGTCGCGCATGCACAACGCCGTCTCGGCCCTGAAGCAGATGCTCGGCCATCTGCAGCCGGCCCCGGCCGAACGTCCGGCCACTGCCAACCCGCGGCCGCGCATCGGAGGCGTGGGATGACCCAGGATCCGACCACCTCCGAACCGGCCGCCACGGCGGCGACGCCGCAGCCCCTGCAGGCGATCGATCTGTTGCTCGGCGAGGGCTCCGCGGCCGAGCAGCGTGAGTTGCGGGCCAGGAACCAATCCGACCCGACGGCAATGTTCGCGATGGCCGACACGGTGGCCCTGGTCGAAGCACTGCGGCAGGTGCAAGTCGAACCGAGCGCCCGCTACGCCGGCCTGCTGGCCGACGTGGTGCAGCGCGCCGCCCATCGGGTGCGGCCGGTGCGGTCGTTCCGCGGTCCGCTGGTCGCGCTGCTGGCGGCGTCGGTGACCTTCGCGGTGCTGTGGTGGTTCGACCCGTTGCACCAGGCCCCAGCCCCGGGGCCCGATGCCCCGATTGCGCAGGGTGGCGGCAAGGAGCTGGCACCAGGCCCGGTGAAGGCCACGCCGCCGACCCTGTTGGACGACACGGTGGAACGGCTGCGCCGACGGCTGGCGTTCGAGTCGCCACACCTGCAGGCCGCGTTCGACGAGAGCCTCGCCGGGGCACCGTCGTCGGCGACGCAGTGGCTCGAGTCGCGCAACGCGCTGGTCGAGTTGCAGCAGGAGCACGAACGCAACGCCGATCCGGGCGTCCGCCAGGCGGCGTTGTTCGACCAGGGCAACCTCGCCGCGATCGACCTGCGGGCGCAGGAACTGGCGCGCACGATCGCCGCGCGGCTGGTGCAGTCGCCCGAGCGACACCGCATCGCCGAACACGCGGCGGCGGTGCAGGCATTGTTGGCGGCGGGCCCCGGTGATGCCGACCGGCGGGCCGCGGTGGATCTGGGCGCGTCCTGGCTCGCGAGTGCGTTGCCGAGCTTGCACGGCACCGACCAGGTCCTGGCCCTCGCGGCGCTGGTCGAGGTCGCGGCGGTGACCGGCAACCACCGCGAACTGGTGGCCGCCGAGGGGCAGCGCTTCCTGCTGGCGATGCTCGAGCCGGACGGCGACGTGTGGTCGCGCCACCTGCCGGAGATCCTGGGCCCGAAGGCCGCGCCTGCGGCGATCGCCGAAGCCAGCCGGATGCTGGTGCGCCTGCCGGGCCTCGGCGGCGACGAGGGGCGGTGCCACGTGGTGCGCAAGCTCATGCTCGGCCAGCTCTGGGACCGCAAGAGCCGTGGCGACGGCAGCGCCGAGTTGTCGGTGGCGATCCTGTTCGGCAGCGGCGACCTGCTGGACCAGCACAAGCGAACCGACCTCGAACTGCTGCTGCGGCGGTGGAGCGCGCAGAGTCTCGTGCCCGACTTCGTGACGGTGCGCCAACTGCTGTGGGCGGTGCCGCCGGGGCGCCTGCGCTTCGCCGACCTGCAGCGTGAACTGCGGCAACTGTCGACCGTCGCGGCGCCCGACGACCTGCAGCAGCTGGCGGCATTCTGCCTGTGTCTCGCCACGAACTACGCCGCGTTCCCTGGTGGCCGCGGCAAGCGCGCTGGCTGAGCGGCTTTTCCCTGGGCTTTCCCGGCAGGCGTGGGTACCACCTGTCCACGTGCGTCGCCGTATGGATCGACTGGTCGTGCTGCGTTCCTTCGTGTTGCTGGCCGTGGCCAGCGTTTCCGCCCAGTCTCCGGCCGAGGTGCCGAAGCCTTCCCCGACGGAGCGTGTCGAGCCGCAGGGCCCCGAACGGCCCAACCCGATCGACGCCGAGGCCGAGCAGCGCAACAGTCCGGTCCGGGCCCTGAGCCTCGAGGAAGCGCTGCGGGTGGGTGCGGCCCACAACGTCGGGTTGCGCGCGGCCGAGATCGCACCACAGCAGGCGCGGCTCGAGTTGTTGTTCGCCGAAGCCGGGTTCGAACCCGAACTGTACGGCAGCGTCGGCTATGCCGATGGCAAGACCCCGGCGCGCAACGCCTTCAGCCCGGCCAACGAGACCACGTCGCTCGATGCCCAGCTCGGCTGGCGCCAGCGCGTGATCACCGGTGGCTTGTTCGACCTCGCCTACCAGCCGACGCGGTTCGAAAGCCGCGATTCGGGCGGCGCGTTCCCGGAGCGGCAGTTCTCGTCGGAGTGGACCGCGTCGTATCGGCAGCCGTTGTTGCGTTCGGCATGGACCGACTACGGCCTGGCGCCGATCAATGCGGCGCGCTACCGGTTGAGCCAGGCCAACGCCGACTTCGACCGGGCCGTGCAGGACACGTTGCTGGCGATCGTCGACGCGTACTGGAACCTCGCTTTCGCGCGGGAGAACTGGCGCGTCGTGGCGTCGGCCCTCGAGGTCGCCGAAGAACAACTGCGCATCACCGACGAACGCATCCGCGTGCAGGCGCTGGCCCCGAACGACCGCGTCGAGAGCGAGGCCGAGGTCGCCCGCCGACGCGAAGAGCTGATCGTCGCCGAGAACGCGATCCGGGCCGGGGAAGACGACCTGCGCCGGCTGTTGTTCGACGGTACCGACACTTCGCTGTGGCGGATCAACCTGCGGCCGACCTCGCCGATCCCGCCGCGGGTGCGCACCGACCTCGCGTTCGAACCTCTGGTCGAAGTCGCGCTGGCCAGCCGGCCCGACCTGAAGAGCCAGCGCAGCAACATCGCTGCGGCCGAAGTGGCCCTGCTGCAGGCCGACCGCGACCTGCTGCCGGAACTCGACCTCGTCGGCGGCTATTCGAGCGATGGGGTGCGCGACCAGTTCCACCTCGCGTTCGGCGACGCGCTGGACCAGCAGTATCCGGACTGGTCGGTACGGCTCGAGTTCGTGCTGCCGATCGGCAACCACGCCGCGAAGGCGCGCGCGCAACAGGCGCGGCTCGAAGTGGAACGGCAGCGCCGGCTGCTGCACGCCGCCACGCTGGACGTGTGCAAGGAAGTGCGCGACGCCGTGCGGACCCTGACCAGCCTCGCCGAGAGCCTGCAGGCGAGTGCCGAATCGGTTCGCCTGGCGACCACGAACCTGAACGCCGAGAAGGTCAAGCTGCGGGTGGGGGCGTCGACCGCGTTCGACGTGCAGCGACGCAACCAGGAACTGCGCGAAGCCAAGAGCCGCCACCTGCGCAATCAGTTGGACTATCGCACCGGTGAGAGCCGATTGTTGCATGCGCAGGGCCTCCTGCGCGCCACCGAGTGACGGTTCGCTGCCGGAATCGGTGACGGCGGCCCGGCAGCGGACTACCACCCCCTCGATGTCGATGCGGAACCCACTGTCGTACGTGTTGGCAGCCAGCCTCGTTGCGATGGCTTCGGCCCAGGACCAGAAGCCGTCCCCGGTGCCATCCGCCCTGCAGGCCCCGGACAACCCGTACCGGCTGACGCCGTTCCACGCCGACTTCCCGGTGCCACTGGAGTATCCGCCGCGCCTCAACCAGGAGTATTCGCGCACCCGACGGCAGATCCTCGAACGCCTGGCCGAGAACCTGCAGGGCAACACGCGCAAGGAAACCTGGCACCTCGCCACCGAGTTCTACTGGCGCGCACCGGACGAGGCGATCGAGCCCCTGGTCGCCGCGATGGACCGGGCCTTTGGCAATCCAGCCCTTGGCGACGTGGTGAAGAACTGCGTCGAGGCGATGGGGCGCATGGCCCGCGAGGAGTTCGACGCGCCGTTGCGTCGAGCGCTGCAGCACAAGAGTCCCACGGTCGTGCAGGCGGCGTGGTCGGCGCTGTGCGTCAGCGGCAAACGCGACACCTTGCGCGAACTCGCCGCGGTGTTCGAGCAGATGGATGGCCGGGCCCGTTCGGCATGGCTGCGCGCCGTGCGCCTGCGCCTCGGCGACGACGGATTGCCGTTGCTCAAGCGCATCGCCGATGCGAACTACCCGCCGGTGGTCCAGGAACAGCTGCTGCGCGAAGTGCTGCAGCTGCCGATGGACAAGGCGGCGATCGTGCTCAAGGACACCTGGCCGAAGGTGCACGGCGACATGAAGGCCGTGGTGTCCGGCGTGCTGCACGCCGCGGGCGACCAGTCCGGTACGGTGTGGCTCAAGGACCAGCTCGGCAGCGAGGACGTGAGCCGGCTCGTCCTCGGGATCAAGCACTGCGCATTCGGTGAGCCCGGTGTCTTGCGCGAAGACCTCCTGCGGGCGTCGACCCACCTGCGCGCCGAAGTGCGGCACGAAGCCGCCAAGGTCCTGGCGCGTGTTCCTGGCGATGACGTGGCCGACGTGTTCGAAGTGCTCGCCGGTACCGACGAACCCTGGGAGACTCGCGCCATCGCCCTGCGCGAGTTGACGCGCCGCGGCCGTACGCGGTTCGTGTCGGCGATCCTCGACGAGTTGCCGACGGCGAACGGCACGCGCCTGACCTCCTTGGTGAACGAATTGTCGGCGAGCGGCGACCCGCGCGCCGTACCCGTGCTGGTCGAGCGGTTCCAGAAGGCACCGGAGGGCCAGGGGCGCCCGTTCTTGCAGGGACTGGCGCAGAACCAGTCGGAGGCGGCTGCCAAGGCCCTGTTCGAGATCTTCCGCGGCCCCGTCAAAGCGGTGACCGCGAGCAAGAGCGAGCCGCTGACGACCCGATCGTACTTGCCGACCTTGTGCCTCAACTTGCGCGGGGGCGAACGGGTGCTGCTGCAGGAGTTCCTGGCCCTGCCCAAGGACGAGGTCGCGCTGCGCGCGGCGATGCTGCCCACGATCGCCGGCTTCGCTGCCGACCGCACCGACCCCGACCTGCAGCAGGCCTGCATCGAACCGCTGCGCACCATCCTGTTCGACCGCAGTGAAGCCCCGCAGCTGCGCGTGCTGGCGCTGAACCAGCTGGCGCGGCGCTGGCTCACGATCGACGACGTGCTCAAGCTGAAGAACGTGCGCGCCGAGGAACAACCCGGGCTGCGGGCCCTGTTCGCCGATTTCCTGAACGACGCGTTCTGACCGGAGCCCGCATCGGCCTCGACCGGTCAGTGGTGGCCGTGGCCGCCACCGTGGCCGTGGCCGCCGCCGTGGCCGTGCATGCTGCCGTTCCAACCGTTGCCCGAACACGGCAACTCGAGCACGAAACCACGCTCCTCCCCGAAGTAGGAGCCGATGCCGACCACGGTGCCGCCGTCGGCCGAAATCCCGGCGACGACGCTCGGTTGCCAGCCGGTCCAGTCGATGTCGAACCAGTCGAGCAAGTCGCGCAGGTCGACCATGCCGATCGACGGCATCCAGAGCATCGCGACGAAGTGGCCGAACTCGTCTTCGGACGCACCTCCGACGAGCTTGCCGTCGCCGGAGATCGCGTAGCCCACCGAGAAGGTCCCGCCGGGCAGGATGCCGAGGTCCTGCACCTGGCCGTTCGGCAACCACCGCACTGCGTTGGGACCGCTGTAGCCGGTCGCGAAGGCCCCGGACGCATTCACGGCAAAGGCAGCCCCGGCGAACTCGGGAAACAGGCGCGCCAGCGGCTGCATGCCGTTCGCCGGCGTCCAACGGAACGCATCCTCGCCTGCGGTGCAGCTGCTGAAGCCGACCACCACGTTGCCGTTCCGGTTCACGGCCATCGCGTACGAGTAGGTGCCGCCGGGCAGCGTGCCGAGATCGGCCATGCCTTGCCCCTCGACCCAGCGGAACGCGTGGAAGTCCGCGGCGGAGTGGCTTTGGCCGACGACGACGGTGCCGTCGCCGTTGATGCCGTTGGCACCAGCACCGTAGACCGCTCCCGGCAGTCGGCCGAGGTCCTCGAGCCCACCCTCGGCCGTCCAGCGGAACGCGAAGTCGCGGGTCGGATAGAAGCCGAACCCGGCGATCGCATCGCCGTTGCGCGAGATGCCGAGGGCGAGCATGTCGGTGGCGTTCGGCAGCAGGCCCAGGTCCTGTACGCCGCCGCAGACCGTCCACCGCACCGCGCGCGCGTCGACGAAGAAGTCGACGGCGCTGTCACCGACGACGACGGATCCATCGCGGTTGACGGCCAACGCCTGCGCGAACGCGTGGCCGGGCAGTACCGACAGATTGTGCAGGGACTGGGCGTGGACACCGGCCCCGGACAGGCAGGCGGCCAGGCCCAGCAGGGCGAGGGGGCGGACTTCGAAGGTGGAAACCATGGTTGGCATCGGGTGCGGTGAGGACTGGTCTTGCCAGCGGGATCCAACCGCGCGGGGCGCGGTCGGTGCGGCGAACGCCGCGTGCACTCCCTCTTCCCGCGCAGTTGCGTTCCTCTCGCCGGATTCGGCGAAAAAACCCCTGTTCGGGCCACCCTTGCCGCAGGCGGCGGACGCGCGGCAAGATCGGCGCATGCGCGAGCCCGAGACCGGTGAGACGTGCTGGAGCCTGGTTGGACGCGCCGCGAACGGCGACGCCGATGCGCGGTCGCGGTTCTCGCACGCCTACCTGCCGCTGGTGCGGTCCTTCCTCGCCACCCGCTGGCGCTGCACCCCGCTCGCGGCTGAAGTGGACGACGCAGTACAGGACGTGTTCGTCGAGTGCTTCCGGCCGGCGGGGCCGTTGGGTCGGGCCGATCGGGCCGCCGGCGACTTCCGCGGCTTCCTGTTCGGGGTGGTGCGCAATGTCGCGTTGCGCGTCGAAGGGCGGCGGCAGACGCGCGCAGCGTCGGCCGATTCAGCCCTGTTCGAAGATCTCGCCGACCCCGCCGAGGGGGTGTCGCGGGTCTTCGACCGCGAATGGGCGCGCACGCTGATGCGGGAAGCGGGCGAACGCATGCAGCGGCGCGCCACGGACGACGCGGCGCGGTTGCGGGTCGAACTGCTGCGGTTGCGCTTCGGCGGCGACCTGCCGATCCGCGACATCGCGGCGCGCTGGCAGATGGACCCGGATTCCGTGCATCGTGCGTATGCGCGGGCACGCGAGGAATTCCGGCTGTGCCTGCGCGAAGTCGTCGCGTTCCATCTGGTCCGCAGCGAAGCGGAACTCGACGACGAATGCCGGCGGTTGTTCGCGATGCTGGCGTGAGGTCCTGGTCAGCGACGGCCGCCGAGAGCCGACTCGACCTGCTGGATCCGTTCGCGGGCGCGCGGCAGCCAGGTGCGGCCGTCGACGTCGTTCGCCGTCGACCAGATCGCCGCGGCCTGCTGAAGGCTGCGCAAGGCGTCGCCCAGCCGGCCGCGCGCCTGCAATGCGATCCCGAGGTGGAAGTGGGCCGGGGCGAACTCCGGATCGTTCGCGAGCGCGGCGCTCAGCTCGTGTTCGGCGTCGTCCGTGCGCCCGAGCCGGGCGAGGGCCAGGGCGAGGGCCGTGTGGCCGTTCGCAGCGCCTGGCGCGAGCGCCAGCGCGCGCCGGCAGGCGGTCGTGGCTGCGTCCAGTTCGCCGGTGGTGCGGAGTGCGTCGCCGAGGTTGCGCCAGGCATCGGCGAACGGCTCGAACAATCCGAGCGCCTGCCGGAACGCGGCGATGGCCTCGGCGGGTCGCCCCAAGTACGCCAGGCACCTGCCGAGGCGGTCGTGGGCATCGGCGTGGAGCGGGTCGAGGGCCAGCGCGCGGCGGTGGCACGTTTCGGCTTCGGCGTGGCGTCCCATGGCGTCCAGCAGCTCGCCGAGGCCGGTGTGTCCCAACGCCAGATCGGGCGCGAGTTCGACTGCGCGGCGAAAGCTGGCGAGTGCCCCGTCGAGGTCCCCGAGGCCTTGGCGCAGCGCGCCAAGCTGGTGGTGCACCACCGCCGATCCAGGCCGCACGGCGCGCGCGGCCAGCAGGCAGGCCACCGCCCGCGCCGGGTCGCGGGGGGCAGCGAGCCGCCCGAGATCGACGAAGCATCCGAACGCGTCGGGGTGTCGGTCGCATGCATCCACCAACACCGCGAGCGCCGTGTCGGCCGCGGCCACCGCAGCGAACGCTCTGGCCAGCAGCGCCAGGCTGGCCGGCGGCAACGTCGCCAGATCCACGTCCCGTCGCAGCGCGTCGAGGTCGGCCCGTCCGACCGTTGGCTTCCCCGTCAGCGTGCGCAGCCGGTTGCGCCAGGGTTCCGGATCGAGGTCCATTGCCACCGCCAGCAGCCGGTTCGCGAGCTCCGTTCGGCCGACCCGTTCCCCACCGAGGCGGAGCGGCCAGAGGCGCCAGTCGTCGAGCACGGCGGCGATGTCGACCGCATGGTCACCCTGTAGCTCGGCGACTGCGGCGCCAATCGGCAACGCGGTGACGTCCTTGCCGCCGAGACAGGCGGCGAACCCCCTGCCGTACTCGGCGTCGATCCGATCGACGATCCCCTGCAACTCGGCACTGCCGCGCGCGAGCGTCGCCGCGCGAGCGAGCAACGGCTCCTGCGCCGCACGCACCGCCAGCAGGCGTTCCAGCATGGTGCGGTGCTGCTCCGCCCGAACGGCCAAAGTGTTGGCTTCGGTGTGGCCCGTTCGAGCCGCCGCCAGCAACGCGGCAGCCTTGGCGCGGTGCGCGGGCGACGCTTCCGTGCCTTCGGCCAACACCTCGACCTGCCGCGCCGCATCGAGGGCCTGGAGCCAGGCCGCCACCCGGCCGCCGGTGCCGCTGCGCGCGGTGCCGAGGCATTGCTCGGCGGTCGCAACGGCCGCGGCGATTCTGGCATCGACTTCGATCCGCCGGACCTGGGCCTGTTGCTGCAACAGTACGAAGGCACTGCCGCCGCACGTCACCAACGCCAAGGCCGCCGCCGCGAGCCAGACCGTCGAACGTACGCGCCCACGCGCTTCGGCAGCGTGGACGATGGCCTGCTGGGCGCGTTCCTCGACCGAGGTCGAATGCGCGGCGATCGCATCGGCTACTTCGCGCCCCGACGCCGGCCGTTCGCTGCGTGGCCCGGCGAGACATCGGCGGCACAGGTCGACCAGAACGGCATCGGCGCCACACGCGGCGAGGCGCGCCAACGCCGGCCCCAAGTCGCACCGCGCGGCCTGCCGCATCACGTCGCCGTCGCGTTCGAGGTAGGGTGGGGCTCCGGTCAGGATCTCGCACAAGATCGCGCCGAGGCCGAACACGTCGCTGCGTTCGTCCACCTGATCGATGTGGCCGAGGGCTTGTTCGGGCGGCATGTAGGCCGGAGTGCCCATCGTCGAGCCCAGCTCCGACTCCGACGCCGCCCGCGCTCGTGGCGCCGAGCGCACCGTTTCGATGATCGTCGACCCGCGCCCCTCCAGGGGCGGAGCCGTTGGTGCGCCAGCGCGGGGCAGCACCTTGGCGAAGCCCCAGTCGACGACCTGGACTTCCCCGAACGCGCCGACCATGACGTTCGCGGGCTTGAGGTCGCGGTGCACGACGTGCCGCGCGTGGGCGTAGGCGATCGTCTGGCAGACCTGCTCGAAGATCGCGAGGAAGCGCCGCCGGTCGTCGAACGGCTGCTGGCGCCGGGCGAGGCGAACGGCCAACGTCTCGCCCTTCACCAGCTTCATCGCGAAGTAGGGTCGCGCGCCCGCCTGCATGCCGATTTCGTAGACCGGGACGATGCCCGGGTGCTGCAACTGGCCGCCGATCTGCGCCTCCTCGACGAACCGCTCGACGATCTCCGGTCGGTCGGCGTACTCGGGACGCAGCACCTTCATGGCGACGTCGCGGCCGAGGTCCTGGTCGCGGCCCTTGTAGACGATTCCGACACCGCCCCGACCGATCTCGCCGAGCACCTGGTAACGGCCCGATGGATCGCGCAGCGCCTTGGCCGCGTCGTCGACGCGGATCGGCACGTCACCGTCGTCGTCCACGGAGTGCAGATGCAGGTCGAGGTGGCTGCCGGTCTGGTGGCGCAGAACGTGCATCACGCTCGCTCGCGGCGGTGTCGGATCGATACGGCCGAAAGCGGCACGCAGGCCGCCGTCCATGGGGTCGCGGTCCGGGGTCGGGGTGGTCACTCGCTGGGCTCCGCGGGCATCTTCCAGCGCGCGTTGGGGATTCCCGGGCGATTCCCGGATTTCGCCGCGGAAACCGGCCGCCCGGGTGGAGAGGAACACCCGCTTGCGCCGGCACGGCAGCATCGCCACGTTGGTGCGGCGTTCGTTCCCATCGCCGCCCATGACCGAACCCACCGCACCCGATCCCGCACCGCCCGAGCCGTCGCAGAAGGGCGGCAGCAGCGAAGTCGCGCGGCTCCTGCTGCGGCTCGGTACACGCCCTCCGACCGTCGATCTGCGGCCTGGGGCCAGCGAACCCGCCGAACCGGTGACCAAGTCACCGACTCCAGACGAGATTCCGGCCTGGCCGGGCGAGCGCCTGCACGTGCTGGGCGAGATCGCGCGGGGTGGCATGGGCGTGATCCTCCGGGGCCAC
>JAEUHV010000116.1 GCA_016794485.1 Planctomycetota bacterium
CTCCATCAACGCGCAGCGGAACCTGTCGACGGTCACCGAGCGCCTCGGCACCAACTTCCGCCGTCTGTCGACCGGCCTCCGCATCTCGACCGCGGCCGACGACGCCGCCGGCCTCGCGATCAGCGAACGCCTGCGTTCGCAGGTCCGCTCGCTCGAGCAGGGCAAGCGCAACGCCAACGACGGCATCTCCCTGGTGCAGACCGCCGAAGGCGCGCTCAACGAGGTCAGCTCGATCCTGACCCGCCTGCGCGAACTGGCGATCCAGTCGAGCAACGGCTCGGTCAGCAGCGCCGACAAGGAGACCCTGGACGAGGAGTTCCAGAGCCTGGTGAGCGAAGTCAACCGCATCGGCCGGTCGACCGAGTTCAACGGCATCAAGCTGCTCGACGGCTCGTCCAGCTCGGTCAGCTTCCAGGTCGGCTTCGGCACCACCACCGGCATCGACACGCTGTCGGTGACCTTGAGCCCGGCGCTGAGCACTTCGATGTCGCTGCAATCGCTCGACATCGGTTCGGGCGGTGC
Source organism: Planctomycetota bacterium (assembly GCA_016794485.1). Taxonomy (GTDB): domain Bacteria; phylum Planctomycetota; class UBA1135; order UBA1135; family UBA2386; genus UBA2386. The sequence continues at coordinate 523 of JAEUHV010000116.1, forward strand.
GACCACCACCGCGATCACCAACATCGACTCGGCGATCAACCGCATCAGCTCGCTGCGCGGTTCGCTCGGCGCGATCCAGAACCGCCTCGGCAGCACGATCAACAACCTGGCGATCCAGACGGAGAACCTCTCCGCCGCCGAGTCGCGCATCCGCGACGTCGACGTCGCCTACGAAACCGCGCAGCTGACGCGCAACAACATCCTGCAGCAGGCCAGCATCTCGGTGTTGGCGCAGGCCAACGCCCAGCCGCAGTCGGCCCTGCAGCTGCTCGGCTGATCGAACGCGCGGCCCCGCCGCGCCCGATCCGCAACCACGTCGAGGCGACGTTCTCCCGCGGGAGAACGCCGCCTCGCGCGCTTTCCGGCCGTGATCGGCCGACGCCAGCGCGGCCAGCGCACCGGGCTCGTGTCACCCCCCGGCCACGGCCGAACATCGGGGAGAACCCCTAGGGGAAAACCCCAGGGCCGCCCACATGACCCTGCGCCTCGGCGACACTCCTGCCCGTCCGCTCGTCCGCACCCTGACGCAGATCGGGGAACGGCTCGCCGGCACCATGCAGAAGCTGGCCAGCGGCCTGCGCATTCCGTCCGCCGCCGCCGATCCCGCCGGCCTCGCCCAATCGGAACGGCTGCGCGCGCGGATCCGTTCGATGGACCAGGCGCGCCGCAACGCGCACGACGGGGTGTCGATGGTGCAGGTCGCCGACAATGCACTCGGGGTCGTCGCCGACATGCTCGTCCGCATGCGCGAGATCGCCGTGCAGGCGCGCAACGGCACGACGGCGACGCGGGACCTCGGTCCGCTGCAGACGGAATACGTTGCTTTGCAGGACGAGATCACGCGCATCACCCGTGCCACCCAATGGAACGGCCAGCGCCTGCTCGACGGCACCCGCCGTCGCATCGACCTGCAGGTCGGCACCGGCACCACGGCAGGCGTCGACACGCTGCAGTTCGGCATCGCCTCGCTGCCGGCGACCCTGAACGTCGCGGCCACCAACCTGCGCAGCCAGGCGAACGCGGCCACGGCGATGAACCGTCTCACCCTCGCCATCGACCGCTTGTCGACGATGCGCGGCTCGCTCGGCGCGGTGCAGTCACGCCTCCAGACCACGATCGCCAACCTCGCCGGCCAGTTCGAGCACGCCAGCGCCGCGGAGTCGCGCATCCGCGACGTCGACACGGCTGTCGCGACCGCCGAGCTGGCGCGCCAGACGATTCTGCAGCAGGCGACCATGGGCCTGCTGGCGCAGGCGAACGCCCAACCCAGGGCAGTTCTACGCCTGTTCGACGATCCTTGACCGACGGTGCCACCGAGGCATCGTCGACTTCCTCGACAGGCGATCGAAAATCCGACGGAAGACCTTCAGTCGGCAGGGTGCGGTGTGCCGATCCCCAGCACGCGGACGTGCAAGCGTTCGCGAACACGACAACGACACGCAACGGGGAAAGAAATGGGTCTTCGGGTCAACACGAACTCGGCTTCGATCAACGCGCAGCGCAACCTCGCGTCGGTCACCGACAAACTGGGCAGCAACTTCCGTCGCCTGTCGACGGGCTTGCGCATCTCTTCTGCATCGGACGACGCCGCCGGTCTGGCGATCAGTGAACGCCTGCGCTCGCAGATCCGTTCGCTCGACCAGGCCAAGCGCAACGCCAACGACGGCATCTCCCTGGTGCAGACCGCCGAAGGCGCGCTCAACGAGGTCAGCTCGATCCTGACCCGCCTGCGCGAACTGGCGATCCAGTCGAGCAACGGCTCGGTCAGCACCGCCGACAAGGAGACGCTGGACGAAGAGTTCCAGAGCCTCGTCAGCGAGGTCAACCGCATCGGCCGGTCGACCGAGTTCTCGGGCATCAAGCTGCTCGACGGCTCGTCCAGCTCGGTCAGCTTCCAGGTCGGCTTCGGCACCACCGCCGGCATCGACACCCTGTCGGTGTCGCTGAGCCCGGCGCTGAGCACGACGCTGGCGCTGCAGTCGCTCGACATCGGCTCGGGCGGCGCCACCACCACCGCGATCACCAACATCGACTCGGCGATCAACAAGATCAGCGGCCTGCGCGGCTCGCTCGGCGCGGTGCAGAACCGCCTCGGCAGCACGATCAACAACCTGGCGATCACCGTCGAGAATCTCAGCAGCGCCGAGTCGCGCATCCGCGACGTCGACGTCGCCTACGAGACCGCGCAACTGACGCGCAACTCCATCCTGCAGCAGGCCAGCATCTCCGTGCTGTCGCAGGCCAATACCCTGCCGCAGTCGGCGCTCCGCCTGCTCGGCTGAGCGAACGCGACCCGAACCGAGGATGCGCGGCCGCCCCGGCCTGCCCTGCGGCAGGACGGGGCAGGTCGTTTCTCGCCATTGGCGCCGGCCACCCGAACCCGGCGGCTGCGGGGAACCTCCGGCGCCACGGCCGCCTCGCCGCGATTTGCCCGTCAAGTGGCATCGCCCTGTTTCCGATAGTGCAGGTGGAGCCCAGTCTCCGACCACGCCATGTCGACAGCAGGAATCAGCTTCGGCGGACTCGCGTCCGGCCTCGACACCAAGGCCATCATCTCCGCCCTCGTCGCCCTCGAGGAACGCCCGATCCGGGCGATGGAGACGAAGAAGGCGAGCTACACCAAGCAGAAGTCGATGTTCAGCGACCTCAGGGGCCTGCTGGACAAGCTGTCGACCTCGGCCAAGGCGCTGAAGACGTCGACCGACTTCCTGAAGATGAAGGCCGCGTCGAGCGACGAGGAGGTGCTCACTGCTTCGGCGAGCACTTCGGCGACGCCGGGCACCTACACGGTCACGGTCAATTCCCTGGCCAAGGCCCAGGTGAAGGCGAGCACCGGCAGTTCGTCGGCGACCGCCGTGGTCGGCACCGGCGAACTCGTGATCAACGTGAAGGGGCTGGACCACGTGATCACGCCGGGCGGCGACAACCTCACCGACATCGCCACGGCCATCAATGCCTACGACGACGCCAACGAGATCGGCGTGCGGGCCGAGGTCGTCGACACCGGCAACACCGCGAACGGCGGCGCGCAGCGTTACCAGCTGGTCGTGCGCGCCACCGAACCCGGCACCGAGAACGCGTTCACGATCTCCGGCGACGCCGGCCTCGCGACGCTGATGAGCCAGATCCAGGGCAACACCATCACGGCGGCGACCGACACCAGCCTGACGGTGAACGGCATCAACGTGACCCGGTCGACCAACCAGGTCGCCGACGTGTTCCCCGGCATCACGCTCGACCTCAAGAAGGCCGGCACCGCGACGATCACGGTCTCGACCGACTCCGAGGAGATCGGCAAGAAGGTGCAGGAGTTCGTCGACGCGTACAACAAGGTCGTCGACTTCTTCACCGACCAGAACGCGCTCGACGCCGAAGGCAAGGCGAAGAGTCCGCTGTTCGGCGATTCGACGCTGCGCTCGATGCGCGGCGCGCTGCGCACCGTGCTCGGCGGCGCCGTCGACACGTCGGGCAACCCGGCCTACCAGATGCTGTCGCAGCTCGGCATCAAGTCCGACACGGCCGGCAAGCTGACGTTCGACAAGACGAAGTTCGACGAAGCGCTCGCCGCCGACGAGGACGCGGTCGCCGCGGTCTTCACCGATGCGACCAAGGGCATCGCGGTGAAGATGTTCGACCAGCTCGACCTCTACACCGACTCGGTCGAAGGCCTGCTCAAGTCGCGTTCCGACACCTTCGACCGCCAGGTCAAGGACACGCAGTCGCGCATCGACCAGGCCGAACGTCGCCTCACCCTCTACGAGAAGCAGCTCGAGGCCAAGTACGCGAACCTCGAGAGCCTGCTGTCGCGATTGCAGAGCCAAGGCAGCTCGGTCAACAGCATCGGGCGCTGATCCCCCAACCACCTTCCAGACAGGAGAACCCCATGAGCTACGCACAAGCCGCCGCCACCTACCAGCGCAACGCCATCCTGACCGCCTCGCCGGAGAAGCTCGTGAAGCTCCTCTACGACGGCGCCCTCAAGAACCTCGAGAAGAGCAAGCTCGGCCTCACCGACACGAAGACGGCGCGTTCGCCGGAAGTCGGCCAGTCGCTGAGCCGCGCGATGGGCATCCTCGGCGAGCTGCGCGCCAGCCTCGACCACGCCGCGGGTGGCGCCATCGCCAAGGACCTCGACCGCCTCTACGAGTACAGCCTCGACCAGCTGAGCCAGGCCAACCTGACGCGCACGCCGAGCGGGGTCGAGAACACGCTGAAGGTCGTGCGCACGTTGAAGGAAGGCTGGGATGGCATCATCGCCGGCTGAGGCGACGACGCCGAGCGCTCGCGCGTTCGCGCTGCAGGAACTGATCGCCTGCTGGAACCAGGGCTACGAGGCCCTGCTCCGCGGCGACCTCGACGGTGCGCGTTCGCTGCTCGACATCGCCGACGACCACGTCGCTGCGGCCGGTGACGGGCGCTCCGACACGGCTGCGGAAGCGGCCCTGCGCATCGCGGCAGCCTCGGCACGCGGCCGGCTCGAACATGCGATGAAGGCGGGGCTCGACGGCCTGCAGCAGGAACTCGCGCGCGCCCGCCACGGCGGCAAGGCTCTGCGCGGCTACGGACACTCGGTCGTCGGTCCAGAAGTGGTTCGCGACGCGTAGCCGCGGCCGGACGACGGGCCCGAGTGCGATCGAGGCCGCGACACCACGACGCGACGGAACCAGTCGTTGGCCCGGAAATTGCCCGGGCGGGTCGCCGTCGGTTCGTCACTGCGGCAATGATCCAACCTCGTCGGATCGCCGACGTCTGCGCGGCGACGTCCCGACGTTCGTCACTTCGCGCGACCATCTGTCCCTGCTCCGCGGCAGACATTCGCGGCCAGGGTTCCCAGCGTCTGCGCCAGCCCTGCTCGTGGTGCTGCCTCCAGGAGTTCCAACCATGCGTGCCATCAGCCACCCGGCCTGTTCCGTTTCGCTGCTCTTCGCCGGACTCGCTCCCGCGCAGACGCTGCTACACGACTTCAATCAGACGCCGTCCACGACGCCAGGTGACGCCTTTCCCAGCTCCTTCGTGCCGATGCCGAACGGCGACCTGCTGTTCGTCATGAGTTCGAATGCCACCGGCAGCGAGCTGTGGCGCACCGACGGCAGCGCAGCCGGCACGACGCTGGTCGCCGACGTCCAGCCCGGCTCGGTGGACTCGCAGATCCTGCAATTCACCGAGCTGAGTCCCGGTGTCCATCTGTTCTCTGCACGCACCATCGCCCATGGCTGGGAACTGTGGCGCACCGATGGAACGTCATCGGGCACCTTCCTGGTCGCGGACGTCTGGCCCGGCCCCGAAAACTCGACATGCGTCGGCCTGACACGCATCGGCAACCGGATCGCGTTCTTCGCCAATGACGGCGCCCACGGCATCGAACCGTGGATCACCGACGGCACGCCAGGCGGCACCCACCTGCTGGTGGATGTCGTACCAGGACCCTTCGGCATGTCGAACGGGACGGCCTCGATGGCCTCGATCGGTGGCGGCAACGTCGTGTTCACAGCGCTGATCGGCCAGCAGTGGCAGCTCTGGCGCAGTGACGGCACGGCGGCAGGCACGTCATCGATCCGACCGTTCAACGACCCCGCCTACTCCGGGCCGAGCTACATGACGACGCTGGGCAACAAGGTGCTGTTCAAAGCTCGCGACGCCAATCCCAACGAAGAGTTGTGGGTCACCGACGGCACCCTTGCAGGCACGCTGTCGCTCGGTGCCCAGGGGTACTTCTACGGGCTCCAGATCGTCAACGGTCTCGCCTTCTTCCAGGGCTTCGACGCGGCGACCGGCGTCGAACTGTGGCGGACGGACGGCACCGTCGCGGGCACCAACCGTGTCACCGACCTGATGCCCGGCAGCGGCTTCTTCGGCAACTCGAGCCCGTGGCTGGTCGGTGAGCTGCAGGGCGACCTGATCTTCATGGCCCATGCTCCGGGGGGCCCGGGGCTCTATCGGTCGAATGGCACCGCCGTCGGCACCAGCATGATCGCGCCGATCGGCAACCTGGGCGCGTTCTATGGTTCGAATTGGGGCAAGTCGGTCAACGGCGAGGTGTGGTTCTCGATCGTCAGCGGGCCGTCACCGACCGGTCTCTACCGGACCGATGGCACCACCGCCGGTACCAGCCTGGTGACCTCGCTCGAGACCGGCGACATCGGCGTCGCCAACGGCACGATCGTGATGCGCGCGGACGACGGCACGATCGTCGGCGACGAGCTGTACGTCACCGACGGAACGCCGGCTGGCACGCAACTGCTGCTCGACGTCGTACCGCCTGCAGTGAGCTTGTCTTCCTACCCGGTGCCGATCGGCAACTTCCGCGATCAGGTCGTCGTGCGCGGCACAGAAGCGGCGACGGGTGAGGAGTTGTGGCTGACCGACGGCACACCGCAGGGCACCACGATCCTGGCCGATCTGGCCCCCGGGTCGCCGTCGTTCGCCCTGCAGGGCTTTGCGGCCAACGACCGGCGGATGATGTTCTTCGGCAGCAACGGCGTCGCCGATGGTGACCCGTGGTTCTCCGACGGCACCGCCGCGGGCACCGCGCAGCTGGACATCCTGCCGGCCAATTCGGGGTTCATGGGTTCCGCGATTGCGCCTTTCGGTGATCGCTTCGTGTTCAACGGTCTCTTGCCGGCAACCGGGGGCGAGCCGTGGATCAGCGACGGCACGGCAGCAGGCACCATGATGCTGCGGGACGTCGCGCCCGGATCGGCCGGCAGCGGACCGGATGGCTGGTTCGCGCTCGGCGATCACATGCTGTTCACTGCGTACTCGTCCGGCACCTACACGGTTTGGTCGACCGACGGCACACCCGCCGGCACGATGCAGCTGCACCCGTTGATCGGGGCTGGCAACTACCTCGGCTTCTTCCCGGTCGAGTTCGGTGGACATGCCTACTACGCAGCCGAGCAGCCGGGGCTCGGCATCGAACTGTTCCGCAGCGACGGCACGGCAGCGGGTACGGGGCTTGCCCTGGATCTCGCGCCGGGCCCGGCGTCGTCGCGTCCCGGTGCCATGGCGGCAGCCGGGGCGCGCCTGATCATCGCTGCGACGATCGGCGGTCAGCCGCGGCTGGTCAGCACGGATGGCACGCCGGCCGGCACGACGGTGCTCTCCGTCACCGCTTCTGCATTCGACGGGCCCTACGTGCTGGACGAAGGCCACGCGCTGTTCGTCACCTTCTACAGGTTCGGCGGTGCAGGAACTCTGTACCGCACCGACGGGACCGACGCCGGCACGGTGCCGTTCCTCGCTCTCCCGAGCGTCGGCGTCGGCATGTTCCACGAGAAGCTGGGCGTCGACAGGCTGCTGTTCAACCGGAACGACCCCGCAACCGGCACCGAGCTGTGGACGACCGATGGCACGGCCGCCGGCACGTTGCCCGTGTTCGATCTCTCGCCAACCAGCTCGCACCCGAGCCACCTGCATCGCGCCGGCAATCAGGTCGTGTTCATGGCTGACGACCATGTGCACGGCTTCGAACTGTTCGCCGTCGACCTCGCCCAGACCGGCGACTGGGCACGGCAGACGTACGGCGAGGCGTGCCCGCCCATTGGCGGCAACGCGCCGCAGATCGCACTCGGTGGCGTGGCCCGCGGCTCCGCGATCGCACCGTTCTCGATCGACCTCAGCGCCGGCGAACCCAACTCGCTGGCGCTGCTGGCCTGGTCCGGCAGGCGTGGTGCGATCGCACTCCCAGGTGGTTGCACGTTGTGGATCGACGCACCGATCGGCTTGTCGACCGTGGCGACCGACGCGAGCGGCGCCGCGAACGTGGCGATCCCGCCGTCGCCGGCGATCGTCGGCGCACGCCTCGACGCACAGTACCTGGTGCTGGATCCGCAGGGACCGGTGCTGGGCCTCTTCGCCACGACGCGCGCACTCGAGTTCGTCGTCGGGCCCTGAAGCGGCGGCGGTTCATGGTGGACATGGACGCACCCGACGACACCTCACGCAAGGTGCCGGTCGGGAGCGCCGGAGTCGGTGACCGCGATGCCGATCAGCGGATGCTGGCGATGTTGTGGATCGCGTCGGCGTCGTTCGGATCGATCTGCAGCGCCTTCTGGAAGCACGTGCGCGCATCGGTGATGCGGTTCATCTTCCACAGGCAGACGCCGCGGTTGTTCCACGTCTGCGCGTCGTTCGGCGTGATCTCGGCCGTGCGGCGGAAGCAGTCTTCGGCTTCGGCGAACTGCGACTGGCCGAACAGGACCATGGCCAGGTTGAACCAGGCCTCGCTGTTGGTGCTGTCGTTGGCCAGCACCGTGTTGAACGCGTTGATCGCCCCGACGTCGTCGCCGGTGACGTAGCGCACGAAGCCCAGCTGCATCTGGTACTCAGGCTCACCCGACGAGAACGTCGCGGCGGCGTCGAGGTGCGGCAGCGCCTGCTCGTAGCAGGACTGCGACAGCCACGCCTCGGCGGCGGTGCGGTGGATCTCGGCCAGCTTGGTGCCGAGCTCGCTCAGGCTCTGCCGGACGGCCGCCTTGTTCTGCTCGGCCATCGGCTCGACGACGAGCGGTGGCACCTGGCCGTCGCGCACGTCGCGGATGCGGGTCGGGATCGGCTGGAAGCCGTTCTGCTTCTGGATCGCCGGCGTGATCGTCGGCGCCTGGGTCTTCTGCATCGTGGTCATGGTCAACTCTCCTTCTCCGGGGGAAATCTCGGCCGTCACATCGCGGCCAGCAACTTGGTCATCGCTGCCGCCTCGTGCGCGAGGCTACGCGCCTCGAGCAGTTGCACGGCGTGTCGTCCGATCCGCTTCGCCGCGGCGGTTTCGCCGAGACGTTGCAGGATCAAGGTCAGCTGTTGGCAGGCGCCCGCCGAATCGGGGTGCGCCGCCAGGAACGTGGTCAGCACCTGCACCGCACGCGTGTTGTCGCCACGCTGCAGCCACAGCCTGGACAAGGCCAGCTGCGCCACTTCGTACGACGGTTCGAGGGCGATCGCCTGTTCGAGCAGCGGCAGCGCGCGCGCGAACTCGCCGCGCTGGATCCAGGCCTGCGCGATGCCGGCGAGCGACACGTGGCCGGTGATGCCTTCCTGGATCGGCACCACCAGGACCTGGCCGCGGAAGGCCAGGCAACACCGGTAGTGCGCGATCGCGTCGTCGGTGCGGTCGCTCGCCAGCGCCAGGCTGGCGGCGAGGTAGTGCAGGTTCGGCGTCGGGATGAAGCGGCGCAGCGCGACGTCGAGCACTTCGTGGGCGCGGTCGTGCTCGCCTGCCCGCGCGGCTTCGAGCGCGCACAGGGCCGCGACCTCGCCGGCGTAGGGCAGGCCACGCGGCAGGGACGGCGGACCGGCGAGGATCAATTCGAGGCAGCGGTCGAGCCACTTGCGCGCGTCGACGGCGCGCCCGGGCACGCGGCGCAGGAAGTCGCCGTACTTGTAGTGGACGTAGACGTCTTCGGGCGTGCGTTCGAGCTGCTTCCGGAACAGACGTTCGTTGCGCTCGATCTTGCCGCGCGAGTCCATCACCGCGTCGGTGTAGCCGTGGTGTTCGACCTCGACGTCGCAGCTGCCGAGCACGAGGCCGCGCGGCCCGCCCAGACGCTGCAGGCTCGGCGTCACCTGCTCGTGGATCACGTTCTCGTAGGCGATGCCGGGCAGGTTGCGGAACAGCCGCACCATCATCACGCCGAGCGTCTTGCCGTTGCCGTAGACGTTGACGAAGTGCAGGTGGTAGCCGAGGACCTCGGGGGCCTGCACCAGGTCGCGGATGCGTTCGCACGCGCCCGGCTGCAGGAACTCGTCGGCGTCGAGCACGAGGATCCAGTCGCCGGTCGCGGCCTGCAGGCCGACGTTGCGCGGCGCCGAGAAGTCGTCGTTCCAAGGCGAATGCAGCACCTTGGCGCCAAACGACTCGGCGATGGCAACCGTGCGGTCGGTCGAACCGGTGTCGACGAACACGATCTCGTCGACGGCGGCCTTGGCGCGGGCGAGGCACTCCGGCAGGAAGCGCTCCTCGTTCTTCGCGATCATGCACAGCGAGATGCGCGGGGCCCGACCGGCCCACGGCACGTCCGCTGCTGCCGCACTCGCGGCGTCGGTGGTTGGAGCCTTGGCTCGAGCCGGCGCTGCCGGTGCGGGCTCGATCGGCGCCCACCGCGCGACCAGTTCCTGTGACTCCGCGGCGAACCGTTCCGGCGCCTCGAGCGAGGGCGGCGGGCACGCGCACGCGAGGTCGACGAGCTGCACCGCGGCGAGCTTCGCCTCGGCCAGCATCGTCCAGTCCTCGAGCGCCACCTGCGAATTGGCCACCGCCTCGGCCATGGGCCCGACGAGTTGCACGTCGATGCGCGGCAGCATCAGGCCCGCGACGTCGCCGGCGAACTGCCGCACGCCGTCGCGTCCCGGGGCCACGGGCCCCACTCCGGCCCGCGCGGCCAAGGCCACGAAAGCCGCTTCGGTGGGTTCTGCGCCCCCGCGCAGGAACCACACCACTTCACCGCGCGCCGTGGAAACCGCCCGGTTCCACTGCGCGCACTCACGAATGCCCTCGCCGAACACGACTTCCCAGTCGTTCGGCAGGAACGAACGCAGACTCGCCGCGGTGCGCGCTCGCGCGGCGGCATCGCCGCCCGCGACCAGCACCGAACCGGCGATCGGCTTCACCTTGCGCGCCACGAGCCAGTAGCGCGTCGGTGGCGTGCCGTGCAGCCATTCGAGCGGCATCAAGCCGTTCGCGAACAGGGCCCGCGGCAGTTCGTCGCCCAACTGACCGAGGGGCGGCGGGACCGCGAGCACGTCTTCGAGCCACAGGCCACTGGCCGCCACGGCGGCGAGCACGCGGCGCAGCGGCAGGAAGACCGACGGGTCGTCGTTGCTGCCGGCGGGATCGAACTGGCCGGGCCGTCCATCGACGACGAGGCGCAGCATGCGGGCGCACTGCAGGTTGTCGAAATCGAGCAGCAGCGTGCCGCCGGCCTCGAGCCGGTGCGCCAGCTTCGCCAGCGTCGCCTCGATGCGGCCGAGGGACTCGGTCCAGGCCGAGATCTCGACGAGGTCGAAGGTCGACTCGCCGTCGAGTGCCACGGCCCGGCGCGGCAGACGCAGCGGCCGTTGCGCCGCGGGCACGAGCGAGCCCCAGCCCCGCACGGGACCGAGGAAACCTCGCGGCAGCGATTCGCCAGTCTGCGTCATTCCTTTGCCTGCGCGGACGACAACCGTCCAACGCTTCCACACCATCGGCAGAACTGGACCCGCGACTTCAGTCGGCCATGATGTCGGGCCTTCCCGACGACCCGGCAATGACGACCGACGACCAGATCGAGACCGCCCTCCGCGACCGCACGCGGTTTCGACACTGCCTGCACCTGGCGTCGTGCGATTCGACACAAGACGTGGCGGCAGCGGCGGCAAGGAACGGCGATGCCGTGTTCTGGGCGGACCACCAGAGCCGCGGCCGGGGCCGCCAGAGCCGGGTCTGGGACGACACCCCCGGCCTCGACCTCCTGGTCACGTTCCGCGTCACGACGAAGCTGCCGAAGCCGCTGGCCCTCGCGGCGTCGTTGCCGGTCGCGGTACTGCGCGCCGTCGAACCTCTGGCCAGCCGCAACCTGCGCGTGAAGTGGCCCAACGACCTGTTCCTCGACGGCCAGAAGCTGTGCGGCGTGCTGATCGACACGGGCATGGCCGGACCGGACACCTACCTGGTCGGCATCGGCGTGAACTGCAACCGCATGCGCTTCCCGCCCGAACTCGAAGCGATCGCGACGTCGCTGGCGATCGCGACCGGCCGCGAAGTCGATCGCGGCGCCCTGCTGCTCGCCATCGCCGGACAACTGGACCAGCTGCTGCGCGACCTCGAACAGGGCCGCGACGAGCCTTGGCTCGGCACGTTCCGCGACCGGCTGCAGTTGCTCGGCCAGCGCGTCACCGTCGACGCGACCACGACGCACGAAGGCGTGTTGACGAACGTCGACTTCGACCGGCTGGTGCTCGACGGCGCGCGGTCGCTGCCGCTCGCGATCGTGCGCGGGCTACGCCGCGTCGCCGAACGCCGCGAGTAGCCGCGCTTCGAGCGTCAGGTTGCGCGATGGCGGCGGGCCGCTCAGCAGCTTCGACATCAATTGCTGGTCGCCCGGCTGCGGCGGCAGCAACGGGAAGCCCTTCCATTGCAGCCACGCGTTCATGCCGAGCCACGCCAGCACGCTGTTGAAGTCGGGAAACGGGGCCACGCGCGCGAACCGCCACAGCATGCGGAACCCCTGGCGCACCGGGTGCAGCGAATGGAACACCAGCGGCACGTCGCGGTAGCAGCGCGACAGGTCGAACGTGTCCAGGACCGACCGCAGTTGCTCCGGCGGCGGATAGTCGACCCACATCACCGCGTCCCATGGCGGCCCGCGACGCAGGTCGTTGTTGCGGAAGCGCGGCAGGTCCGCGGTCATGGTGCGGAACAGGTCGACCAGGAACCAGCCGTCCGGCGGCACTCCCTCGGCGGCCCGCTGGCGCACGAGCCGCAGGCACTGCTGCAGACCGCGCAGCAGGCGGTGTTCCTGCGTAATCGGCGAAAGGCGGCCAAGACGCCCGGCCAGGACGTCGGCGACGTCGTCGTCGTCGAGCACGAAGCCGCGCAGCCGGAGCAACGACGCGAGGAACATCGTGTCGGTGGGTCCGGGGCGCCGCACGCGGTCGAGCACACGCTGGGCCACCGCCAACGGTTCGTCTTCGACCGTGGCACCGAGCATCGCCCGGGCCAGTGCCAGGTCGACTCGTTCCAGCACCGACAGCTGCCTTCCGTCCGATTGGGTCACAGGCGAGTGTAGTCCACCGTGCGGCGTCGTGCCGTCGCCCGGCGCGAAGCGGGCCCTGGCCGTCGTGCAACCGCCCATGCCAACGCGGCGGGCGGCGCGGCACACCCCGAGACTGCAGGCGCCGGGTCAGTTGCCGAGTTGGATCTGCAGCGCGGCTCAGGTCTCGCGGTAGCGGTGCGCGACCGGCATGCGCCGGCCGCTCCAGCAGCGGTCGCTGACGCGCAGCGTCGGCGGGTACTGGTACCGCTTCCATTCCGAGGCCTGCACCTTGGCGAACAGGTCGGCGACCTTCGCCCGCGCCATGCCGGTGCGCAGCGCAGTCGCTTCGACCGACAGGTCCTCTTCGATCAGGCAGCGCAGCACCGGATCGAGTTCGGGATACGGCGGCAGGCTGTCGGTGTCGAACTGCCCGGGGCGCAACTCGGCCGACGGCGCCTTCTCGATCGAGCGCACCGGAATGCGCACACCGTCGCGGTTGAGCCAGCGCGACAGCGCCCACACTTCGGTCTTCCACAGGTCGGCGATCGGAGCCAGCGCCCCGTTGGTGTCGCCGTAGATCGTGCAGTACCCGACTGCGCACTCGCTCTTGTTGCCGGTCGTCAGCACCAGGTGCCCGTGCTTGTTGGCGAACGCCATCAGCAGCGTGCCGCGCATGCGCGCCTGCAGGTTCTCCTCGGCGAGCCCAGGCGACGTGCCGACGAACACCGGCTGCAGAACTTCGGCGAACGCACTCTGCAGCGGCGCGATCGGCAGCACGTGGAACGCGATGCCGAGGTTGCGCGCGAGCGCGCGCGCGTCGTCTACCGAGTGGTCGCTGCTGTGCGTCGAAGGCATGCCGATCCCGACCACGTGCTCCTTGCCGAGCGCGTCGACGGCGAGCGTGGCGACCAGCGCCGAGTCGATGCCACCCGACAACCCGATCACGACGGAGTGGAAGCCGAACTTGCGCACGTAGTCGCGAATGCCCTGCACCAGCGCCGCGTGCACCATCGCCTCGTCGGCGACCGTAGCCGGCTGCTGCGTCCAGCGCGCGCCGGTGTCGACGACCACCAGCGCTTCGCGGAACGGGATCGGCTGCGCCGCCACTCCCGTCGACTGCACCGCCAGCGAACCGCCGTCGAACTGCAGCTCGACGTCGCCACCGCACAGGTTGACGTAGAGCATCGGCACGCGGTGCCGGGCGGCGGCCGCCGCGACCATGCGGTGACGGAAGCGTTCCTTGCCGCGCGACCACGGCGACGCGCTCAGGTTGACGACGATCTCGGCGCCGGCCTGCACGACGCGCTCGACCGGGTCGATCGCGTAGCTGCGCACGTCGAAGAAGTGTTCGTCGTTCCAGCCGTCCTCGCAGACGACGATGCCGACCTTGCGACCACGCAGCGTGACGACGTTCTGTTCCGGCGCCTTCCACGGCTCGAAGTAGCGCGACTCGTCGAACACGTCGTAGGTCGGCAGAAGGCTCTTCCGCGCGACGATCCGGGCCTGGCCGCCCTGCAGCAGCGCCACGGCGTTGTGCAGCGGCCGGCCACCGACACTGTCGGCGGTGGCGTTCGCGGCGATGCAACCGACCAGCACGTCGAGGTCGTTCGGCACGAGCTGCGCGAGCCGCTGCAGCGCTTCGTCGTGGGCCGTGCGGAAACTCGCGCGCACGAGCAGGTCCTCCGGCGGATAGCCGCAGATCGCGAGCTCCGGGAACACGGCGACCTCGGCGCCCTGTTGCACGGCGCGCGCGGCGAACTCGGCGATGCGCGCGACGTTGCCCGTCAGGTCACCGACGGTCGCATCGATCTGGCAGAGGGCGACGCGCATGGGTCACCGCAACTCGAGCGGCAGGCTGAACTCGATCAACTCCGGTTCGCCGGCGATCTCCTCGACCGACGTCGCGCCGAGCGCCCGCAGCCTGTCGACCACCGCCGCGACGCTGGACTCGGGCGTGCTGGCCCCCGAAGTGATGCCGACCGTGCCGATGCCACGGAACCACGCCGCGTCGATCTCGGCGGCTCCGAGCACGAGATGCGCCGGCACCCCGCTGTCGGCGCCGAGTTCGCGCAGCCGGTTGCTGTTGCTGCTCATGCGGTCGCCGATCACGAGCCACAGGTCGACGCGGCCACGCAGGCTCTTCACCGCCGACTGTCGGTTCGTCGTCGCGTAGCAGATGTCTTCCTTGCGCGGGGTGTGCAGCTTCGGAAAGCGACGCTTGAGCACGTTCATCACGCGCATCGCCTCGTCGATGCTCAGGGTCGTCTGCGTCAACACGGCGACCTTCTCCGGATCGGGCACCTGCACCGCTTCGGCCTCCTCGGGCGTGGCGACGACGATCGTGCGATCGGGCGCTTCACCGACGACACCTTCGACCTCGACGTGGTCCTCGTGGCCGATCAGCAGGATCGTGAGCCCGCGCGCCGCGAACCGGCGCGATTCGACGTGCACCTTGGTGACCAGGGGACAGGTCGCGTCGATCGCCTTCAACGACAGCCGCTTCGCCTGCGCGAACACGTCCGGTGCCACGCCGTGCGCACTGAAGATGACGTTGCTGCCCGCCGGGATCGTCGCGAGGTCCTCGACGAAGATGGCGCCTTTGCCTTCGAGGTCCTGCACGACGACCTTGTTGTGCACGATTTCGTGGCGGACGTAGACCGGCCGGCCGAACTTGGCGATCGCGCGTTCGACGGTTTCGATGGCGCGTTCGACGCCGGCACAGAAACCGCGCGGGCGGCAGAGGAGGACCTTCATGCGGGCCGAACAGTGTCGGCCTTCGTCGCGGCGCGGGCAAGGGCGACGGCGTGGCCTGCCGCCGCGCCCCGGCGCGGTCACATCACTTCGAGCACGAAACCGTTGCCGGCCAGCACCTGGCCGGTCGTCGGCACCGCTGCCGGTGGGTTCCCGGTGCCGTTGTAGAACGCGTGGATCCTGGTGACGCCGAGCGGGCCACAGATGGTGCTGCCGAGCCCGTTCGAGGCGATGAACCGCAACGGGTTCGACGTCGGCGACATCAGCAGCGCCTGGGCGTGGAACGTCTGGCCGACCAGGTTGCGGCCTGCCGGCAACGTCGAGGTGACGATGCCCTGGCCGGTCGCATCCGTGAGGCCGCCGAGGAACATCAGCGGGTCGAGGAACAACCAGCAGTCTGGAGCGGGCCACAACAGCGGCGCCAGCGCCGGCGACGGCAGTTGCGGATTCTGCGGATCGAACATCGGGTACGGCAGCGGCCAGGCCGGATTGCCGAACAAGCCGCCCTGGTTGGTGACGTTCAAGCTCACCAGGAACGGCAGCGACGGCGCGCCGTGCTCCACGCGCCAGCTGTACGGGTAACCGGCCTGCATCGACACGTCGGAAGTCAGCACGGGTGGCGGACTGCCGGGCACCGAACACGCCGCCCCTTGCGTGCCGTACGGCACACGCGTCGCATCGCACGAGCCCAGGTTGTCGACGCGGTAGAGGCCGTTCGGCTGGCTGTGGATGTGGATCTCGATCAGCAGGTTGCGCGGCGCGGGCAGCGAACCGGTCGCGGGCGTGAGGCCGTACGCCCACGGCACCTGGAACACGAACGGGATGTTCGCCGGCCGTGGCCCAGCGGGCAGCGGCGGCTGCGCCGGCAATTGGATCATCTGGTGGTTGATCACCGTGGTCACGTCGGTGCCGTGGTTGGCGGCGAACGTGGCGCTCGCGGTCGCGGCGGTCTTGTCCGTCGTCGAGACCAGGACCGACACGTCGAGGAATCCCTTGGCGGCGATCGCGGTGTTCGGCGTGTTGTTGTCCGCGCGGAGCAGGATGCCGGTGATCACCCGAGGACCGGACCACGGCAGCTCTTCGGCGTCGTAGATCACCTGCAGTCGACACGACTGGCTGGAGCCGAACGGGACGTTGGTGCCACCGCCGCCTTCGACCCCGACGAGGCTCGCCGGCACCGTCACGTTCTGCGCCGACGCGAACGTCGCGAAGGCCGACAATGCGAAGCAGCTGGACAGTCTCGATCCCATGGGCAATTCCTCCGCGCGCGCATCGGGCGGTCCCGGCCGGCGACTTGAGCGATCCCGCCGCGATCCCAGCCCGAGACCCAGCGGATCAAGGCGCCGCCGCGGCGAGCCGATGCCGACCGCGCCGCAGTTGTCCGAATCCTCGACAGTCCAACAAGGAGATCCTTCCGTGCAATTGGAGAGTCATGCAACCCCGCAGCAGGAGACGCCGCAGCAGCGGTACGCGAACCTGCATCGCGCGATCGAGCGAGGACTCGACTCGGACGAAGTGTGGCGCGAGCTCGCCGAAGTGAGCCTGCGCATAG
>JAEUHV010000124.1 GCA_016794485.1 Planctomycetota bacterium
ACCGGCGGACCACGACACCTTGCGCGCTGTCATGACCAAGCTTCACCGAGAGGACCGACCGATGCGCAGCATGCTCGACCTGGTGTTGGAGATGGGTGAGGAGCAGGGACGGCAAGAAGGCCGTCAAGAAGGCCGCCAGGAAGGCCGCCAGGAAGGGCGGCTCGAGGGCCAGCAGCAGGGCATGTGCGCCCTGTTGCTGGATTTGCTGCAGGCGCGGTTCGGCGTGTTGCCGGCGGCGGTCCGTGCGCGCCTCGCGGCGGCGGACGTCACCGTCCTGCAGGCGTGGGCGCGGCGCCTGCACGGCGCGGCTTCGCTCGACGACGTGTTCGGCGGCAACTGCGGCTGAAGCCGTCGGCAGCCGCCGCGTCGTGCTTCACTTCAGCGGTGCGGCGATCTGGCTGAGGTCGGGCTGCGGCACGCTGCTGCTCTGCACCAGGTGGTCGAGCTTCTCGGTGGCGAGCCACTCGTAGACCGCTTCGATCGGCGTGCACAGGCCCATGTGCGGGATCACCACCGGTGTGCCCTTGCCGTGCGTGTAGATCTTGCTGAACACTCCGATCAGCTGGCGCGTGTCGGCGCGATAGACGCCGCCGCCGCTGTTGCCGAAGTAGGTCGGTGCGTTGACCATCCAGTAGTTGGCGCCGTTCAGTTCGTTCTTCAGCGAGCTGACTTCGCCGTGGCTCGGCACCGGGTCGTTGCCGAGTGGGCAGCCGACGGCGCAGACCGGATCCCAGACCTTCACCGCGGACGTTTCGTTGCGCGGCAGCACGTTGGCGACGAACGGCAACTTGCGGTCGGTGAGCACGCGCACCAGCGCCGCGTCGATCTTGGGCTGGCTCGCGACCATCTTGCCCTTCACGACGAGCTTCTCGCCGGGCAGGTAGATCGTGACGTCGAAGCCCTCGTGCTGGGCCTTGGGCGTGTCGGCCAGGATGTTGCGCACGACGTGGAACGAGGTCAGCGCGTAGGTCTCGACCTTGCCGCCGTTCTTGGCGTTCTCGCCCGAGAACACGATCGTGCCCGAGCCGACGGTGTCGTCGCCGTTGAGCTGCACGGTCGGCAGCAGCATCGTGCGGGTGAGCTGGTTGGGGTCGCGGTAGAGCTGACCGGCCAGCGTCGCGATCGCGTCGTTGGCCTTGGACAGCCGGAGCTCCGCCACCTCTTCCTTGGTGCGCACTTCGTGGATGTAGGCGTCCACCAGGGCCTTGGTGCGTTCGAAGTCCGTCGACAGCTGGCTGCGGAACGACTGCACGTCGGTCTTGGCGCGCGCCAGCTCGGCGGCGATGGCCGTGGCCTGTTCGCTGCCCGCGGTGGCGTTCGCCAGTTGGGCCTCGAGGCGGCCCATGCGGGCTTCCATCTGGTCCACCAGCTGCTGCCGCATCTGGACGAGGTCGGTCTCCTTGCCGGCGGAAGCGACCGCTTCGACAGCCCGGTCGACCTTGCGCTCGAGAGCGCCGACGTCCTTCTGTTGCTCCTCGAGGCGGGCGATCTGCTGATGGAGCGACACCATCAGGACCAAGGCCGCGAGGCCACCGAACACTTCCAGCAGAGTGCGTTTCATCCCCGTTGCTCGTCTTCCCGGTTGCTCCGACACCACCCTTGCCGTGGGGTCGATTCGGCGGCTCTGGCAACAGGGCTGAAGGAAAAAACAACTGCCTTGTCTGTATGGACTTGCGACGTCCGTGGCATGGCCTTCAGGCGCTCGGGTCGGGGCTGCGGGAAACGCCCGGAGTGCCGCGTCCTGCAGCACTCGCTGGCGCGTCGTTGCAAAGCTCGGCACCGGGCCCTGCCCCGGTAGGATGCGCGGCCCGACTGGTCGGTCGGCAACACCCCCGATGACGTTCGCACCCATTCCGGAACTGCTCGAAGAACTGAAGGCCGGCCGCCCGGTCGTCCTGGTCGACGACCCCGCGCGCGAGAACGAGGGCGACCTGTGCTTCGCCGCCCAGTTCGCGACGCCGCAGCTGATCGCCCTGATGATGCGCGAGTGCTGCGGCCTGATCTGCCTCGCCCTCGATCCGGCGATCTGCGACCAGTTGCAACTGCCGCCGATGGTCGCCGACAACAAATCCCGCTACGGCACCGCGTTCACCGTCTCGATCGGCGCGGCCAAGGGCATGACGACGGGCATCTCGGCGAGCGATCGTGCGTTGACGGTGCAGGCTGCGGTGGCTCCCGAGGCCAGGCCCGAAGACCTGTCGCGACCCGGCCACATCATGCCGCTGCGCGCGCGCCAGGGCGGCGTGCTGGTGCGCACCGGGCACACCGAAGGCATCGTCGACCTGTGCCGCCTCGCCGGCCTGCGCCCCGCCGGTGTGATCTGCGAGGTCACCAAGCCCGATGGCGAAATGGCCCGCCTGCCCGAACTGCTGGCGTTCTGCCAGCGGCACGGCATCAAGATCGGGGCGATCTCGGACCTGGTCGAATACCGCCGGCGGCGCGAACGTCTGGTCGAGCGCGTCGCGGTCGCGCGCATGCCGACCGTGCACGGCGAGTTCGATTGCCACACCTACCGCAGCCTGGTCGATGGGCGCACGCACATGGCGTTGTGCGTCGGCATCCCGCGCGTCGGCGACAGCGGCCGGTTTCCGCCGATCGACGAGCCGGTGCTGGTGCGCGTGCACTCGCAGTGCCTGACCGGTGATGCGTTCGGGTCGCTGCGCTGCGACTGCGGGCCGCAGCTGCAGGCGGCGATGCAGCGGGTCCAGGCCGAGGGCCGCGGCGTCGTGCTCTACATCAGCCAGGAAGGCCGCGGTATCGGCCTCGACAACAAGCTGCGCGCCTACGCCCTGCAGGACACCGGCATGGACACCGTCGAGGCGAACGTGCACCTCGGGTTCCGCCCGGACGAGCGGGAGTTCGGCACGGGCGCGCAAATCCTGCACGACCTCGGCCTGCGCCGGCTGCGGGTGCTGACCAACAACCCGAAGAAGCTCGCCGGCCTCACCGGCCACGGCCTCGAGATCGCCGCCCAGGTGCCTCTGGTCGTCACGCCCAACCTCCCCACCCAAACGTACTTGGACACGCAGCGCGACAAGATGGGGCATCTGCTGGAAGGGCCCGATGGCAAGGCCGGAACCGCGCCGGGCAAGCCCGCGGGCACGCCGCGCGAATGACCTGTTCGCGGCGGGAAGAAACGCCGCCCCGTTCCCTTCTCATGCCTCCGTGTTCGCCTTGCAACGCCCCACCGAGACTCCCGACGCCGAGCTGATCCGAGCGGTCCTCGACGGCAGCGAGTCCGCCTTCGAGCAGATCGTGGCGCGTTACCAGGATCGGGTGTTCCGGCTGCTGGGCCGGTACTGCCGCGATGCGATCGAATGCGAGGACCTGGCCCAGGACGTGTTCCTCAAGGTGTTCCGCAAGCTGCACACCTTCCAGCACGAGTCGCAGTTCTTCACCTGGATCTACCGCATCGCCGTGAACGCCGCGACCGACCACCTGTCGCGCGCCAGCTCGCGTCGCCTGCGCCTGGTCGAGGACGACGCCACGCTCGACGTCGGCACCCGTCGCGACGACGAACACAGTCCCGATGCGCCGCTGCAAGCTGCCGAACTCGCCGCGGTGACCCGCCAGATCGTCGAGTCGTTGCCCGAGAAGTTCCGCACGATCCTCGTGCTGCGTGAGTTCGAGGACCTGTCCTACACCGAGATCGCCGAAGTCCTGCAGATCCAGCTCGGCACCGTCGAGTCGCGGTTGTTCCGCGCCCGCCAGCGCTTCAAGGAAGCGCTCGAACGTCTGCACCCCGAGCTGCTGCCGGATGCCGGCAGCCGCTCCGTCCGTGGAGGCACCCGATGAACCTTCCGCACCGTGACCAACTCCAACTGCAGCGGTTTCTCGACGATCGGCTGGGGCCGACCGAACGCGCCGCGTTCGCAGCCCGCATCGCCGCCGAGCCGTCGCTGCAGGACGCCCTGGCCGCCGAACGGACCCTGCGCGGCGGTTTCCGCGCGGCCGCGGCCCAGGCTCGCGCGCCGTCGGCGTCGTTCGCCGCCAGCGTGCTGGCCAAGGCCCGGCAGCTGCCGAGCCGTGTCGAGCTCGAACAGGCCGACATCGCCGCGGGCGGGGTCGGACTGATCCGCAGGTTGCTGCTCGCCGCCGGCGTGGTGGTCGGCATCGGCCTCGTCTACGCCGCGGGCCTCGGCGAACGCGAGTCGGCGCACCTGCAGGCCGTGCCGGCCGCCGACGAACAGGCCGAAATCGATCGGCTCGACCAGCTGCTGCGCAGCGGTGCGGTGCGGCCGCGGGCCGACATCGCCCCCAAGTAGGCGCCGGTGGCCATGGACCCGCTGCGCAAGTGGATCGTCGGGCTCGCCGCGGCGTGTTTTTCCGCCGGTGCCGTGGTCGGACACACCTTCGGCGGGGCGTCGGCAGCCAGCGTGCCGTTCAGCGAGCAGGCGTACGCCGACCAGCTGGTCGCGACCTACGTTTTGAACCCGTCCCAGCAGCGAGCCCTCCGGGCGGTGCTGCAGCGCTTCGCCGACGACGAGATCGCGATCCTGCGCAGCGCCCAGGAGAACCAGCTGCCGGCACCGCTGCTGGCGAAGATCCTGCAGCTGCGCAACCAGACCGAACAACGCATCCGCGCCTTGCTCGACGAGGAGCAGCGGGCACGTTATGACCGCGACAGTCGCCCGGGCAGCCGGCCGGCGGCGATCCCTTCCGCCGGCGACGGCAAACGATGAACGCGCTGGCCGCCCGCACCCGCGCGGCCGACAACGACAGGTGAACGAATGGTGAGGAGCATCGGCATCGATCCAGGCGACCAGGCCGTGAAGGTCGTCGAGGTGGACGGCAGCTACAAGAAGGCGCGCCTGCTGCGCGTACACGTGGCGCCGGCTGGTGCGCCGGCCGCCGGTGGCAGCACCCACTCCGACGTGGTCGCGGTCGCGGTGCGCGAGGCGCTCGACCTCGGCATGCGCGGCGACGAGACGCTTGGCCACCCGTGCCGCGAAGCGGTGCTGCGCACGCTCGAGCTGCCGTTCACCGGCCACGAGGCGATCCGCAAGGTGGTCAAGGCCGAGATCGAAGGGGAGATCCAGGGGGCATCGGTCGACGACATGGTCGTCGACTTCCACGAGATCGGCCCCGGCACCTCGGGCGGCACCCGCATCATGGTCGCGTCGGTGCCGAAGGCGGGCCTGCGCGCCCAGCTCGCGGCGCTGCGCGCGCACAAGATCGAGCCGGAGAGCATCGACCTCGACACCATGGCCCTGTGGCGCGCGGCGCACTGGGCCGGTGCGTTCGAGCCCGCCGAAGGCGAAGGCGACGCGACGTCGGCCGGACCGAAGCCGGTCTCGGTGGTGGTGGACCTCGGTGCCCGCAGCGTGAAGGTGCTGCTGGTCGAGGACGAGAACCTGGTCGAGATGCGCGTGCTGCGCATCGGCGACGCCGCCGTCGGCGACGAGATCGCGCGCAAGCACGGACTCGATGCGACGATGGGCCGCAATGCGGCGTGGGCGAGCCTGACATCCGGCGCCGACCAGCGCCTCGAAGTGCCGTCCGCC
>JAEUHV010000365.1 GCA_016794485.1 Planctomycetota bacterium
GTGGTCTTGCCGTGGTCGACGTGGGCGATGATGGCGACGTTGCGGATGTTCTGGGCCATGTGGTCCGTTGCCCCGCGAGGGGCGGGCGCGCGTGGCGTGCGCCGGGAATGAGGGGCGAGGATTGTCGCGATCGGCGCCGAAGGGTCAACTGCGGCGGTGGACCTGGCGGCAATATCGATGCAGACGGGTGGGCGTTCGGCCTGCACCGGCCGGCCGATCCGGCGATGGCTGCGGCGGTTCGGGATGGCCGCGGCCGGGCTGTCGCTCGCGGCCGTCGGCATGCATTCGCACGTGCTTCTGGTGGCGTCGCCGCACGTGCTCACCGCCGACGCGGTCCCGGTGGCGGACTGCATCGTCGTGCCCGGGGCGCGGATCCACCCGGACGGGCGGCCGTTCCACCTGCTGCAGGACCGGCTGGAGACCGCGTTGCGCCTGTGGCAGACCGGCAAGGCGCCGCGCATCCTGCTGTCGGGCAGGGGAAGTGGCGGCGTCGGCGAGGACGAAGTCGCGGCGATGCGGCGCTGGCTGGAGTCGCGCGGCGTTCCGGCGGTGGCCTTGGTCGACGATCCACGCGGCTTGCGCACCCTCGACACGATGCAGCGGTGCGGTGGCACGTTCGGCATGCGGTCGGCGATCGTCGTCAGCAATCCGTTCCACGTCGCGCGGGCGGTGTTCCTCGGCCGCAGCTGCGGGCTCGTGACGCACGGCGTCGAGGCGCCGTACGGGCAGGACTATTCGACCGGCACGATGGTCCGGAACGTCGGCCGCGAAGCAGCGGCGCGGGTCTGGGCCTGGCTCGACGTGTTCGTGTGGGGGACCTCGGCCGTGCAGGGTGGGTGATGAAAGTACGAACGACGGCCCGGTGTTGCTCGATCGCCATGACGGCCCCTGGTCGTTCGCGCGCTCGCTGGTCGCCGCTCGCTGCGGTGCTGGCGGCGGCGTTCGCTGGTTGCGCCGCAACCGAACCGGCGTTGCCGCACCGGCCGCCCGAACCGGTCGACCTGCCGAACGGCTTCGGCACGCCGACGGCGGCAGGCCACGTCGCGGTCGACTGGTGGCTGGCGTTCGCTGCGCCTGGTCTCGATGCCGCGGTCCGGCAGGGCCTGGAACACAACCGCGACCTGCGCGCCGCGGTGGCGCGGCTCGATGCGGCGCGGGCACAGGCGGTGGTCGCAGGCGGGGCCGCGTGGCCGACGCTCGAAGCCGGGGCCGACGCCGCGCGTCGACGCCAGAACTTCCCGGGCCTGCCGTTGCCCGGCGGCAACGACCTGCACACGACCTATTCGACGTTCGGCGTCGACCTGACCGCGAGCTGGGAGATCGACCTCTGGGGGCGGGTCCGTGCCGGCGTCGATGCCGCGAGTGCCGAGTTCGCCGCCTCGGCGGTCGATCTGCGCGCGGCGCAGCTGTCGCTGGCGGCCCAGATCGCGCGGGCATGGTTCGCTCGGCTCGAAGCGCGGCTGCAGCTCGAGCTGGCGGAGCGTTCGCAGGCGAGCTGGGCGGCGAGTGCCGAAGCCGTGCAAGGCCGCTTCGCGGCCGGCGTGCGGCCGGCCCTGGACGTGCATCTGGTCGCGACCGGCCGGCACGCAGCGCAGGCGCAGGTGGCGTTCCGGCGCGAGCAGCACGAGCGTGCGGTGCGCCAGCTCGAACTGCTGCTCGGCCGCTACCCGTCGGGCGCCATCGGGCAAGAACCTGCGGCGTTGCCCGTGGTCGGCGCGCCGCCGCCCGCGGGACTGCCGGCGACCTTGCTGCGGCAAAGGCCCGACCTCGTTGCGGCCGAGTTCCGCGCGCTGGCGCAGGATCGGCGTGTCGCCGCCGCGACTGCGGCGCTCTACCCCCGCCTCGTGCTGTCGGCGAGCGTGGGCACCAACGCCGCAACAGCCGACCGCGTGCTCGACCCGGACTTCCTGGTCTGGTCGCTGCTCGGGGGCGTCACCGCACCGCTGTTCCGCGGCGGGGCGCTGCGCGCCGAAGTCGACCTGCAGCAGGCGCAGTTGCAGGCGGCGTGTGCGACCTGGGGGGCTGCGGTGCTGCGCGCCTGTGGCGAAGTCGAGATCGCGCTGGCGGCGGGGGCTCGCCTGGCCGAACGGGCGGCCGGGCTCGAGCTCGCGCACACCGCGGCGCAGGCCGCGTTCGCGGCAGCCAGCACCCGCTACCGCGCCGGCCTCGAGAACGTCGTCACGTTGCTCGAGGCGCAGCGGCGCGCCGACGAGACCGAAAGCCAGTGGCTGGCAGCGCGCCACGCCTGCGTCGACGCGCGCATCACCTTGTTCGTGGCCCTCGGCGGCGGGTTCGACCTCGACGCAAAGACCCCGGAACCGACTGGCGAACCCCGATGAAGACGTTCCTGTTGCACGTGTTGTTGCCGCTGCTGGTGCTCGCCGGTGCGGGCGGCGTCGCGTGGTGGTTGGTCGCCACCAAGAAGCCGGCTCCGGCGCAGGTGCCGGTGGTGCAGGCGCCGCTCGTGCGCACGGTCGTGGCCGTGCCCGAGTCGCTGCAGCTGGTGGTGGCGAGCCAGGGGACTGCGGCCGCGCGCACCCAGACGACGCTCGCCGCCGAGGTCGGTGGCCGCGTGCTGGCGGTCGCTCCGGAACTGCGCGACGGCGCGTTCTTTGCCGCGGGGGCCGAGCTCGTGCGCATCGATCCGGTCGAGCACGCCGCCGCGGTGGCCCAGGCCAAGGCCGTGCATGCGCGCGCCGAGCGCGTGCTCGCGTGGGAACGGGCCGCGGCGGCGGCGGCGGTCGCGGTGTGGCAACGCATGAACGGCGGCACGCCGCCGGCCCTGGTCGC
>JAEUHV010000367.1 GCA_016794485.1 Planctomycetota bacterium
CAGTTGGTCGAACAACTGGACCACGGGCCCGAGCGCAGTCGATCGGTCAGGGCCTTGCCGTGGTGTCCTTCGCACCAGCGCCTCCCGACTTCCTGTGGGTGGCGCCCGGCATCGTCGCCGCGATCGCGGCCATCGAGCGGTCGCACACGAAGCCCGACATTCCTGCCGCGATGGCGAACCGTTCCGCGGGGGGCATGGCGCGGACCCGTTCGAGCATCACCGCACGCACGCGGGGATGGGTGTCGTCGAGGACCAAGCGCCCAACACAGTGCCCGGTGCGGGCGAGTCGCCAGTCGCGCCGTCCAAGGCGCGCAGCGGCAGCGTGGTGGTGCGTCACTTCGCGCGAAGCGCTTCGTCGAGCAGCTTCACCAGCGCGTCGCGGTCGTAGGCGAACGGCTGCGCCTGGTTGAGCTGCACCACGCGCTGCACTGCGGCGCGGATCGTCAGTTCGGCCTCGCGTTGGTTCGGCACCACCAGGTAGCGGCGCTTGGGCTGGTCGTCGCGCATCGCGGCGAGGAACGCCTTGGCGACGTCGTCGGGCTCCGGATACTGCGCGCGGTCGGTGGGCTGGGCCTTCAGCCGTTCGAGCTGCTTCTGCCAGCGCGAGCCGTCGCCGCCGTAGCCGCCGGCGACCAGCCGTTCCTGCATGCCCTGCATGATCTCGGACCGGTAGTTGCCCGGCTCGACGACGCTGACCTGCACGCCGAACTGCTGCAGCTCGAGCGCCAGCACGTCGGTCAGCGCCTCGACGGCGTGTTTGCTCATGCAGTAGGGCCCGCCGAACGCCCAGTTGACCGTGCCCGACAGCGAGCCGGTGAACGCGATGCGGCCCTTGTGCTCGAGCAGCAACGGCGCGAACGCCTTGGCAGTGCGCCACGCGCCGAACACGTTGACGTCGAACTGCTGCTGCAGGTCGCGTTCGTGCAGTTCGAGCAGCGGCGCCATCACCGCGATGCCGGCGTTGCAGACGACACCGTGCAGCGGGTGGCCGCCCGCGCGCACCGTCGCCACCGCCGCGTCGATCTGCTCCTGCTTCGTCACGTCGAGCGGGATCGCCTGCACGTTGGCGAGCTTGCCGAGCGCCTCGAGGTCCTGCGGCTTGCGCGCGGTCGCGTAGACGAAGAAGCCGCTCTGCGCGAGCACTTCGGTGGTCTTCTTGCCGATGCCCGAACTCGCCCCGGTGACCAGCACCGCGGGCTGCGGCGGTTTCGGTTCCTGCGCCGGCAGCAAGGCGAGCAGCAGGAACGTCGCAGCGAACGGGACGAAGTGGGGGCGGCGCATGCGCAGAGGCTACCGCCGCGCACGGCTCAGAAGTTGAGCGTGTAGGACTGCGTCATCACGAACGGCCCGGCGAGGCCGAACAGGCCGGCGCCGCACGGGTCGATCACCGCGGCCTGCGTCGACAGCACCGCGTTGGTGCACGGCAGGCCGGTGAACGCCGGGATCGTCAGGGGCATCGACAGGCCGGGCGTGCCGGCCGAGTTCGGCGACATCACCGCCGAGAACACGATGCCGCACGCGGCGGTGATGTTCAGGTCGAGCGACTGGTTGGTGCTGAAGCCGCACGCGGTGTTCGGGATCGTCGGGAAGCAGCCGTTGGTCGGGCCGGGCAGCGAGCAGGTCGTGCACGGGCAGAGGGTGAACAGCACGATCGCGAACGCGCCGGCGGGGGCCGAGACCTGCAGGTTCAGGGTGAGGCCGCCGTTCGGGAAGCACATCGACGTGCACGACGTGGTGCCCGAGCCGAGCCCGTTCACGGTGTAGTCGTTCATCCCGGGCACGCCCGTCGTCTGGGCGGTGAGGGCGGCGGCGGCGAACAGGGCGGTCAGGGTGGCAGGCAGGTTCATGGTCGTTCTCGCGGGTGGTTGGTTGGGCGTCTGCCCACGAAGGACCAGCCGCGGCAGAACGCACGCGGACACCCACGGAAATCCTCGGCCGACCAGGGCAGGTTTTCCCGAGGAGCCGGAGGCGTGCATGCGGTTAGTTGTTGTCGGCATGAAGTTGCGCACGCTTTCCCTCCTCGGCGGCATGGTCCTGGCCGGTTGTGCCGTGGTCGCGCCTTCGGCCGGCGGCTCCACCCACCGCTTCACCCTCGTCCTGCTGAAATCGGGCGCCCGCACCGATCTCTCAGCCGACCAGCAGCGGGAGGTGTTCCAGGGGCACATGGCGAACATCCAGCGGTTGTTCGACGAAGGGCCGCTGCTGGTCGCCGGCCCGTACGGGCGCGAGAAGAGCGACCCGAAGCTGCGCGGCGTGTTCGTGTTCGACACCGCCGACGTGGCCACGGCGCGGCATTGGGCGGAGACCGATCCGGGCTTCCAGGCGGGTGTGTTCGCGTTCGAGTTCCTGCCGCTGACGACGACGGCGGACCTGCGCTCGCAGCGGGTGGTCGACCTGCAGGCGCAGGCGGCGGCTAAGGCGGCCGGCAAGCCGCAGGCACCCGGCGACACGATCCGGCCGTACACGATGGTGGTCGCGAGCTACGGCGCTGCGGCGCAGCAGGTCATGGGCGGACAGCCGGGCGTGGTCTTCACCGCCGCCCTCGACGGGGGGCGCGCGCTGGTCGTGCTCGACGCGGCCGATGCGACGGCGGCGCGCGAACGTCTGCAGCCGCATGCGGCTGCGCTCGGCACGTTCACCGTCGACGAGTGGTACGCCAGCAAGTTGCTGGTCGATCTGCCGTTCCGCCGCGCGGAGTGATCAGGGCAGGATGCGGGCCTTGCCGTGCGCGTCGCCGACGACGATGCGGCCGGCCATGCCGACGAACAGGCCGTGGTCGACGACGCCGGGCACCGCGTCGAGCGTGCGCTGCAGCGCCGCCGGATCGGGGATGCCGGCCGGGTAGCGGCAGTCGAGCACGAGGTTGCCGTTGTCGGTGACGAACGTCTTGCCGCCGCGTTCGCGGACCGTCGCCGTGCAGCCGGTGGCCTCGACCCGCCGCTGGCTGTGCTTGCAGCCGAACGGCACCACTTCGACCGGCAGCAGGAACGCCTTGCCGAGCACCGGCACCAGCTTGCTCTCGTCGACGATGACGACCAGTTCGCGCGCGGTGATCGCGACGAGGCGTTCGCGCAGGTGCGCACCGCCGCCGCCCTTGATCAGGTTCTTCTTCGGATCGACTTCGTCGGCGCCGTCGATCGCGAGGTCGAGGTGCGTGACTTCGTCGAGGGCCAGCACCGGGATGCCGAGCTTGCCGCACAGGTCCGTGGTCGCCTGGCTGGTCGCGACCCCGCGTACCTTCAGGCCCTGCTGCATGCGATGGTGCAGCCGTTCGAGCACGAACGCGAACGTCGAGCCGGTGCCGAAACCGATCGTGGATCCGTTCGGCACGAGGTCGGCGGCGGCGAAGGCGGCGGCGCGTTTTCCGGCGTTGGGGTCGCTCATGCCGCGCAGGCTAGCGAGCGGTGCGGGTGCGTCCACCGGCGAATCGGCGGTGTCTGTGGGTGGCGGCGGTAGGCTCTGCGCGCCGCATGGACCCGGGTTCGAGACTGCCGCTGCGCACGCAGGTCGGATACGCCTGCGCCGACGTCGGCATGAACGCGGTGGAGATGGTGCTGCGGCTGTAC
>JAEUHV010000163.1 GCA_016794485.1 Planctomycetota bacterium
CGTGGGCCTGCAGCGCTGCGGTGCGATCGCGCAGCACCAGGACCGATCCCTGCAACGTGCCTGCGGCATGGATCGCATTCAGCGTGAACGACACGGGCAAGCGGTCGCCACGAGGCCGACGAAGGTGGGCAGCCTCGACGCGCAGTGTTCCGCCCTTGGCGATCGTCCGGTACAGAGATTCGGTGCCCGGTTCGGCGATCGGGTCGTGCTCGGTCGCAGCGAACGCCAGCCGGTCGAGCAATTGGCCAGCCGCGAGGTCGTTGTCGTTGCCCCCGAACAAGTCGAGCGCGGTGGCGTTCACGAACGTCGCCGCACCGTCGGCGTCGAACACGCAGAGCCCGTCGCCGACCGCGTTGACGATGGCCCGCAGCCGGCTGGCATCCTGCGCGAGGCGCGATTCGGACGCCGCCTGCAGGTCGTCGCACAGCTGCCGCATCTCCTTGCCGGAGATCTCGAGCGATCGCTCGAGCGTGTAGCGGTCCTGGTCGGCTTCGGCGTACGACCGCGAGATGCGTTCGAGCAGCGCCACCAGCGCTTGCGGCGAGGCGGTGGCTGGATCGACGATCCCCGCCCGCGCCAGTTGCCGGCGGAGCAGGGGGTGCAGTTGTTCGCGCGCCGCGAGTTCCAAGCCTCAGACCTCGTGCAACGTCGTCAGCGTCATCGTCTGGTTGTGCAGGTCGCAGCTGCCTGGGGCGTACGGCGAGATCTCGCCGTAGCTGTAGAAGCCCACCTGCTCGGTGCCGGCAGGCAAGGCCGCCAGTGCGGCCTCGACTTCCTCCTCGGAGCGTTCGCCGAGGACCAGGCGGCGGCCGACGCAGCTGATCGCGATCGCCAGCACCGGGTTCTGGCCGTTGGCCGGAGCCGTGATCGAGCCGGCGGCGCCGGCCCCTTCGATCAGGCGATCGAAATTGGCCCGCATGAGCTGCACCAGGGAACCCTGCGGTACGTCGCCGGCGAACGTCATCGACTGCGTCGTTTCGTCGACGGCGAGGATGGTGCGCACCAGGCGCTTCTCCGAACTGGCCGCGGTGCGCAGCGCCAACGGGAACAACAGTCCGGTGGCCGGCAGGCCGGCCGCACGGTCGCCGAGGTACTCCTTGTAGAGTCGCAGCGCCGGCTTGCCGTCGAGTTCGTAGAGCACGTTGGCCGCACTCTTCGTGATGCGCCGTTCGGGTCCGAAGATGTCCCAGCCGCCCTTGCTGCCGTGGCCGATGCGGATCGCGTCGCCGTAGAAGCCGACGGCTCCGACGATGCCCGTCACCGGCCGGCCGTGGTGCAGATTCCACGTCGCCCGGAAACGCGCGCCGTCGCCGGCCAGGCCGCCGGTGACGACGACCGCAGGCGGCAGCACGTCGTTGAAGCCGCGCACCAGCTGGCTGCCGTTCACCTGCAGCCCGTCGGAGAGCACGAACACCGCGCGCAGGCCGTCGTCCTGGGCCAGTTGTCCGGCGATCTCGCGTCCGGCGGCATACGACTCGTCGCTGGCGGCGACATGCGCGAAGTGGCTCTTCAACCGTGTGCGCTCGAAGCGTACGACCGCGACCGACAGGCTGTCGTCGTGGATCTCGGTGCCGTGGATCTCGCCCGAGGTCGAGCAGCCGAGGTGGGTCGAGTTGGGATAGGCCGCTTGCAGGTCGGCGAACACCTCGGGCACGTCGACGAGTCCCGAGCCGCCGAAGGTCAGCACCAGCGTGGTCGGCGAATCGAGTGCGGGCAGGGCATGCGACCAACCTGTGCCGCGGCGGTAGGCGAGGCGACGAACCTGCATTGGGACAGTCCTCCTGGGTGACGGTGGAGGATCGGCAGATTCCGTCCGGGACTTGGGCCCACATTGCCGCGGCGAGCGGCCGGCAATGGGGCACGCGACGACCACCCATGGCAAGGGATGCACGTTGCCTCGGCAGTGTGGGTGGCTCCGCATGCCGCCGTCGGATGCCCTGGACCGTGGCGTCGCATGGCTTGCGCGCGGCACCTCCGGGCGGATCGATTGCCCATGTGAAGACCCGGGCAATCGTGTCCCACCTGCATCTTGGTCGCGATGGCCGGTCGGCAGATCGCGTTCGGTCCGTATGTTTGCCGTTCACCCTGTTCGTAGTGCCAACCTGCTTCGCCACCATGAATGCCAACCGCTTCCGTTCCCCTTCGATCCTCCTGCTCGCCATGGCTTGTCGTCTCGCCGCGCAGGACGCGGCCTCTTCCCTGCCGGTGCCGGTCGGGGCCGACAACGTGTTCTCCTCGTTCTATGACCTGCAGCTCGTGCACGTGAACACGCCCGGCCACCCGACCAACGTCGTGCCGGGCCTCGGCATCGCGTTCCGCGCCGGCGGCACCGGAACCTCGGCGTTCGAACGTCCCTGGATCAGCAGCTCCGGAGCGCACGTGGCGATCAACGTGGTCGCGTCGTCGGCGACGGCCGACGACGACGTGCTGCTGTACGACGGCGCGCTGCTGCTGCGCGAGGGCTCGCCGGCGCCGTGGAACCCGCTGGAGAACGTCGGCACCATCGACGCCGACTTCGCGGTCAACGACTTGGGTTGGCTGCTGTTCGGCAACAACTCGTCGGCGACGACCCTCGACGACTACATCGTGCAGTGGAATGGCGCCACGTGGTCGATCCTCGCGCAGGAAGGGCAGCCGACACCGCTCGGTGGCACGTGGAGCTCGACGATCGACAGCCCGGCCCTGAGCGACTTCGGCGCACCGTTCTGGCGCGGCAGCGCGATCACCGGCCTGCCGACCACGACCAATGCGGCGATCGTGCTCGGTGGTGCGGGTTACCTGCAGAAAGGCGTCACCGTCCCGCTCGGCCAGGCCGGCGGTGCCATGAACCTGTGGGAGAACTTCACGATCAACCGCCTCTACGTGACGCCGAACGGCGGCTCGCACCTGGTGGTCGGCGACACCGACGCGGCGACCAGCGGCGACCTGGTGCTCGCGGTCGACAACGTCGTGCGGATCCAGGAAGGGCAGATCCTGCCGGGCAGCACGTTCGCGACCACGGTCAGCGCGATCGGCAAGGCGTGGATCGACAACGCCGGCACCTGGTTCGCGCGCGGCAGCAACCTGACGACCAACGACGACTGGATCGTGCGCAACGGTGTCGTGGTCGCCGACTCTTCCGGCACCAGTGAAGTGGTGCCGGGCTCGGGCGAGTTCTTCGACGACGCTACGTTCTCGACCTGCTTCTTCTGCGGCGACGGCAACGCGCTCGGCCA
>JAEUHV010000217.1 GCA_016794485.1 Planctomycetota bacterium
CCGCAACTTCGCGGTGATGCTGTTCAAGTCGTCGGGCAACCAGGGCGGCACCGACGGCAAGATCACGACTCCGGGTTGCGGCTACAACATGACGGCGTCCGGCAATGCGACGGACAACAACACGCACGACTGGAACGGCGACGCGATGTCGTCGTCGTCGAGCTGGGTGAATCCGCTCGAGGGCCACGACAAGCCCGAGGTCACCGCGTGCGGCACCACGATCACCACGCCGACGACGGCGTCGCCGTGGATCGGGGCCCAGGGCTCGGGCACGTCGTACTCGTCGCCGGTCACCTGTGGCGTGGCGGCGCTGCTGGCGCAGACGAACCCGCTGCTGCAGGCGAAGCCCGAAGCGGTGCGGGCCCTGCTGATGGCGGGTGCGTTCCACAATGTCGAAGGTGCCGCCGTGCTCAGCGACCGCGACGGCTCGGGCCACATCGACGCCGCGGCGTCGCAGGCAGCCTGCGCCGACGGGCAATTCGTCGCGACGACGCTGACCGCGGCGTCGTTCGCCGGCGGCAACTGGGACCTGGCCGTCGACCTCGTCGCCAACGACGAAACGCGTGTGTGCGGTGTCTGGTTCTCGGCGGCGAACTCGTCGTACGCGACCGACGTGCTGCAGATGGACCTCGACCTCACGGTGTGGCTCGGCACGACGCTCGTCGCCACGTCGGCCAGCGTGGTGAATCCGTTCGAGATCGTGCAGTTCGTGCCGCCGGCGACCGGGACCTACACGTTCCGCTTCACGCGGCAGGCGTTCCTCGGCAGCAGCGAACCGTTCGCGGTGGCCTGGGCGACGCGCCGCGACGCCGCCACGGACAGCGTCGTCGTGACCGGCACGCTGGCGCCCGGCGGCCAGGCGCAGTTCGAGTTCATCGATCCGTACCACCCGTCGGCTGGCTACCTCGCGGTGCTGTCGCTGACCCCGCCTCCCGCGACGACTGCCGTCGGCACGAAGAAGGTGCTCGACCTCGGCTATGACGCGTTCACGGATCTGTCGCTGCTGCTGCCGGGCTTCACCGGCGTGCTCGGCACGAACGGTCGCGCGGTCGCGAACCTGCCGATCCCGAACCTGCCGTGGCTCTCCGGCCTCACGCTGCACTCGGCGATGGTGACGCTCGACCCGACCTTGCCCGAACTGGTCGAAGAGACCTCGCCGACGACCACGTTCGTGCTGCAGTAGCGCGTCGGTATGGTGCGGGGATGGGATCGCTCCGCAGTGTCGTGTCCATCGTGCTCCCGGTGTGGTTCGGCGCCGTGGCCGTGTCGCCGGCGCAGTCGCCGGACTGGCTCGTCGATCCGACGCCGTTCCGCGCCCGCGTCGACGTTTCGTCGGACGTCACGTCCCTGACCTTGACCAACGGCCTCGTCGCGCGGCGGCTGCGGCTGTCGCCGGCGGTCGCCACCGTCGCGTTCGACGACCTGGTCGCCGGAGCGTCGCTGCTGCGGGCCGTGCAGCCGGAAGCGACCGTCACGATCGACGGCACCGAGTGGCGGATCGGCGGGCTCGTCGGCCAGCCGGTGCGCAACTTCCTCACGGCCGAAGCCGAGGCCTCGCTGCAGGCGGATCCCCACGCGTTCGTGTGTGTGGCGCACGGCCCGTGTCCGGTCGAGGAACCGTTCGCGTGGCGGCCGCGGCGCGAGTGGCTCGCCAACCCGCGGGCCTGGCCGCCGCACGGGATCGGCTACGCGTTCGAGTATCGGGCTCCACAGGACGGTCCGGCCGTCACCGTGCGCGTCGTCTATGAGCTCTACGACGGCATCCCGGTGTTCGGCAAACGCATCGAACTACGCAACACGGGCACGACCCCGCTGCGGATCGACTCGTTCGCGGCCGAGCTGCTGGCGGTCGTCGAGACCGGTTCGACGGTCGGCGGCGATCCCGACGTCGGCCACCGCGACCATCGTGCCCTGCACGTGGAGACCGACTACGCGTTCGGCGGCGCCATGGAGGCGACGGCCGACAACCCGTCGGTGCACTGGGTGCCCGACCCGGACTACGCGACGCAGGTGCACTACGAACGGCGCACGCCGTGCCTGTTGCGCTGCGCGCCACCGCTCGGGCCCGGCGTCGCCGTCGCCCCTGCCGCTGCCTGGCGGTCGTTCCGCGTGTTCGAACTGGTGGTGGCCGGCGATCGCGAACGGCGCGGCCTCGCGCGTCGCCGCATGTACCGCACCCTGGCGCCGTGGGTCGAAGAGAACCCGCTGATCTTCCACGTGCGCCACGCCGACTCCGCGAGCGTGCGGGCCGCGGTCGACCAGGCGGCCGAGGTCGGGTTCGAACTGGTGTTGATGACCTTCGGCAGTGGCTTCGACGCCGAAGACGACGGCCCCGCCAACGTGGCGCGGCTGAAGGAACTGGTCGACTACGCGCACGGCAAGGGCGTGGCGCTCGGCGGCTATTCGTTGCTCGCCAGCCGTTCGATCGATGCGGCCAACGACGTCGTGAACCCGGCCACCGGCAAGCCTGGCGGGTTCGCCCGCTTCGGCAATTCGCCGTGTCTCGGCAGCGAATGGGGCCGCAGCTACTTCGCGAAGGTGCGGCGACTCTACGAAGCGACCGGCCTCGACGCGCTCGAACACGACGGCAGCTATCCGGGCGATGCCTGCGCCTCGACGTCGCATCCAGGCCACGCCGGCCACGCCGACTCGCAGTGGACGCAGTGGGAGACGATCCGCGACCTCTACCGCTGGGCCCGCGGCCGCGGCGTCTACCTGAACGTGCCCGACTGGTACTTCCTGTCGGGAGCCAACAAGACCGGCATGGGCTACCGCGAGACGAACTGGTCGTTGCCGCGCGCCGACCAGCTGCTGATCGAACGACAGAACGTGTACGACGGCACCTGGACCAAGGCGGTGACGATGGGCTGGATGTTCGTGCCGCTGAGCGAGTACCACGGGGGCGGCGCCGCGGCGACGATCGAGCCGCTCGACCTCCACCTCGACCACTACGAGGCGCGCTTCGCCAACCTGCTGGGGGCGGGAGTCCAGGCGTGCTGGCGTGGCCCGCGGCTGTACGACACCGACCGCGTGCGCGACGCGGTGCGCCGCTGGACGACGTGGTTTCGCGCCAACCGGGCGATCCTCGAAGCGGACGTCGTGCACGGCCGGCGGCCCGACGGCCGCGACGTCGACTGGCTGCTGCACGTGGCCCCGGGGACGGCGACGCCCGCGCTCCTGGCGGTCTACAACCCGCTGGCTGCGCCCGTGACCCGCCGCATCGTCGTCGACGTGTCGCTGGCCGGCCTCTCCGGAACCCTGCGCGTGGGAGAGGGCGACGCGACGCACCCGGTGTCCGTCGACGAACGCGGACGGGTGATGCTCGACGTCCAGGTGCAAGGGCAGGGACATCGCTTCGTACCGTTCCGGCGTTGACGGCAGGATCGTATGGCACGGCGAACGGGGCCGCGGTAGCACCTCCCCACTGGTCCACCTCGCGCCATGCCGGCGCATCGCCCCGAGTCGCATGCTGTTCTTCGACACGACCGGCTTCTTCTCGCTGATCTGCCTGCTCGTGCAATGCGGGCTGGCCTGGGTGTTCGCCGCGTTCTTCGCGGCGTTGGCCCGCCAGCACGGCGCCTGGCTGCGATCCTGGCTGTTCGCGTTCGTCGGGTTGGGCCTCGGCCTGTTGGCGTTGACCTTCCGGTTTCTCTACGCGCACCACGCCGCGGCCGGAGTGCGGCCGCTCCAGGAGGGCGAGCCGGTCGTTCGATTCGCGTACGCGGTCTACGGTGCCGGCAAGGTCGCGTTCGTGTGTGGCCTGCTCGACGGAATCGCCCGATCGGTGGGGCGCGTGCGGCCGGTGCCGCAGCGTTGGCTGCCGTGGTGCCTCGTCGTGGGTGCTGCGATCGGCGCCGCAGTTCCCACGGTCGAGATGCTGCTGCTGCTCCAGGCGTTGTGGACGCCGTGGGCCTTCCTGTGCGCCCAGCGGTGGTTGCGCGCCAATCCGGGCGAGGAACGGGAGTCGACGCGGACCGTGCTGCTGGCGGTCCTGCGCGCTTCGGCGGTGGTCTGGATCGTCTACGGCGTCGCGGTCTTCGCCGTCGGGCCGGTGCGGCCGGACAACAGCCATCCGCTGGCGATCCTGCTGCGCCTGAACTCGATGGTCGACCTCGGGCTGCAGGTGGTGCTCGCGACCTGCCTGATCATCTTGGTGTTGGCGCAGACGCAGCGCAGCAAGGTCGAGGCGCTCCGTGAACTCGACCGTTTGCGTGACCAGGTGCAGCGCGACGAGCGGGCCCGCGCCCTGGCGACGCTCGTCGGCGGCATCGCCCACGAGATCAACAACCCCCTGACCGCGATCCTCGGCCACGCGAACGACCTCGAGGCGAGCGACCCGGCGCTGCGCGCGCGTGCGGCGGCGATCGTGCGCGAGCAGACCGAACGGTGCCGCCAGATCGTGCAGCGCATGTCGAAGCTGGGTGGGGTGCCGACGGATGCGCGCGAGGTCGATGTCGATCAGATCGTCGCGGCGGTCGTGCGCGACCTGCAGCCGCGCGTCCAGGCGGCCGGAGTCGCCTTGCAGTGGGACGTGCCGCGCCTGCTGCCCACGTGGGTCGCCGATCCGGACGGGCTCGAACTCGTGTTGCGCAATTTGCTCGCCAACGCGATCGAAGCCTCGCCGCGCGATGGCGTCGTCGGGTGCACGATGACCGAACGCAGCGAAGGGGTCGCCATCGTGGTCACGGACCACGGGCCCGGAGTGGCTGCCGCCATCCGTGCCCGCGTGTTCGATCCGTTCTTCACGACCAAACACGCCGGGGCGGGGTTGGGCCTCGCGGTCGTCGAGGCGGTGGTGCGGGCGCACGGCGGGCGGGTGGCGGTCGGGGATGCGCCAGGGGGTGGCGCGCAGTTCACCGTGGTCTGGCCATGGCGACCGGTGCACCTCGTCGCGACTCCAGTCCCGACCGCCGCCAGCACGGCAGGCGCCGCCGAACCCACGGTCCGGTTGCCGGCGTCGCCCCACGACCAGCCGCGCCTGTTGGTGATCGACGACGAACCGCTCGTGCGCGCCACCATCGTGCGACAGGCCCGTGCGGAGGGTTTCGCCGTCGTCGAGGCCGAATCGGGCAAGGCCGGGCTCGAACTGCTGCTGGCTCCAGGCGCCGACTTCGTCGCCGTGGTCTGCGACATGCGCATGCCGGGAGTGTCCGGAGCCGAGTTCCACGACCAGCTGCTGCAGCAGGCCCCGAGCTGGCTGCAGCGGCTGCTGTTCATCACCGGCGATCTCGCATCGACCGAATCGGTCGCGTTCGCGGCGCGAAGCCTGGCGCCGATCCTCACCAAGCCGTTCACCGCGACCGACCTGTTGCGCCGGGTGCGGGCGCTGTCGAACGTCGGCTGATCACTACTTCGCGGCGGCGTCGCCGGAGTCGATCGTCACCGCCGGAACGACCAGCTTGCCGGCCCACGGCGCCGGGTCGGCGCCGTCGACCAGCGTCCACTGGAACTCGAAGATCGCGCCGAGCCGCCATTTGCCGCGCAGCTGCGACAGCGGCACCGCCTTGCCGTCCCGTTCCTGTTGCCAGGCGTCGGCGTGCACCACGTAGGACCGGGTCGTGTCGGGTGGATGGGACAGTCCGGTGGTCATCGCCGGAGTCACGACGCCGAGGTCGGCCCGTTGGCGGCAACGGGTCTCGTCCACGACGAGGTCGAAGTGGTACGGCTGCGGGATCGGGGCTCCTGTGATCCCGGTCATGTTGTAGATGCGCGGCCGGCCCGAGCCGTTGCGCAACTGCATCGCGACGACCAGCGGAGCGGTGGCCGATGGTGTCGCCGTGCTGCACAGGATGCGCGCCTGCATGCCGTCGACTGCCTCGCTCCATTCGGACACGACCCCGCGCACCGCGAAGCCGGTCGCCACCGTCAGTGGCGCCGTGAACGTGAGGAACCGCGAATCGCCGAGACCGGTGAACGAGCGCAGCGTCAGTTCGATCCGGTACGGCCCCGGCGCTTCGGGGACGCAGCCCGAGATCCCCGCGGTGTCGCCCATGCCGACGCGCTGCATGCCCCACCAGAAGTCCTCGCGGGTGCCCGCTGCATCGAGCCGGACGTCGAGCTTCGGGCCGATGCCCGGGTAGGGCACCTTCACGTCGGCGAGTTCGACCACCGTGCGCGCGGTCTTCCGGGTGAACGTGGCGGCGGTGCGCGCCACCGGTCCCTGGTGGACCGACCCGTCGGGGAAGGTCACCTTCGCGTCGAGCACCACGGGTACGCCGCTCGGGTCCTCGGCCAGGACGCGGGTCGCCAACGCGTCGTCGGATTCGCCCGGCTTGCGCGGGACGATCCGCACGGCGAGGTCGGAGAGTGCGGTTCCCTCGAGTTCGAACCGGATCGCACTGAACAGATCCCAGGCGGGTTGCACGGGCGCGAGGCGCACGCGCAGCAGTTCGTTCTCGAGCGCCGCGACGGGGGCGTCCTGGGCGCGAACGCCGAACCAGACCACGGTGGCCAGCGCCGCCGCCGCGACGAGGGCCGGCAGCACGCCGCGCGACTCGGCGACGGCGCGCGGCGGCGACGCGTCCGGGCGGGTGGTCGCCCAGGCGAACTCGGCGCGCGCGGCCTGCAGCAATGCCAGGCGCTGCCGCAGGTCGCGGTCCGAGGCCAACGCGGCGCGCACGCGGGCGGCGTCGGCATGCGCGAGTTCGTCGTCGAGGAACGCGACCAGCGTCGCGTCGTCGGGGAACGGAGTTTCCGGGCTCATGCGTCTTCCTGCAGGTTCTGCAGCAGCTCGGCGAGGCGCAGCGTCGCCGCGGCGATGCGCGACTTGACGGTGCCGAGCGGCAGGTCGAGGGTCGCGGCGATCGCCGCGTAGTCCATGCCTTCGCCGACGCGCAGCACCAGCACCGCGTGCAGTGGCGGCGACAGCGCCGCGATCGCCGCGTGCACGCGTTGCCGCCGTTCCTGCGCGGCGAGTGCGGTGAAGGGCTCGGTGGCGAACGACGCCACCGCGGTCTCGTCGAGGTGCAGGTCGAGCGTGCTCGCCGCGGGTTCGCGGTTCGTCGCGCGGCGTTGCCGTTCGGCGAAGTGCACCAGCGTGCGCACGGCGATCCGGTGTGCCCACGTGGTCGGGGCGCTGTCGCCGCGGAACCCAGGCCAGGCCCGGGCGATTTCGTGCAGCGCCTCCTGGGCGGCGTCGTCGGCACCTGGTCCGCACATCCGGCGCGCGAGCGACCGCAAGCGCGGCTCCATCGTGCGGGTCAACGCTTCGAGCGGATCGACGGCGGGCATCGGTGGTATTGGTGGATCGGACCCTTGGCCGGGTTCGATCCAGCCAAGAAATCTCGCCGCGGCAGGACGACGCGGCCAGGGTCCTCCCGTCGCAAGGGCGCTCCGCGCCGCATGCGGTGATGAGCATTCGCAGCGACTCCGCATTCTGCGCCTGGGCCCTCGTGGTGGGGTTTGTTTCTCTTCTCGGGCCTCTATCGTTTGCGGTCCATGGCGGCACGTGGCCGCCTTCCCTGTTCCAGAGAAGCTCCAATGCAACGTCTCGCTTCCACTCTCGCCGTCGTCGCGCTCGCGTCGGTGGCATCCGCCCAGCTTTCGCTGGTCGTTCCCAACGGCCTTGCCGCCACCGAAGGAAACTCGAGCACCGCCTATCCCTGGCAGCGCACGACCGCGGTGATCCACGTCCAGTACTGCTACGACTCGACGCACTTCACCAACCAGGGCATCACCTACCCGATCATCGTGAACAACCTGAAGTGGCGTGCGAACAGCTCCACGACGGCCACGACGGGCGGCACCTACTCGAACGTGACGATCGACATGTCGACGTCGCCGCTCGACCAGGCCCTGCAGACGACGACCTTCGCGAACAACCATGGCGCGAACCTCGCCACGGTGTACGCAGGCTCGGTCGTCGTGGCGCCCACGGCCTCGGTTCCGGCCGGCACGCCGAACTCCTACTACGTCGACCTGCCGATCGCGCCGTTCCTGTACGACCCGACCCAGGGCGACCTCGTGGTCGACATGCGCTTCCCGGCGGGTAGCTGGGTCGGCGGCACGGCGGCGATCGTGGACTGCCAGACCACCGGTTCTTTGGTCTCGCGCATGTACAACCTGACGAGCGACACGGCGCCAACCGGCACCGTGCAGCAGAACGTCGGTGTCACGATGGAAGTCGGCTACGCGCCGGCGTCCGGTCTCTACTCGAACTTCACCGCGAACGTCACCTCGGGCGCATCGCCGCTGTCGGTGAACTTCACCGACCAGACGTACTCGAGCGCCCCGGGCGGCGTGACCAGCTGGGCGTGGGACTTCGACGGCGACAACGTGGTCGACTCGAACCTGCAGAACCCGTCGTTCAACTACACGACCTGCGGTGACTTCAACGTCACGCTGACGACCACGGACGGTGTCAACCCGCCGAGCACTCTGACCAAGACGGCCTACATCAAGACCGACAACATCGTCGCCAACTTCACCAATGCGGTCGTCGGCCCGCTGACGGTGCAATTCACCGACACGTCGAGCCCGGCGGCGACCGCGTGGGCGTGGGACCTCGACGGCGACAATGTCGTCGACAGCAACGCGCAGAACCCGGTTTGGGTCTACCCGAACACGAATGCCGTCAACGTCACCTTGACCGCCACGCGCAGCTGCAAGTCGAACGCCGTGACCAAGTCGATCGTTGCGGCGCAGCAGCTGACCACGAATCTCGCTGCGAACAACGGCGGTGCGTCGCTGTGGACGGTCTACTTCAACCTGGACGTCCTGAATCCGGCTGGCGTCGACATCAGCGCCTTCGATTCGATCACGACCACCCTCGCCACGGCGTTCACCGTCGACGTCTATCTCAAGCAAGGTGGCTACTCGGGCAACGAGTACGTCGCGGCGCCGTGGACGCAGGTCGGGACCGCGAGCGGCACTTCCAACGCGGTTGCCAACCAGCCGTCCTATGCGCAGTTCGCCCAGGTCGTCCACGTGCCGGCCGGTTCGTACGGTGTCGCGATGCGCTACACGGGCATCGTGCCGCGCTACGTCACGGTGGCCGCGCTGACCACGGTCGGCAACGGCGACCTGTCGCTGACCGGCGGCTCGGCTGCGGCGACGACCGTGGCGCCGTTCCAAGGCACGACGACGACGGTCAACACCCCACGCCTGTGGAGCGGCACGCTCTACTACGGGACGCACAACGTGACCGGCCTGGCCGGCCACGGCTTCTTCGGCCAGGGCTGCGCAGGCACTGCCGGCATCTCGCACCAGACCTACATCACTCGCCCGACGCTCGGCGGCATGCTGTCCGTCGACAGCAACAACCTGCCGTTCGGCATCGGCGTGATGGTGATCGGTGTCAGCAACACGATCTCGGGCTTCGGCCCGCTGCCGGTCGACCTCGGCTTTGCCGGCGCGCCGGGCTGCCCGCTGCGCGTCAGCATCGACGCGACCGACGCGGTCATCGGTGTCGGCACCACGGCGGTCTGGAACTTCCCGGTTCCGAACGTCTTGGCCCTGAACGGCCTCCTGTTCTACAACCAGATGGCGGTGCTCGATCCGGCCGCGAACGCCTTCGGCCTCGTCGTCGGTGACGCGGCTGGCTGGGTGCTCGGCAACTGAGCCCAGGCTTCGCTGCTGCCGCGGCCAGGCCTCGGCAGCTCGCGACGACGCGGCCGCGCCACTCCGGTGGTGCGGCCGCGGTCGTTTCCGGGTCACCACAGCGACAGGGAGCTTCCGTCGCGGAAGAGCAGTGCAGGTTGCACGTGCCGGCAGCGAACGCCACACCACGTGCGTTCGGCCGGCCCGGCGAGCCGCAACCGCCAACGACCGGTCCAAGTGTCGAACGGGCGCATCGAGGCCGAGGCCGGGGCCGCGAGCCAGTCCCGCGTCGCCGCAGCGGCGTTCCGACGCCGCACGTGCATCGGATCGAACCCGTACCACTCGGGCCGGTGTTCGCGGAACGCCGCGCCATGCCGTTCGGCGAGCGTGCGCAGGCCGTCGTGTAGCCGTTCCGCGCCCTCCCGTGCGTCCGCGAAGGTCAGCGGGCTGCCGGGCACCAGCACCGTGCGCACCAGCAGGAACTGCGCCTTCGTCACCGTGCGCACCGTCGCGATCGGCAGGCCGACCACGACGACACGTTCGGCCACGGTGCAAAGGCGCACCAGCGTGCC
The DNA here is from genome assembly GCA_016794485.1 of Planctomycetota bacterium. Classification (GTDB taxonomy): domain Bacteria; phylum Planctomycetota; class UBA1135; order UBA1135; family UBA2386; genus UBA2386. The sequence continues at coordinate 10,110 of JAEUHV010000217.1, forward strand.
TTCGACGGCGGCCAGGATGCGGTCGACGCGCAGGCCGTAGAGCAGGTCGTTGCCGACGTCCATCAGCAGCGCCGTCGTGCGTGCCCGGTCCGCGGCGTCGGTCGCGGCGAGGTGCGCCCACATCGGGCTCGTGTCGATCGGTCCGAGGCCGCGCACCAGGAACCGGCTGGCGACGCAGTACGACCGGCCGAACCCGGCGGCGGCGTGCATTTCCACCGGGCCGGCGACGCGGGCCCGTTCCGCGTCGAGCACGGCCAGCGTGAGCCGCGCCAGGTTGCTGGCGCCGGTGGCGATCAGTCGGGTTGGGCCCACAGCTTGGCACCGCCGGAAAGGCCAGCGGTGTTGTCGACGTAGCTCACGTCGTCGCCGAGCGCCACGCACAGTTTCTTGGCGTTGCCGCCGCCGATGTAGAGGTGGTCGAAGTGCGTCAGCGTGCGCAACAGCTCGACCGCCTTGCGTACGCGCTTGCGCCACTTCCGGGTGCCGATCTCCTTGCGCGCCGCGTTGCCGAGCTGCGTGTCGAACGTCTCGCCCTTGCGGAACGGCATGTGCGCGAGTTCGAGGTGCGGGCACAGGCGGCCGTCCTGGTAGAGCGCGGTGCCGAAGCCGGTGCCGAGCGTGACGACCATCTCGACCCCTGTGCCGCGGATCACCGCGAGGCCCTGCACGTCGGCGTCGTTGCCGACGCGCACCGGCTTGTGCAGCGCTTCGGCGAGCGCCTTCGCCAGGTCGTAGCCGTGCCAGTCGTCGTGGCCGAGGTTGGGGGCCGTGCGCACGATCCCGCTGCGCACCATGCCGGGGAACCCGACTGCGACCCGTTCCGCAGCGGGCAGGTCGCGCACCAGTTCGGCCAGCATCGCGACGATCGCGTCGGGCGGCGACCCGACCGGCGTGTCGATGCGCACTCGGTCGCACAGGAGGTTGCCGTCGCCGTCCACGACCGTCGCCTTCAGGCCCGAACCGCCGATGTCGATCGCCAACGTGTTCACGGGGCGGGAAGTTACCGAAGTCGCGGCCGGAGAACCCTGGGCTTTCTTGGTGGTGGTCACGCCATGGCATCGACCGTTCGGACCCTGGCCCTGAACGCGGCGCTGCCGGGGTTTTCGCGGAAAGGCGTACCGGCCAGCCCCGTTCCTGGCACGTAGTGTCCGCATGCCCGATCCGCGCGACCTCGAACCGCACACTGCCTGGGTGCTGGCGTGGTTCCGGCGTCGGGTCGGCAGCGAGCGGGCCGAGGACCTGGCGCAGGAGGCGTTCGTCGCCGCGTTGCGCGCACTGCCGCGGTTGCGGCACGAAGCGCTGGGCGGCTACCTGCTCGGCATCGTGCGGCGCCTGTCCGCGGTCGAAGCGCGACGGCGCCGGTTGCCCGTGGCCTCGCCGGACGACCTCGCGGCGCGCATCGACGGTGGGCTCGCCGACGAGCGGGTCGCGGCGGTGGTGCGCGGCCTGCCGGCCGAACTCGAACAGGTGGTGACGCTGCACTACGGCCAGGACCGCACCTACGAAGAGACCGCGGCGCTGCTCGGCGTGCCGCGCGCGACGGTGCAGAGCCGGCTGCGGCGGGCGTTGGAACGTCTGCGCCGGGTGCTCGGAGCCAAGGAGAACGTGTCGTGAACGAACTCGAACTGGAACGTTCGCTGCGGGGCGAAGCCGCGGTCGAAACGGAAGTGGTCGCACGGGTGCAGGCCGCTGTGCGCGCTGCGGCGCAGTCGCTGCCCGCGGAGCCGGTGCCGGCGATCGCACCGACGTGGCGGGCCTGGCTCGTGGTCGCAGCATGTGCGTGCGTCGGAGCGTGGATCGCGTGGGGAACGGCCGTCGGCCAGGACTCCCCGCACGAGTTCGCGGTGCGCGTGGACCCGTCCGCGGTGCGCGACTTCGGCGAACCACCGGGGTTGTCGGGCCTCATGGCCGAAGCGGATGTCGTCGCCAGGGTGATCGCCAAGCGCGATGGCCGCACGTTCTTCCAGGAGATCCTGCGCGGCGGCGAGATCGTGCGCGCCGACGAAGCGCGCACGGGCAAGAGCCTGCTGGCGACCAGTGCTGGCGCGTTGGCGGACGGCACGCATCTGTTGTTCCTGGCTCGAGCGGAGGGGAACGGTGCGTTCGTCGTCGCATGCGGCGATCGCGGCCAGGTGCCGTTGCGGAACGGGCTCTACTGGGACGTGTTCACCTACGACGACGTCGCTGCGGTCGTGCGCACCGGAACCCTCGATCCGGCCCGCATCGTCGAACTGCTCGCGACGCACGGTCCGTTCGTCCTGAACCAGATCACCTGGCATCTGCAGCAACTGCCCGGCTGGAAGATGCCGAGCGACCATCCTGGGTTTCAGGCGACGCTGGCGAAGGCGTTCGCGGCGAAGCCGCCGTGCACGGACGACCGCCACGCGTTCCTGGCCGCGGTCGGACACCTGCATGCCGACGGCGTGCGCCTGCTGTCGCCGGCGGCACTCGATCGGTACCGCGCTGCCTGGCTGGCGCTGGCGCCCGACAACGATCCGCGCTTCCTGGTCGACCACGTGCTCGGCCCCGTCGCGCGGGCGAACGTGCCGTGGGCTCGCCAGGCCGTCGTCGAGCAGCTCGACGCGCTCGATGCCGCGGTGGCGCAGCGCGGCAAGCTGGCGATCGCAGTGAGCGAACACGTCGACAACCTCGCCGTGCTGGCCGCTTGGGCTCCGGCCGATGCCGCGCGCCGCGCCGCCGCGCTGCGGCCGTTCGTCGCGGCTAAGGAGCGCGACGACCACGACCGCCTGCTCGCCGCGATGGTGCGCTGGGGCCACCCCGACGCGGTGCAGACCGTCGCCGACGAGTTCGCCACGCGGTTCGCCGCCGGCGAGAAGCGCGTGCCGCTCGGGCCGCTGCTGCTGTGCCCGCCCGCACTCGTTGCACCGTTGCTCGAGAGCTCGATCGAAGACGCGAGCTTCGGCGAACGGTTCTTCCGCTACGACCCGGTGCTGCGCGAAGTGCTCGCCGAGTCCACGCCGAATCCGGTGCTCGCCGCGCTGCGGCCGGTGTTGGCCGCACGGGTCGCCGACCGCGGGCAGTCGTTCCACTCGTTCGGCAACCACCTGCGCCTGCACGAAGCGGCCGGCGGTGCGCTGGCCGAGGCGACGGCGTTGCCGCACTTCCTCACCACGGCTTTCGAGACCGGCTGGTCGGGGCGTGAACTCGTCCAGCACGCCGAACGTCGCCTCGGCCGCCGCGAACTCACGTTCGCCGAGCCCACCGATGCCGAGCTTCGGATCGCTGCCGCGGCGTTGGCCCGTGCCCTGCAGTAGTCAGGGTCGGCCGACCGGCAGGGTGAGCAGGTCGTTCGCGAGCACGATCTCGCCGGCGAACTGCGTCGACGCCTGCGCCGCCAGGTCGTGGCCCTCGCATTCGGGGTAGAAGTGCGTGAGCACGAGCCGCTTCGTCCCGGCGCGGGCCGCGTACCTGGCCGTCAGCGACGGCGTCAGGTGCCCGTCGATCTTCTGGCCGTCCGGCGTCGCCGCCTCGCACACGAACACGTCGGTGCCGCGCGCCAGGTCGACCAGTTCGTCGCATTCGTCGGCATCGCCCGAGAACGCGAGGCTCGCCCCATCGTGCGTGAGCCGGTAGCCGAGGCTTTGCGCGGTGTGGCGGATCGGCACCGCGGTGACGGCGATGCCCGCCGCAGTGAACGCACCACCCGTCACCTCGTGCAGCACCAGCTCGAAGCCGCGCGGCTGCAGCCACGGCCAGGCTTCGGTGAGCGTGCCGACCAGGCGCTGCAGTCCCGGGGCGCCATAGACGTGCATCGGTGCCCTGCCGGCGAAGTGCGGCGAACGCAGCGCGAACAGCAGCGCCGCGAGGTCGGCGCAGTGGTCGGTGTGGTAGTGCGTCAGCAGCACGGCATCGAGCCGATGCAGCGTGACGCCGGCCTGCGCGAGTCGGCGCAGGATGCCTGGTCCGCAGTCGACGAGCAGGTTGCGGTGGCCGGCGGCGACCAGGTAGCCGGCCGGGAAGCGGTCCGGAACCGGCACCGCCGTGCCCGAGCCGAGCACGGTCAGTTGCAGCGGCGAGTTCACGCCGGGCTGAAGCCTTCGGGCAACACGCGGCGGACCTTCTTCACCGACTTCGCCGCTTCGACTGCGTCGGCGAGCACGGCTTCGAGCACCGCGATGTAGTCGAGGTAACGCTTGCGCCCGCTGTCGGTGAGCCGCGTCAGGGTCTGCGGTCGCCGCCCCTTGTAGCCCTTGTGGATTTCGACGATGCCCGCTTCCTGCAGCACGGTGAGGTGCCGCGACAGGTTGCCGTCGGTCAGGTGGCAGAGGTTCTTGAGGTCGGTGAACAGGAGTCCGTCGGGCCGCGCCGCCAGCGACGTGACGATGCCGAGCCGCGCCTTCTCGTGCAGAACGCGGTCGAGGCCGTCGTAGGCGTAGCGACCTTCCGGAGCCGGCTTGTCGGTCATCGCTGCACCTCGCCGCGTTCGTGGTGCCACCAGAGGATCGCCGCCAGGGCGAGCTGGCCGACCGCGAACGGCAAGCCCATCGCCCACGGATGCAGGGCCAGTTGCTCGAACCACAGGCAGCACGTGCCCGAAGCGACGTAGAGCCCGCCGATCGCCAGCGCCGGCGTCGGCAGCAGGCGGTGCGCCGCGAGGTTGCCGAGGCCGAACAGCAGTTGCCACAGGCCCGGCAGCAGCCACAGCCGGTCGTACATCCGGGCCGTGACGTACCACGTCACGATCGCGCCGACGACCAGGCACGGCACGAACTGCATCGCGGCGAGGCGCGCGTTCGCGGCGTGCAGCGCGCCCGGGGTGCGCAGCACGCGGCGCGCGACCACGAGGCTGGCGAG
>JAEUHV010000232.1 GCA_016794485.1 Planctomycetota bacterium
AGCCATGAAGCTCAAGGTCCGTCGTTCGAAGGTGAAGCGTCTCAAGAAGGTCGGATTCCGCACGCGCAGCAAGACTGCGGGTGGCCGCAAGGTCATCAAGCGGAAGATCAAGCGGTCCGGCAAGTTCCGCGTCGGCTAAACGCCGCGCCGTCGCTTCCAGCCGAGTCGAGCCTGTCGTTGCGCCACGCAACGGCGGGCTCGCTGCGTTTCGGCACACGCACGCGCCGAGCAGCGCACTCATGATCCCCGAACCAAACGGGACCAGAAGCACGCCAAGCAAGAGGCCAAGCAACAGATGCGGGCCCAGCAACAAGCAAAGAGGGAAGAAGAACTAGGAGGCAGGCCGAGCCAACCTCGGGCGCCAACGCGCGCAGCGCGTGCAGGCGCCATCCGTGCCAGCCTCGGGGCGCCAACGCGCGCAGCGCGTGCAGGCGCCGGCCGTGCCAGCCGAGGCGCCAACGCGCGCGCAGCGCGCCTCGGCAGCATGTGCGAGCCGGTTGCGTTCCTCCGCCCGTCCCTATCCGAGCCATGCTGCCGGAAATCGCAGTTGCCGGGCAAGTAGGCCCGGCTCGGCCGGGCCTACTTGCCCGGCAACTGCTTCTTCAGGAACGCCATGTCGTCGGCGAACTGCGACAGGGCCGAGCGGTCGCCTTCGCTGATCTTCTTGAACTTCGCGGTGACCTTGATGCCGTCGCCCGCGGTTTCGACCGACTCCACTGCGGCCGTCAGTTCGAAGAAGCTCTTCTTCATCATCCGCACCTGGAACTTCAGCTCGACGTCACCGCCGGCGAAGAACAACTGCTTGGCGGCGTCGGCGGCGATGCCGTTCTTCTTGCCGTTCCACAGGAACTGGACCTTGTAGCCGTCGACGTTCGACATCTGGCCGAGCAGCGTCTTCTTGCCGCCGATCATCTTGTTGCGGATGTCGTCCGCGAACGAGATCAGGATCTTTTCGTGGTCGACCGTGGCGGTGCCCGACAGTTCCTTCTGGTTCAGGTGCTTGATGATCGCCTTGGTCGCGTCCTGCTCGGTCTCGTGCAGCGTGATGACCTTGTCGATGCCGACCTTGCCCATCACGTCCTTCACGAACGGCGACGGTTGCGAGATGACGAGATCGCCGCCTTCGGCCCGGCAAAGCTTGTGCGCCTTGATCACTGCACCGAGCGCGGTGGAGTTGATGAAACGCACGATCTTCATGTCGAGGATGAGGTGGTGGATGCCACGTTCGAGCAGCGACTCGACCTCCTGCATCAGGGCCGGGCAGTAGAAGGTGTCGAACTCACCCTTCAGGGTCAGGGTGGCGTAGTCGTCGTGGATGGACTTGTCGATCTTCATGGGAGTGGGCGGGACGGCGCCTTCGAGGGGACGTCCGATTCTGGCGGGGCTCGCGCGCATTGGCAACGAGGACCATGAGCTTCTCGCGCGTGCTTCCGTCGCAGCGCTCGCTACAGTCGGCGCGCCCGATGAAGTGGACCTGGCCCTGGAACCGAGACGAGAAGCCCGAACCCAAGCGTGCGGCGGCGGGGGCGCGCCCGCCGAGCCAGCGCGAGCGGGAGCCTTCGACGATCCTCACCGGTGATGCGACCGAGGACTCGCGTTCGCTGCAGATCCTGCTCGACACCATCGCCGCCGTGACGGCGAACATCGACCTGGACAGCGTGCTGCGCGACATCGTCGACCGGTCGCTGCAGGTCACCCAGGCCGAGCGGGCCATCCTGCTGCTCGGGGCGACCCCGGACGATCTGGCCGTGCGGGTCACCCTGGACCGGGAAGGCCGCCAGCTCGCCGGCGACCTGCAGTGGAGCAAGAGCCTCGTGCGCCGGTGTCTGGACGAAGGGGTGGCCGTGCGGTCGGTCGTGCAGAGCGACCAGGAAGCGCTCGAGCTCGGCCAGTCGGTCTACGACCTGAAGCTGCGGGCGGTGATGTGTGCACCGATGCGGGCGCGCAACCGCACCGTCGGAGTCATCTACGTCGATTCGCGCGCGGTCCGCCGCGAGTTCAGTGCCCGCGACCTGGCCCTGTTCGGCGCGATCTCGGCCCAGCTGGCGATCTCGGTCGAAAATGCGCGCCTGCACGCCGACTCGCTCGACAAGGTGCGTCTGCAGAAGGACGTCGAGATCGCCCGCCGCATCCAGCACCACCTGTTGCCGCCGGTGCCCAAGGACCTGCACGGGCTCCAGGTCGCGCTGCGCTACGTCGCCGCCGAGCAGGCGTCGGGTGACACGTACGACCTGGTGAAGTTGCGCGACGGGCGGTTCGCGATGATGGTCGGCGACGTCACCGGCCACGGCGTCGGCGCGGCGTTGCTGACCCACGCCGTGCAGGCCGCGTTGCGCAGCTACCTCGAACTGATCGACGACGTCGCCACGATCGTCACCCGCATCAACCAACGGCTCGTCGCCGGCGTCGAGACCGGCAACTTCATGTCGTTGTTGCTCGCGATCGTCGATCCGAAGGCGCGCACGTTGCAGTACGTGAACGCCGGCCATCCCGGCCTCGTCGTGTGCCGACGGCACGAAGTCGTGGCGCTGGAGAAGACCGGCATGGTGCTCGGCGTCGTCGGCGACCAGGTCTACACCGCGAGCCCGACGGTGCAGCTCGGCGAAGGCGACCTGTTGTTCGCACACACCGACGGGGTCGACGAGGCGATGTCGCCGCAGCGTGAGGTGTTCGGCGACGAACGGCTGCGGTCGTTGCTGCTGCAGACGCGCCAGACCGGGGCCAATGCCGAACAGGTCGTGGCCGCGGTGGACCAGGCCTTGGCCAGGCACATCGCCGGGGGCGCTTTCGAAGACGACTACACGACGATCGCCGTGAAGCTTTCCTGAGCCCGGTCGGCGTGGTCTCCTTGTCCACAGCCGTGAGCCGACCACCGAATCCGTCGTCGAAGTCCCGCCCGATCCTCGCGCGTCCCGCGGTCTGGGCGCCGATCCTGTTGCTGCTGCTGGCCGGTGTCGGCTACGGCGTCGTGGCGTGGCTCGGCGCGCAGGAGGCTGCCGACAAGCGCGCGCGCCTGCTCGCCGACGTCGACGCCGCGTTGCAGGCCGACGATGCGGCTGCGCTGGCGCACCTCGCCAGCCTGTTGCAGAAGCTGCCGGACTTCGACACCGGGCGCGACGTGATGGCGGCGCGGGCCCGCATGGAGCTCGCCCGAGGCCGGGTCGAGAAGGCGGCGGAGTTGTTCCTGGCGTCGGCGACGGCGCCCGGGGCGGCGGCGGCGGAACAAGCGATCGGCGTCGCCATCCTGCTGCGCCTGCACGAAACCGGAATCGCCGACCGGGCGGCCGCGCGTGGCCAGCTCGAACAGGCGTTGACGATCGGCGAGTCGGCGCAGGCCGAGTTGCGGTCGCCAGCCTTGTTGCTGGCGCTCTGGCAAGCCGCGGAACGCCTGCAGGACCGCGACCGCAGCAAGGCGCTCGCGCAGAAGCTGGCGCAGGACCATGCCGACACGCCGCCGGCCCGGTTCGTGGCGTTCGCGGTCGGCTTCACGCCGAAGTCGGGAGTGGCTGCGGTCGATGCCGCCGCCGCCGGGCTCGTGCCCGAACCGGTCGAGGCCGAAGCGATGCGCATGTTCGCGCTGCTCGATGCCGGTGACGTGCCGCAGTCGGTGACGATCGCCGAACGCGCGCTCGGGCGTGGTGCCGGCGTGGCGGTGGTGCGGGCCGGCGCCGCGGTCGTGTTCCACGCCTGTGTGCTCGGCAGTGCCCCCGGCAGCGACGATCGCGCCCGTTGGTGCGCGCGTCGCGACGCCCAGATCGAGTGGTTGTTGCAGCGCGGCGACCAGGGCGCGGCGCGCGACCCGGAATGGACGACGATGCGCGCGCAGCGCTGAAGGCTCCTACGCCAACAGGGCCCCGAGCACGGCCAGCGCCGCGAACAGTGGCGCCACGAGCCAGCGGGCCGTGCCGAGGGTCTGGGCGATGTGCGTGAGGTGCCGACGGTCGCCGACCCACGGCGGGTGGGCGAGCCACAGCCGCACCAGTACCACCTGCACGAAGTCGGCCAGCGGCACCGCGGCGAGCCAGAACGCGGCTGGATCGGCGATGGCGCGCCGGCCGATCGCGATCGCCGCGAGCAGCCCGAGCGCGTACGCGCCGGCATCGCCGAGGAACAGGCGTGGGCGCGGCCAGTTCCACGGCAGGAAGCCGAGCGCCGCGAATCCGCCGGCGGCCAGCGCCCCGTTGCCGCCGGTCGCCGCGAGCAGCATGGCTGCGGCGACCGCACTGGCGACGCCGTCGGTGTTGTCGAGGAAGTTGGTCGCGTTGGTCAGCACGAACACGAACGCGAACATGGCCAGGAACGGCAGTGGATCCTGCAGCGGTGCCGCCAACGAAGCGGCGGCGATCGCACTGGCCACGGCGAGCCCGAGGCCCTTGGTACGCCAGTCGAGGCCGGGGCCGCGTTCCTTGTCGCGGTCGTCGAAGAAGCCGATGGCACAGGCGAGCGCGACCGCGACGCCGGTCGTCAGGTCGCCGTCGGCGACGAGCCATGGCAGGAACGCCGGCAACAGCAGGACGCCGGCAAGCGGAATCGGGCGAGCGTGTTGTTTGCGTCCGGGGCGTGGTGGATCGTCGGGCAGGAACCCGCGCACGCGCCGGTTGACGAAATCGCCGAGCCCGAGCGCCGCCGCAGCGATGGCGGCGGCCCATGCCGGCCCGATCAACGGTAGAGCCGATGCGCGGCGATGTAGGCGCGCACCGCCTCGTCGAGTTCCGGCAGGTCGGTGTCGCCGCGGGCCAGGCGGGCGCGCAGGTCGGTTGCGGCGATGGCGTCGGCTGGCATGGCCAGCACGTTCGCCCGCAGTGTGGCCCGCTCCGCGGCCGGGAACGGCAGGGCGTCGATCGTGCGGTCGTCGACCGGGTGGTTCTGCCGCGGCCAGGTGACCACGGTGCAACGGGCCAGGATGCCACGCGCATCTCGCCAGGTCGGCAGCAGCGGCAGGTTGTCGCTGCCGATCAGGAAGAACAGCCGTCGCCCCGGATGTTCGGCCGCCAGTTCGGCCAGGGTGTCGATCGTGAACGACGGCCCGGCCCGGCGCAGTTCGCGGTCGTCGACGACGAGCCGCGGGTCCCCGGCGAACGACAACCGGCACATCGCCAGGCGGTGTGCGGCCGGGGCCATGCCGGGCCCCCGTTTGTGCGGGTGGTCGCCGGCCGGAATCACCCGGACTTCGCGGATGGGCAGCTGTTCCAGGGCGCTGCGGCAAAGGCGCAGGTGGGTGGCGTGTGGGGGATTGAACGAGCCGCCGAGGATGCCGATGCCGTTGCGTTCGGCCGCGTTGGCTGGCTGGCTCCGAGGCTCGGTCATGGAGTGCCGAAGGTAGCGGGGCGACTGGGCGACGGGAACGAGCGCCTCGGTGTCTGCGGAACTTGCGCGAAATCTCGGTTGACGCGGTTGGGCCGATGGCTAGCGTTCGCCGTCCGCGCGCTTTCTCCCGGCGCGCACTTCCGAGACCCCACCCCACTTCGCACGCACAATGCGCAAGCTCGCAATCGTCCTCACCCTGCTGCCTCTCGCTGCATGCTCGACTTTCGGTTGGGAAGGCCAGGGTGGTGGTGTCACCGCCGAACAGCGCGCCCGCGGCATCAAGGATGTCGCTGCCCTCAGCAGCGAATACAACCAGCAGAACTTCTATCGTCAGGTGCGTCGGCGCAGCGATGGCCGCAACAACGCGTTCGGCCGCGACCTGATGTCGATCCAGGACTTCATGGATCGGCACCTGTGGAACTACAACGCCAACGACCCGTACGTGAACTACCCGTCGGACACGACGAAGCTCGAGCACGTCGGTCGCTTCGGCTTGACGACGGTCAGCAGCCTGCCGCTCGTCGACGAAGTCACCAATCGGTGAGCGAGCCCCTGGGGCGGCGCAACGCGGGGGCAGACTGCCGCGAGGGTGCGCATCTAGCCCCGCTGCGCCGCGCAGAATGCCGCCCGTGACATGTGTGGCGTGAATCGCGGTGGCTTCGTCGCTGGTCTACTGGCCGGCGACGTTGAGGCTGCTGCGGATGGGCGTCCAGCCGACGCTGCAGTCCAGTTCGCGGAACCACTCGGCTGCCACGTCGGCGCACGTTTGAGGAAACCAGTACGAACGGTCGTACGGCACGAACGTCCAGCCGAGGTTGGCCCGCGTGACTGCTTCGCTTTGGCGAGCCGCGTGCTGCTCGTGCAGCCGCGTCCACAGTGCGGTCGCTTTCGCGCGTTCGATGGCGAGGGGCTGCAGTTCGGCCCAGGTGACGTACTGCCGCAGTTCGTCCGGTGTGCGCGCGGGGAACGGGCGGCGGCCCAGGGTGCCTTGGGTCGGCCAGAGCACCGTAGCGAACACGTTGTACCACTGGTCGTTGGCGAGCGCGAACCAGCTCCAGTCGCCAAAGCCGAACTCGACGTAGGCGCCGTTCGTCGGGCTTGGCAGCACGACGCCGCTGTGCATCGCTTCGCGCAGCAGGAACACCGTGACCGGATCCTGCACGGCCGCGGGCGGAGTGATCGTCGACGTGCAGCCGCCGGCTCCGGCGAACACGGCGGGCAGAAGCATGGTGATCGCCACGATCCGGCGACGACGGCGGCGGCGACCCACAGGCGCGGGCTGGGTCATCGCTTCTGCCATGCGCCGAGCACGCGCTTGCGTGCCGCCGGGTCCGGCAGGTCGTACGGCAGGATGGCCGTGCGCCGGAACGGGCCGAGTCGTTCGGCCGCGACGGCATCGGCATCGAGCCACAGCACGAGGTGGCCGCCTGGGCGCAGCAACGGATCGGCCAGTTCGGCCATCGCCTCGGGTTTGCCGACGGCGCGCGCGGTGACGACGTCGAATGCGTGCCGCAGGTCCTTGCGCAAGCCCGGCGCCTGGGCCGCGTCCAGGTTCAGTGTCTCGACGCGGTCGTACTTCGCCTGCACCAGGCACGCGCCGATCGCTCGCACCTTCTTGCCGGTGCGGTCCATCAGCACGACGGACGCGCCGGGATGCAGCGTGGCGACGGCGACGCCGGGAAAGCCGTTGCCGGTGCCGATGTCGAGCACGTGGCGCGGGTGCAGCCCCGTGCGTGCGAAGGCGAGCCCGTCGAGGGCGTGCAGCACCACGGCGGCCTCGCGGTCGCGCACTGCCGTCAGGTTGATCTGCTCGTTCAACGCGAGCATCGCGTCGAGGTAGGCGAGCAGTTGCGTCGCGCGCACGTCGTCGAGTTCGGCGCCGAGCGTCTTGGCGCGCGCCACCAGGGTCTTGCCATCGGTCGCTGTCACGCCCGGATCTTGCCCGCTGCGATCGGCGACGCAACGGCTACGCGACGGGAACGTCCGGCGGCAGGTCGATGGCCGGCGCAGCGTCGGCGCTGCGGCGGTGCCGCATCAGGCGCAGGACCAGGATCGCGAGCACCGGACCTGCCGCGAGTCCGGTGGCGACGACGCGCATCAGGCCGGTGGGGGTCCACAGGTAGTCGACCCACACCAGCGTGGCCAGCAGCACGAGCCCGACCATCAGGCCGTCGCGGGCCGCGTGGGTCAGTTCGCCCCAGCGAAGGCCGAGGTAGTGCAGCGCCTGCACCAGCGAAACCAGCAGTGCCACCGCGATCGCCACGCACGACGCCGCCGCGAATCCGACGATGCCCCAGCCGAGTGTCGCCGGGATGCCGAGCGCATAGATCAGCACGCAGCGGCAGAACTGCGCCCGCCGGTCGCGGTGCGGTTCGCCGATCGCCCAGAACAGCGGGCCCACGACCGACGTCAGGCCGGCAAGGCCGCCGTGCACCGCGAGCAAGGCCACGACGCCGGGCACGGCGACATACTTGGCGCCGAACACGACCTCGGGCAGCGCGTCGCCGCACCAGCCGAGCCCGACCGCCATCGGCACGCCGACCAGCAGGAACGCGTGCACCGCGCGCGACCACGCCCGCGCCAGCCGCGGCCGGTCGTGTTGCAGTTGCGCGAACGCGGGCATCGCCACCGGCCCGAGCACGCGCAGGAAGATGTCCTCGGGCAGCCTCGCCAGTCGCGCGGCACCGTCGAACAGCGCCACGGCGATGTCGCCGATCACCTTGCCGATCACGAACGGCGGCGCGGTGAAGATCATCAGCAGCAGGAACGGCGTGCCCGCGGCGCCCTTGTTGTAGCGGAACAACTCGCCGAGGACCTCGCGGTCGAGGCGCAGTCGCGGCCGGTACGGCGCCACCAGGTAGCTGGTCGCCGTGCGGATCGCGGTCGAGGCCATGTGCCCGAGCACCAGCGCCCAGACGTCGCGCAGGGCAACGGCGAGTCCGAGGGCCAGACCCATCCCGCACATCGCCGCGACGAAGTCGCCGAGCGCGACCTTGCGGAAGGCGAGGCCCTTCATCGCCGCGGCGCGAGCCGGACTCTGGAACGCGTCGAGCAGGCCGTTCCAGGCCAGCAGCAGGAACAGGCCCGGCAACCAGTAGCGCGCGTCGCGTTCGGGGTTGGCGAAGTACCACGCGAACGGCCACGCCAGGGCGCACAGCACCGAGCAGATCAGCAGGCTGCGCACCACGCGCACCGTGAACACCGTGTCGAGGTAGCGACGCTCGGCGCCGTGCTTCGACCAGATCGAGGTCAGGTCGCCGACGAACGTGGTCAACGACTCGAGCACGCCGATCGCCGACAGCAGGATCGCGAACAGGCCGAGGTCACGTTCCTCGACGATCCGCCACAGTGCCGCGATGCCGACGAACTGCACGACGCGTTGCCCGCCAACGCCGAGCAATTGCCAGAACAGGCTGTGCAGCGTCTTGCGGCGCAGGTCGCTGCCGGCGCCGATCATGGGCGGCCCGCGCCGGCGACCGGCGCCCGTCGTTCGGCCGCGGTCCGCACGAACACGCGGTGCCACGTGGCCAGCACCAACAGGGAGTGCACGGTCAGCGCGTTCTGCCGCAGGCTGTCCGTCGAAGCGAGCAGGCCTTGCAGCCACGCGCGCGGCAACGTGTCGGCGACGAACTCCCCTGACGTGAGCAGCATTTCGCGCAGCGCCGGCAGTTGCTGCGGCCCGAGCCACTTCGTCACGGCGTTCGGGAAGCCGTGCTTCTTGCGCGTCGCGACGTCGCCGGGCAGGTGGCGTGCGGCGAGGCGGCGCAGCAGCAGCTTGTTCTGGTCCTTGCCGCCGTACTTGTGGTCGCCGTGGATCGCCAGC
>JAEUHV010000341.1 GCA_016794485.1 Planctomycetota bacterium
TAGTTCTGCACCAAAGCACCGTTCGGCGCACCGAGGTCGTAGACCCACAGTTCGCTGCCGAGCACGCCGTCGTCGGCGACGAAGAACAGCTTCGTGCCGACGACCTGCAGCGACTCGAGCGTCGCCGCACCAGCACCGGCGCTGGCGCCGAGGCGCCCGAGCTGCACCGTGCCGGCCGACGTGCCGTCGCTGAGCCACAGCTGCAGCCCTTCGCCGCCGTCCTGGCCGGCGAACGCGCACAGGCCGTTGCCGACCGCGGCCAGCGTGCCGGTGAGCGCGCCGTGCGCGAAGCCTACGTCGAGGTCGCGCACCAGCCGCGTCCCGGCGACGGTGCCGTCGCTGGCCCACAGTTCGCGGCCGTGCACGCGGTCGTCGCAGACGAAGAACAGCGTGTTGCCGACCGCGACCATGTCCTGGATGTCGGCCGACGACGTGCCGGGCAGGTCGAGCACGACGCGCGTGCCGGTGACGGTGCCGTCGGTGACCCAGAGCCCGACGTCCTGGCCGCTGACGAAGGCGCGGAAGAACACGCGGTTGCCGGCGGTGACGAAGCCGTTCGGACGGGAGCCGGCGGTGCCGGGCAGCAGGTCGGCGAACAGCGCGGTGCCGGCCGGGGTGCCGTCGGTGCGGCACAGCTCGATGCCCGCGCCGTTCACGGTGGCGCTGAAGAACGCGAAGGTGCCGAGCGTGGCGAAGCCGTCGAAGAAGCTCGACGTCACGCCGGGTTGGAAGTCGAGCAGCAGGCCGGTGCCGGCGACGGTGCCGTCGCTGCGCCAGACTTCAAGGCCGTTCGCGGCGTCGCTGGCAGTGCACAACACGCGGTTGCCGAGAGCCGTGAGGCGGTCCGGGTTGCTGCCGTTGTTGCCCGGCTGCAGGTCGAACTGCAGCGTGCCGTTCGCGGTGCCGTCGCTGCAGAACAGCTCGACGCCGGCGGCGCGCGTCGCGGTGAAGAACAGGCGGTTGCCGACCGGCGTCAGGTTGCGCGGGCCCGAGTTGCCGCCGCCGACCTCGACGTCGACCCCGAGCATGGTGCCGTTCGCGGTACCGTCGGTGCGCACCAGCTCGATGCCGGAGTTGGGCCAGAAGCCGCCGAACCACACGCTGCCGTTCCAGATCGTGGCGTCGGTCGGCGACGAGCTGCCGCCCTGCGGGTTGATGTCGCGCAGCACGGTGGTGCCGTTCGTGGTGCCGTCGCTGGTCCACGGTTCGGTGCCGAGACCGGCCGTGCTGGCGCGAAAGAACAGCTTGCCGGCGAACGGCAGCAGTTCGGTGATCGGCGTGTCGCCGCGGTTGCTGGCGACGTCGTAGAGCAGGCGCGTGCCCGGCGTGGTGCCGTCGCTGACGTGCGGTTCGACGCCGAACGCCGACGAGCTGGCCTGGTAGAGGATGCGGTTGCCGAACGGCGCGAGGTTGGCCGGGTTGCTGCCCGGCGTCACGGTCGACACCTGCTCGATGGTCCCGGCCGCGGTGCCGTCGCTGCGCCAGAGCTGCAAAGTCGTGCTGCCTTGCAAGCGACCGACGAAGGCGATGCCCCCGAGTGCCGCCACCGGATCGGCGACGTTCGCGAACGGGCCGCGCACGACCGTGGTGCCGGCCGGTGTGCCGTCGCTGCGCCACAACTGCATCGTGCCGTTGCCGCCGGCGCCGAAGTACGCGTTCGCACCGACCACCGCGAACGACGTGGCGCTGCTGCTCGCGGCACCGGCGAGCCCGTCGACCAGCCGCTGCGTGCCGGCCGGCGTGCCGTCGCTGCACCACGGTTCGAGGCCGGAAGCGCCGTCGTTCGCCCAGAACAGCACGCGGTTGCCGAACGGCGTCAGTCGTTCGACGAATGCGCCGCTGCTGGTCGGGCCGATGTCGCGCACCATCCCTGTGCCGGCGGCGGTGCCGTTCGTGCTCCAGAGTTCGCGCCCGACGCCCGACTGCTGGGCGGTGAAGTACAGCCGGTTGCCGGCGACGCAGAGGTCTTCGGGCACGAACGACGACGAGCCGGAGATCAGCTCGAATGCGAGCGCCACGGTCGTGCCGTTGCAGCGCCACAGTTCGCGACCGGTCGCCGACGTGGTGGCGACGAACCACAGCTCGCCATTCCAGACCACGAGGTCGCTGGGGGCCGAAGAGTTCACGCCGGGCACCAGGTCGGTGACCGGCTGCGTACCGGCAGCGGTGCCGTCGCTGCGCCACAGCTCGGTGCCGTTCGCCGGCGTCGTCGCGACGAACCACGCCTTGCCCTGGAACGCGACCATCGCGGTGATGTCGGCGCCGAGGTCCGTGCCCGGGACCAGGTCGGCCACCAGCCGGGTGCCGATCGACGTGCCGTCGCTGGCCCACAGTTCGCGCCCGATGCCATCGCGCCGCGCTACGAAGAAGACCTGGTTGCCGACGAGGGTCGTGAGGCTGGGGTCGGCGTTGGCGCTGCCCGGATTGGCGTCGCGCAGGCGGAAGGTGCCGAGTTCGGTACCGTCCGTGCGCCACAACTCGCGGCCGTAGGCGTCCGACGCGGCGAAGTACGCGACGCCGTTCCCGACCAGGAAGACCCCGGGATTGCTGCCGGTCGTGGAGCCTGCGGCGGGCGTGAGGTCGCGGACCAGGGTCTGGGCGGGCAGGGCCGCGGCCACGGCGGCGGCGAGCCCGGGAAGAAGGGCATGACGGTGCATGCCTCTTGCAGGATCGGGCCGTCGGGAATGTCACAGCGGATTGGCCCGAACATGCCCGCCCGGGGTCCCAGGGCTGCGCAGGGAGCGAATCGACACGTCGTCGTTCGGGGATACCCTACGCGCTTCCGAGCCAGGTGCGTGGCCTGGCCGACTGCCAAGAACCAACTCCAAAACCGAGCCCGCCAATGCGTTTCCTCGCCTGCCTCGCCCCTTGTCTGTTCGTCGGCGCTGTCGTGGCCCAGATCCCGATTCCGCCGCACGCGGCCGTCTACAACGGCTACAGCCGCGGCTTCAACTTCACGGCGCAGACGCCGTTCGTGATCACGGGTCTCGACTTGCCGGTCGACGCGTTCCAAGCCGGTGACACCGCCGGCTATCTCGTTCGAGTGAACGGCAACGTCGCGCTCTGGAGCGTCGGCAACGTCGGCGCAATCGGCGCTTCGATCCCGATCGCGATCGGCGACGTCGTCGACGTGATCGGCAACTGGTCGCCGGCAGTGACCGGCAACTTCTCCGGCCACAACTCGTACGGCAACACCGCGCCGTACTCGACGACCATCCACGGCGTTGCCCACACCCTGAACCGCACGGGCTGGCAGTGGGACATCGGCGCTCCCGGCTGGGTGAGCACGGGCGCCACCGGCACCTACCTCGCGCCGGTCACCGGCCAGATCGGCCGCGTGATCGTGCAGACCGCGCAAAGCGGGCTGTTCGCGAACTTCACGGCGAGCGCCACGACCGGCGCGTCGCCGCTCACGGTCAACTTCACCGACCTGTCGTTCTCGAGTGATCCGGGTGGCATCAGCTCGTGGGCGTGGGATTTCGACGGCGACAATGTCGTCGACTCGACGGCGCAGAATCCGTCGTTCACCTACACGGGTTGCGGCGACTTCAACGTGTCGCTCACGGTGACCGACGCCAGCAATCCGACCAACTCGATGACGAAGTCGGCCTACATCCGGACCGACGGCATCGTGGCCGACTTCACTTCGGGTGTGATCGCTCCGTTGACCGTGCAGTTCACCGACACGTCGAACCTGCCGGCGACGTCGTGGGCATGGGACCTGGACGGTGACAGCATCGTCGACAGCAATGCGCCGAACCCGGTGTGGGTCTACCCCAACGGCAACGCCGTGAACGTCACGCTGACCGTGACGCGCAACTGCAAGTCCAACGCGATCACGAAGTCGGTGATCGCGTTGCAACAGCTGACCACGAACCTCGCGGCCAACAACGGTGTCGGCACTCCGGCGACGCTCTACTTCAACCTCGACGTCCTGAACCCGGCCGGTGTCACGATCAACTCGTTCGACACGATCACGTCGACGATCAGCACGGCGTTCACCGCCGACGTCTACCTGAAGCAGGGCACCTACCAGGGCTCGGAGCTCGTCGCGGCGCCGTGGACCCTGGTCGGGACCGCGAGCGGCACGACGGCGCCGGTCGCCAACCAGCCGGCGAACTCGGCGTTTGCGAACCCGCTGTACATCCCGCAGGGCTCGTACGGCGTCGCGATCCGCTACATCGGCGCCTACCCGCGCTACGTCACGCAGACGGCGCTGACCACGTGGGCCACCGCCGACCTCTCGCTGACCGCCGGAGCCGCATCGCTGTCGACCGCAGGCGCGTTCACCGGCACCAACCTCAACTCGCCGCGCAGCTGGTCCGGCACGCTCTACTACGGCACGCACAACCTGACCGGCGCCGCCGGCCACGGCTTCTTCGGCCAGGGCTGCTCCGGCAGTGCGGGCATCTCGCACCAGCAATACGTCACTCCGCCCCAGCTCGGCGGCACGCTGTCGATCAACTGCGACAACCTGCCGTTCGCGATCGGCGTGATGATCGTGGGCACCAGCAACACGATCTCGGGCTTCGGGCCCCTGCCGGTCGACCTCGGGATCGTCGGTGCGCCGGGTTGCCCGTTGCGCGTCAGCGTCGACGGAACCGACACGGTGGTCGGCGTCGGCACCACGGCCACGTGGAACTTCCCGATCCCGAACGTGCCAGCGCTGAACGGCCTGCTGTTCTACAACCAGCTGGCGGTGCTCGATCCGGCGGCGAACGCGTTCGGCCTCGTGATCGGCGACGCTGCCGGCTGGGTGCTCGGCCTGTGAGTCGGGCCCCGCGCTTCGGCTACGCGCCGGAGCCGAAGCGCCACGCCCCGCCGTCCATCGGCAGGTGCGAAGCGCGCGCCTGCCGCAGCGCGAACAGGCGCGGCCGCAGCTCCTCGAGCGAGTCGCCGCCGAGTTTCTCCAGCAACGCGTCGGCGAGCACGATCGCGACCATCGCCTCGGCGATCGGCACCGCCCTCGGCACCTGGCAGAAGTCGCTGCGTTCGTATTTGGTTTCGGCCGCAGTCCCCTTGGCCAGGTCGACCGAACGTTGCGGCTGCAGCGTCGTCGCGATCGGCTTCAGGGCGATGCGCGCGACGATCGGCGTGCCGTTGCTGACGCCACCTTCGAGGCCGCCGGCGCGATTGGTCGGCCGCACCAGGTCGTCGCCGTCGAGCTCGATCGCATCGTGTGCCTGGGTGCCGCGGCGGGCGGAGCCGGCGAAGCCGAGCCCGAACTCGACGCCCTTCACCGCCGGCATGCCGGCCAGCGCCGCCGCCAGCCGCGTGTCGAGCCGGCGATCGCCCTGCGCGAAGCTGCCGAGCCCCGGCGGCACGTGCAGCGCCGCGACTTCGACGATGCCGCCGAGCGTGTCACGGTCGCCGACCACGGCGGCGATCGCGTCGTGCATGCGCGCGGCGGTGCCGGCATCGGGGCAACGCACGTCGTTCTGGGCCGCGGCCGCGAAGCGTTCCTCGTACGTCGCCGGATCGGCCGTCGGTTCGGCATCGGGGAGTGCGACCTCGCCGATGCGGGTCACGTAGCCGCCGATCGTGACGCCGAACTCGGCCAACAGCGCGCGACAGCAGGCCCCGACCGCGACGCGCATCGCGGTCTCGCGCGCCGACGCGCGTTCGAGCGACAGGCGCAGGTCGCGATGGCCGTACTTGAGGGCGCCGGTGAGGTCGGCGTGGCCTGGGCGCGGAATCGTCATCGCCGCGATGTCGCGGTCGGCCCAGTTGGCGTGGTCCTTGTTGTCGATCACCAGGGCGATCGGACCGCCTGTCGTGCGGCCGGCGAGCACGCCGCCGGTGATGCGCGCCCGATCTTGTTCGAGCTTCATGCGGCCGCCGGCGCCGAAGCCGTGCTGCCGCCGCGCGAGTTCGTGCGCCAACGTGGCTTCGTCGAGCGGCAGGCCGGCCGGCATGCCGTCGAGGATGCCGGTCAACGACGGGCCGTGGGATTCGCCGGCGGTGAGGAAGCGGAGCCGCGTCGTGAACATCGCGGCGCCCAGTCTACGGTGGGCCGCTGCCGGCGGTCACGTCCAGCGGCACGAACGGCCGAGCTCTTGCATGGTGGATTCGACCTGTCGCCCGGTCGGCCAGTGCGCATCGAGCCGCACGTTCGCAACCTCGCCGTAGAGCGGCCGCCGCCGCGCGAGCAATGCGTCGAGCTCGTCGAGCACCGGGGCCCCGGTGACCGACGGCCGTGCATCCGGGTCGCGGCGCAGGCGGTCGCGCAACACCGTCGCGTCGGCGTCGAGCCAGACCACGAGGGCCTGTTCGCGCAGCAGCCGGCGCGTCGCCGCAGATTCGATCGCGCCGCCGCCGATACTGACGACCTGGCCCGGCTGCACGGCCTTCGCGACGAGCCCTTCCTCGAGCGCGCGGAACGCCGGCCAGCCCTGGGCCGCGACGAAATCGGCGATCGGGCCGTGCTGGGCTTCGAACTTCGCGTCGGTGTCGATCCAGCGCGCTTCGACTCGCGTGGCGAACGCGCGAGCCGTGGTCGACTTGCCGGCGGCGCGCATGCCGACGAACACCACGCATCGTCGGATGCGCAGCACGACGTCGAGATCGCGCCAGAACCCCGGGTAGCTCTTGGTGACGCAGTCCGCGTCGGCGATCGCGATGCCGGGCGACAGCATGCCTGCCAGGGCCCACGCCATCGCCACGCGGTGGTCGTTCGCCGGATCGACCACGGTCGGCTGCAGCGGCTTGCCGCCGTGCACCACGAGGCCGTCGGCGCGTTCGGCCACGGCCACGCCGGCCTTGGCCAGTTCGCGCGCCATCACGGCGATCCGATCACATTCCTTGTGGCGTAGGTTGGCACCGCCGACGAACTGCGTGGTGCCGGGCCGGTGCGCCGCGACGATCGCCAGGTTGAGGAACTGGTCCGGCATCGGTTCGACGTCGACCGTGTGGTCGCCGGTCTTCGGCATAGCGGCGAGCACCGCGGCGAGGCCTTCGTCCGGCTGGCCCGAATCGGTCGCGAGGTTGGTCGAGCGCACGCGCGAACCGGTCAGGTGGTCGAGGCAGGTCCACACCCCGAAGCTGCTCCAATCGCCGTCGACGGCGACTTCCAGCGGCACGCGATTCCAGCCGGGGCGCACGGTGATCGATCCGGGCGTCGACAGCGAGCGGACGCCGAAGTGGTCGAGCACGTCGCGCGTCATGCCGACGTAGTCCGCGGAGGCGATCGGCGTCGCGAACGTCAGCATGAGGCCGTCGCGCAGCGAGGGGGCGACCAGCAGCAGCGAGGACACGAACTGGCTCGATCGGCTCGCATCGATCGCGATCGGACCGCCGCCGTGCACGCCGTCACCCCGCACGTGCACCGGCGGGCAGCCGTTCGTGTCGGTGATCTCGGCGCCGAGCAGTCGCCACGCGGCCACCAGTTCACCGATCGGTCGGTGCTGCATCGCGGCGTCGCCGGTCAGGATCCAGTCTCCCGGCGTGGTCGCGGCGAGCGAGACCAGGAAGCGCAGCGTGGTGCCGCCGTTGCCGCAGTCGATCGTTCCCGTACTCGGTGCATCGGCACGTCGCGGACCGACCACGACCGTGGTGGCGGTGGGCTCGTGGTCCACGGCGAAACCGAGCGTGCGCAGGCCGTCGAGCATCCGCTGCACGTCGTCGCCGGGCGTGAGCCCGCGAATGCGGACCGTGCGGCCCGACGCGGCGGCGGCGACGAGCAGGCGGTTCGCCGAACTCTTGCTGCCCGGCATCGCGAGCGCGGCATCGCTGGGCCATGCCAGCTGCGGCACCGGACGAGGAGGAACCATGCGCGCTGCGATGCTAGCCGACCGGATGGCGGCGTTGACGAGAAGCTGACGCAGCGGCCGCGCCCTCGGGCACACTGGGCGCATGGAACCGTTCCGATCCCTCGTCCCGTTCGTCCTGGGTGGTGCGCTCGCGGCCCAGATCCTGCCGCCGCCGCCCGCACCAGACGCGCCGATCAGCGAATACGTGCGCCACGTGTTCGAGGATCGCGACGGCCACCTGTGGCTCGGCACCAACGGGGAAGGAGTGGTGCTTTGGGACGGCAAGACCCTGTCGTGGCTCGGCCCCGGCACCGCCCTCGACCGATGCGCGATCCGCGGCATCGTGCAGGATGGCGATGGGGCGATGTGGTTCGCGACCGAGCGTGGCGTCGTGCGTTGGCACTCGGGGGCTGCCACCACCTACACCACCGCGAACGGCCTCGCCGCCGACGATTGCTGGAGCCTGTTCCGCGATCGCGACGGCACGATCTGGGTCGGCACGAAGCGCGGCGTGTGTCGTCTGGTCGGCAATCGTTGGGAGCCGTTCCCGCTGCCGGCTGCCGTCGAGCCCGTGCGCGAAGCGCGGTTCGCGCGCGAGGTCGTGTGGGACTTCGCGCAGGCGGCGGACGGCTCGATGTGGTTCGCCACCGACGGCGATGGCCTGCGGCGCTGGGACGGCAAGGTGTTCACCGCGTACACCCAGAAGGACGGGATCGGTGGCGACTGCGTGCGCACCTGCTGCGTCGACCGGAACGGTCGCGTGTGGGCCGGCAGCGACGGCGGCGGGCTCGCCTGCTTCGACGGCAAGGCGTGGCGGCGATGGACCGACAAGGACGGTCTCGGCAACGACCGCATCTTCGTGATCGTCGAGGCGAGCGACGGTGCCCTGTGGATCTCGACTCTTGGCGCTGGCCTGGCGCGTTGGGATGGGACGAAGTTCACCCAGCTGCGGGAGACCGACGGCCGCACGCGCAACCACGTGCAGAGCATCCTGCAGGCGAAGGACGGCACGATGTGGTTCGGCTTCTCCGGCGGGCTCTACCGTCTGGCCGGGGAGCGTCTGGTGCACGTGACCAAGGACGGTCCGTGGCGCTGACGTTCACACGGCTGCGGCGAGCCGATCGCGCGTGAGTTCGCACAGGATGCCGGTACCGATCGCGCCGGGCACGACCATCGGCACGACGCCGGCGTGGGCCTTCTTGTCCTGCACGGCCAACGCCCAGAGTCGCCCGACGTCGCCGAACTGCCGCGGCCACGCCGTCGGCGCGTCCAAGGCCTGCAGCACGCGAGTGAGCTGAGCTTGCACCGCAGCCGGAACGGCGGCGCCAGCGGCGCGGCATTCGGCGAGCATGCCGATGGCCACGCATTCTCCGTGTCGCAGCGCCCCGTTCGCGAGGCTCTCGAGGGCATGGCCGATCGTGTGGCCGAAGTTCAGCCAGCGGCGGCGATCCTGCTCGGTCTCGTCGGCGAGAACGACCGCCATCTTCATCGCGATCGCCAGGTCGATCGCGCGCTGGGCCGCCGCGGCATCGCGCGCGCGCAGCGCCGGGGCCAGCCGTTCGAGTTCGGCGAAGTGCGCCGCGTCGAGCACCGCCGCCATCTTGACCACTTCGACGAAGCCTTCGCGCCACAGCGCGTCGGGCAACGTCCGGAGCCAGTCGGTGTCGCCGACGACCAGGTCGGGCTGGCGGATCGTGCCGAGTTCGTTCTTGCGACCGTCGAGGTCGACACCGTTCTTGCCGCCGAGCGCCGCGTCGCAGATCGCCAGGGTCGTGGTCGGGCAAGCGACGAAACGCACGCCGCGCAGCCAGACCGACGCCAGGAACCCCACGGCGTCGGTGACCGAACCGCCACCGAACGCCAGCAGCGTGACGCCCCGGTCGGCGCCGAGATGGCGCAGGGCGCGGGTCGCGGCGGCGATCTGGTCGAGGTCCTTCGCCGCTTCGCCTGGCGGGATGGCGAGGCAAGAGGCGTCGCCGAGGCGCGCGGCCAGCCGATCGGCCGCGGCCGCCATGGTGCGGTCGTGCACCAGCACGATGGGACCCGTCCCGAGTTCGCGCAGCAGGTCGGGCAGCCGCGCTTCGACGCCGGTGCCGACGACGATTCGGCTCACGGCACGCCGTGCGAACTCGAAGCTGCGGTCCATGCGCGCCATCTTGGCCGCCCTCGCGGCGTGAGGCGAGCCTGCGTCGTGCACCCTTTTCGGGCTTTCCGGCATTCTTGTTCCACTGCCCGTAGCTCGCACCCCCATGCCACATTTCCGGATCCGCGCCGCCTCGCTCCCGTTCCTGCTGCTCACGACCGCGTTCGCCCAGGACGCCCCCTCGGTCGACGCCCTGCGCGCGACCGTGCGCGGTGCGGTCGAGTGGATCGCGCGCCAGGCCGAACCCGTGCCCGGCGTCGAAGGCGCGGTGCTCGTACGTGCCAGCGAGGAACCGGATGCGCCGCAGCCGTCGGCCGTCTACAGCGGTGCTGCGGGTGTCCTGCTGTTCCTCGAGAACGCCGCCGCCGTGCTCGACGACACCGACGCGCGAACGCTCGCCGATCGACTCGCCAAAGGGCTGCGCACCAGCCGTCGGCAGTCCGGGGATTCGCCGCCGAGCTGGAACCCAGCGTCAGGCAACGCCGGGGCCGGTCTCTACACGGGCGATGCCGGCATCGGCCACGCGTTCCTGGTGCGGCACCGCTTTCGCCGCGACGCCGAGTCTCTCGCCACCGCGGTCGAGATCGGCGACGCGCTGCTCGCGCGTGCGACGCGCAGCGAACGTGGGCTCGGTTGGGGCAACCAGCCCGACCTGATCATCGGCAACGCCGGCACCGCGTTGTTCCTGCTCGAACTCGGCGAGGCCAGCGGGCACGCGCGCTTCGTCGACGGGGCGCGACAGGCTGGGCACGAGCTGGTCGCGATGGCGGTGATGACGCCGTCCAAGGCGGCTCCCGACCGCACGCTGCCGCACTGGAAGTACATGGCCGGGCGGCGCGCGATGGAGATGCCGAACTTCAGCCATGGCACCGCGGGCGTCGCCTACGCGTTGCTGCGGATCGGTGTCGCGACCGGTGACGAAGCCCTGGTCGCATCCGGACGCGCCGGGGCCGAGACGATGCTCGAACTCGCGGTGGTCGACGGCGACACCTGCAAGTGGCCGGCAGTGCCAGGCCAGAAGGCGTTCCTCGGCGGCTGGTGCCACGGCCCGGCCGGCACGGCGCGCCTGTTCCTGTTGCTGCACGCGATGACGAAGGAGGAGCGATACCTCACGGTCGCAAAGCAGGGTGCCAACTTCCTCGTCGGCTACGCGAAGGCGGCCGAGCAGGTGGGAACCGACGGCAAGCGGCCGTACGTGCCGCCGAGCTACTGCTGCGGTGTCGCCGGTGTGCTGGAGTTCTTCTGTGACCTGCACCGCGTGACCGGCGATGCGGCGCATGCGGCGTTCGCGCGCAAGGCGGGGCAGTACCTGCTCGACGTCGCGATCGCCGACGGCGACGGCCGCAAGTGGAAGAACGGCGCCAGCGCACCGGGCCCGGGCAAGGCCGACACCGATGGCCACGACGCGGGCCTGATGCTGGGTGCTGCCGGCGAGGCGTTGGCGTTGCTGCAGCTGTCGCTGCTCGACCAGAAGGAAATGCCGCTGCAGCGCCTGCCCGATCGCACGCTCGCGGCGAAGTCCGCGAAGTGACGCGCCCCGCGGGCGGTATGGTGCCGCGCCGCCATGTCCTCTCGTCCCGGGCAGTCCGTCACCACGGTCGTCACCGCGTCGTCGCTCGGCACCGTGTTCGAGTGGTACGACTTCTACATCTACGGCATCCTGGCGGCGTCGTTCGGCAAGCTGTTCTTCCCGCCCGGTGACGAGACGCTCGCGTTCCTCGCCAGCCTCGGCCTGTTCGGCGTCGGCTTCTCGGTGCGCCCGTTCGGCGCGATCGTGTTCGGGCGCCTCGGCGACCTCGTCGGCCGCAAGTACACGTTCCTGGTCACCATCCTGGTGATGGGGCTGTCGACGGCGCTCGTCGGCGTGCTGCCGACCTACGCGACGATCGGCGTGTGGGCGCCGATCCTGCTGGTGCTGCTGCGGTTGTTGCAAGGCCTCGCCCTCGGCGGGGAGTACGGCGGCGCCGCGACCTACGTCGCCGAACACGCGCCGCGCGGCAAGCGCGGGCTCTACACGAGCTGGATCCAGACCACTGCGACGATCGGCCTGCTGCTCGCCCTCGTCGTGGTCGGCGGCGTGCGCGACGTGCTGTCGCCCGCCGACTTCGAGGCGTACGGCTGGCGCATCCCGTTCCTGCTGTCGATCGCGCTGCTGGCGCTGTCGGTGTGGATCCGGCTGAAGCTCGAGGAGTCGCCGGTGTTCACGCAGATGAAGGCCGAGGGCAAGGGCTCGCGCCGGCCGATCCGCGACAGCTTCTGCGTCTGGGCGAACGCGCGCATCGTGCTGCGCGCGTTGTTCGGGGCGACGGCCGGGCAGGGCGTCGTCTGGTACGCGGGCCAGTTCTATGCGTTGTACTTCCTGACCAACACCTTGAAGGTGCACTGGAAGGACGCCTACGTGCTGATCGGCATCGCGCTGGCGCTCGGCACGCCGTTCTTCGTGGTGTGCGGCTGGCTCAGCGACCGCATCGGCCGCAAGAAGCTGATCCTCGCCGGCTTCGTGCTCGCGGCGACGACGTTCTTCCCGATCTTCCGCGGGCTCACCGCGGCGGCGAATCCAGCGCTGGCGAAGGCGATGCACGACGCCCCGGTCGTGCTGCATTC
>JAEUHV010000368.1 GCA_016794485.1 Planctomycetota bacterium
ACGCGAATCGACGGTGCGGTCGATCGCCTGTGCCGGCTGCGTCTTCGCCATCGCCAGCAGGCTCTCGATGTCGGCGTCGCTGCCGCCCAACTCGGCCGCCGACTCCAGGTAGCTGATCGCCGACTGGGCCTCGCCCATGCGCAGCAGGCAGATGCCGAGGTTCTTGTGCGTCGAACGCAAGGCCGCCTGCGGCACGCCGGCGCCGGGCGCCAGCGACAGCTCGGCGATGGCGCGCTGCCACAGGCGCTGCTCCATCAGCTTCTCGCCGCGATAGAGGTGCGTGAGCACCGCGGTGTCGAGCTGCCCTTCCGCCACGTCGAAGTCGGTGACCTCGATCCACGGCGTGTTCTGGAACGTGTTGCGCACGATGCCGATGACCTGGATGCGCTGGTAGAGGCGCAGCTGGTAGAGCTGTTCGAGCTTCGGGTGGCTCTTCGACAGGAAGAGCATGCCGAACACGTCGTTGTAGGCCTTCTCCTGCCAGATCGGCTGCTCGTCCGCCCACGCGTAGAAGTTGGCGAAGTCGGTCGGCGTGAACTTGGTGAAGAACGGATTGCTGATCTTGCCCAGCGAGGTGAACTGGACCGTGAAGGCGACCTTCACGTTCTTGTAGGCCTCGGGCTCGGCGCGCACCTGCGACAACGTCGTGGTCACAGGAGTGCCGAATTCACGATCCTGCGCCGGCAGGGCCTGCACACCGAGCAGGAAGGAGACGATCAACGCGGTTCTCATGGCGGTTGCGATTCCGATGGTCAGTGAAGAAGGTCGTTTTCTGCGGTCACTCGGTGAGCCGCTCCATCAACTTGCGCACGGCCTGGTCCATCAGCTCGTCTGGAACGTCCTCCTCCGATTGCACGAGTTCGCGCAGGCGCTGCATGCGTTGGGCCTTGGACAGGCCACGTTCCATGAGTTCCTCGACGATGCGCTCGACGGCGGCAGGAGTGCGTTTCGACACGATGCTGGACCCGGGTGCGTGAAGTGCGTGCGGTCGCCCGCACGCATCGCCGGCTATCGGCAGCGAGCGCGGCCACGCTTGACGAGCATCGGCCCGGTGTTTCCCGCGATCGGAACACGGCGTTTCGCGCGCGACCCGGAGCGGCGGCGACCAGGCCCTGGCGACGGGGGATTCCGCACCCCCTTCAGTGTGCGTACCCGGCCGACCGAACTGGTGCAGAACCGTACGCCCAGGTTGTGCCGCTGATGACGAATCCGACGTTTGCCCGCCTCGCTGCCGCATTGCTCGCCACCGCGACCGTGCTCACGCACGCCCTGCCCGCGCAGGACGTGCTGTTGTCCGAAGTGCGCGCCGACGCGAACGGTCGCTGGATCGAACTGCACAACCGCAGCGCGGTGCCGGTCGACCTCTCCAACTGGTCGCTGCACTACTCGACGCACACGCCGAACCTGCCGCAGAGCTACTGGTGGCCGTTCCCCGCGGGCACGGCGCTGGCGGCGAACGGCTTCCTGCGCGTGCACTGGTACCAGGACGCCACGGGTCCCCAGACCGCCGGCGTGCTGTGGACGGGCACTTCGCCGTACGCATTCCTGTTCGGCCTCGGCGGCGAACCGCTGCAGGGCACGCAAGGCGCGTTCGCGCTGTTCGCGACGCAGGCCAGTGCGCAGATGAGCACCGGCTCGTTCCTCGTCGACTGGGTCAGCTGGGGCACCGACGGCTACTTCCGCGAACCGCTCGCGATCCAGCAAGGGCTGTGGCACGCAGGCCGCTACGCGCCGGCGATCCCGGACGGCAGCAGCCTGGCGCGCGATCCCGAACGGATCGGACTCGTGGCGTACGCGGACCAGCAGTGGTTCGTCGACAACTCGCCCACGCCGAACCTGCCGAACGTCACCGGTGCGGTCGCCGAGCCGTACGGCCAGGCCTGCGTCCTGCCGGGCAACCACCTGCTCGGCGCGCCCACGCTGTCCGCACCGGCCCTGCCGCTCGTCGGCAGCGCCGCGTTCCGCTTCGAACTGCAGAACACGACCGGCATCTTCGCCGAGTTCGTCGTGATCGGCTTCAGCGCCGGCGCGCGACCGGCGGGGGTCGGCTCGATCCTGCCGGCCTACGCCGGCGTGCCGTGCCAGGAGTCGATCGACACGATGCAGCTGTTCGGCACCTGGCTGCTGCCGACGCAGATCCTGACGACGATGGTGCCGATGCCGCTGACCAACGTGTCGCCGGCGGCGGTCGGGCTCGAGTTCCACGTCCAGGCACTCGTCGTCGAACTGCTGCCGACGGCGTTCCCGCCCTACCAGGGCATCTCGAACGCGGTGCGGTGCGTCGTCGGGCAGTGACGCGACGACGAAGGAGGCGGCAATTCAGCTGGCGCCGTCGCGCTCGCGTTCCTTCGCCCAACGCTTCTGCAGCCGCTCCGGCGCCTCGCCGCGCCGGAACAGGAACGCGATCGCGGTCGAGCCCCATTCGCGCAGGTCGACGTCCAGCTCGCCGTCGAAGTCGTCGCGGTCGAGCACCCCGGTGGCGAAGTGGAACACGACGCAACCGCCGCGCGCGGTGCGGTCCAGCAGGCGCCGCGCCTTCGCCATGCACTTGACCGGATCCTCGGCGACCAACGCATAGGGCGGATCGAGGAACACGACGTCCGGCGGCACTTCGCTGCCCGGCACGTGCGACTCGCGACCGGGACCGAACACCGAATCGAGCATCGGCGGCGGGTCCCACGCATCGCCACGCTGCACCACCGCGCGTGCGACCGCGTCGTCACCGAGGGTCTGCAGGTTGCCGCGCAGCACGTCGAGTGCCTTGTGGTTCTTCTCGACGAAGGCGACCCGGGCCGCACCGCGCGACAGCGACTCGATGCCCGAAGCCCCCGTGCCGGCGAACAGGTCCCACACGAACGCGTCGGGGATCACGTCCTGCAGGATGTTGAACACCGACTCGCGCACCTGGCCGAGCAGCGGCCGCGTGCCGAGGCCTTTGACCGCGCGCAGGACGCGTCCGCCGTATTCGCCGCCGATGATCTTCAAGCTCATGCAGGGGCGCGGATGTGAACCGCTGGTCGATCCGGGTGCAACTCGGCGATACTGCCCGCGTGGATCGTTCGCCCCGATTGCTGGCGCTGCGGCTGTGCGGACAAGACCACGCCCTCGAGTCCGGCCGCGAGTACCTGCTCGGCACCAGCCGCGATTGCGACCTGCGCCTGCCCGCGAGCGCTGCCGCTCGGCATGCCTGCCTCGTGGTCGCGGACTCGACCGTGACGGTGCGCGCGCACGACGGCGCGGTCCGGCACAACGGGGTCGCCGTGACGGCGCCGATGCCCGTCGGCGTGGGCGACGTCCTGGTGTTCGGTGACGGATTGGCGGAGGCGATCGTCGTGCCCGACGACGGCACGGCGTCCCTCGTGCCGATCCCCGAACTGCGGCTCGCCGCCGGCGAACGGCACGTGCGCGAGGCCGCCCAGGCCCTGCTGCGCCAGGACCCGGCCCTCGCACGCCGCGAGGCCGCGCGCCGCAGCGCGCCGTGGTTCACGGTGTCGTTGCTGCTGCACGCGGCGGCGCTGCTGGCGTTCGTGTGGCTGTTCCCGACACAACCGGTCTCGGGGGACGCGCCGACGACGGTCGGCATCGACTTCGGCCCCGTTCCGTTGCCGGACCAGGCGCCCCCGACGCCGCTGCCCGAAGTGCTGCCCGAACCCGAGGTCGCGCCCGAACCACTGGCGTCCGATCCAGCGCCGGCGACGGCCGAGATCGAACCGCCGACGCTCGAGATGCCGACGGCGACGCCGTCACTCGACCGACTGGACGACCTGGCGGCGACTCGGCCGACACGCGCCGACAACGCACCCGAACCCACCATGCCGACCGACCTCGCCAGCCTCGGCTCCGGCGGCTTCCGCAAGACGGTCGCCGAACTGCGCCAGAGTGGGCTCGAGGTGGTGTTCGTGTTCGACAGCACGGGTTCGATGTCGAGCACGATCGACGACACCAAGGCCACCATCGTGCAGATGCTCACGGTGCTGCGGGCGCTCGTGCCCGATGCGCGCGTCGGCCTCGTCACGTTCCGCGACTCCGGCAAGCGCGAGAGCTACCTGGTGCGCGAAGTGCCGCTCGGCCTCGACCCGTGGCGCACCTCGAACTTCGTGCAGAACGTGACCGCCGAAGGTGGTGGCGACCGGCCCGAAGACGTGCGCGCCGGGCTGCGGGCCGCGTTCGCGCAGAAGTGGCGTGCCGGTGCCCGCCGCGTGGTCGTGCTCGCCGGCGACGCGCCCCCCCACGAGAACGACCGCCTGCGCATCGCGCAGGAAGTGCGCTCGTTCGCCGCCGACGGCCGCTCGTTCGTGCATGCGCTGGTGACTTCCCCCGACCGCGCCGGAGACGACACGCATCGTGCATTCACCGAGATCGCGCGCGAAGGCAAGGGCACCTGCGAAGGCCTCGACACGAAGGATCGCGTGCTGCAGCGCGTGCTGGCGCTCGCCTTCGGCCGCGAGTTCGACCGCGACCTCGCGAACGTGCTGCAGGCCGCCGAAGCCGATGCCGCGCGGGTCGACGTCCGGGCCCTCGACCTCGTGCGCCGCGGCGGCCCCGACCTGACCCGCGAACTGCGCCAGAACCCGGTGCCGATGACCGTCTGCAACGCACTCGTGCGGCGCCCGCGCCGCGTCGTGGTCGAGCAACTGGTGACCATGCTGGGTGCAGCCGACACGCCGTCGCACACCCGCCAGGCCCTCGCCGGAGTGCTGCAGCGCGTGCTGAAACTGCCGGCGCCGCCGGTCGATCCGGTCGGCGACACCGCCCCACCTTCGCGCGAACTCGACCGCCTGCGCCGGCTCGCCCGCGACCTGCCCGACTAGTCCGCCGCCCTGCGTTCGTGCCGCGCGCCCGCCGCGGTATGGTGTCGGGTCCGCCACGATGTCCGCCCTTCCCGATCGCTTCGGCCGCCCGCTGCGCAACCTGCGGCTGTCGGTCACCGACCGCTGCAACCTGCGCTGCCAGTACTGCATGCCGGAGGAGGACTACGTCTGGCTGCCGAAGGCCGACGTGCTGACGTTCGAGGAGACCCTGCAGCTGGTCGACGTGTTCTGCGCGCTCGGGGTCGACAAGGTGCGCCTCACCGGTGGCGAACCGCTGCTGCGCCAGGAACTGCCGGTGTTCGTGCGCATGCTGGCGGACCGGCCGGCGATCCGCGAGATCGCGCTGACCTCGAACGGCGTCCTGCTCGCCGAACACGCGGCGGCCCTGCGCGCAGCGGGGCTGCAGCGCATCACGGTGAGTCTCGACACGCTCGACCGCGGCACGTTCCAGATGCTGTCGCGGCGCGACGACCTGGCGCGTGTGCTGGCCGGCATCGACGCGGCGCGGGCCGCCGGCTTCACCGACCTCAAGCTCGACACGGTGGTCATCGACGGGATCAACGACGCCGAACTGCCGGCCCTGGTGGACTTCGCCCGCGGCAAGGGCGCCGAGGTCCGGTTCATCGAGTACATGGACGTCGGCGGCGCCACCCACTGGCGCATGGACCGCGTGGTCTCGCGCGAACGCATGCTGCAGCAGCTCACGGCGGCGTTCGGACCGATCCGCGCGATCCCGCGCAACGACAGCGCTCCGGCCGAACGCTTCACGCTGCCGGACGGCACGACGTTCGGCGTCATCGCATCGGTGACGGCGCCGTTCTGCGCGACCTGCGACCGCGCGCGGCTGACCGCCGACGGCATGTGGTTCACGTGCCTCTACGCCAAGGCCGGCACCGACCTGCGCGCCGCCCTGCGCGGCGGGGCGTCGGTGGCCGAGCTGACGCAGCTCGTGGCGACCACGTGGGCCGCACGTTCCGACCGCGGCGCCGAACAGCGTGCGGCGATGCCCGACCGCACGCCGCTGGCGGCCCGCGACGCGCTGCGTGCTTCGCCGCACCTCGAGATGCACACGCGCGGCGGCTGACGCACGGGCGTTCGCGCCGTTCACACGGCGGCGCGCTGCCGGAGCCGATCGGCGAACAGGTGGCAGCACACCACCACCGCGACCAGAGCCACGGCCGGGAAGAACCACAGGTGCCACGCGCCGACGACCGCCAGGTCGGCACCCTGACGCAGCATCGTGCCCCACGAACTGCCGGTGCCGCCCGTGCCGAAGCCGAGGAACGACAGCGTCGACTCGGCGACGCAAGCGCTCGCCATGCAGAATGCGGCGGTGACGCCGATCTGGCTCTTCACCTGCGGCAACAGGTGGCGCGTGACGATGCGCCATTCCGACACCCCGAGACCGCGCGCGACGTGCACGAAGTCTCGCTCGCGCAGGCTCAGCATCTCGCCGCGCACGATGCGGGCGAAGCTGGTCCACAACAGCGCGGCCAGCACCACGACGAAGCCGACCGACGACTCGCCGAAGAAGGTGCACGCGAACAACAGGAACAGCAGCGACGGGAAGCAGACGAAGATCTCGATCAGCCGCGCCAGCACGAGATCGGCGACGCCGCCGCGCCAACCCGCCCATGCGCCCAGCAACGTGCCGAACAAACCCGCGAGCACGACCGCCGGCAGCCCCAGCCAAACGACCGTGCCCATGCCGTGCACCAGCCGCGCCAGCACGTCGCGCCCGGTGTCGTCGCAGCCGAACGGGTGCGCCACCGACGGCGCCTGCCGCGAACGCTGGATGTCGGTCTCGTCGGGTCCGTACGGCCACGGCGGCATGAGCACGAAGTCGGGCGACGTCGCCGGCATGCGGGCCCACCACTGCTTCCACGCCAGGTCGTGCGGGCCGCCGTCCGGCTTGCCCACCAGATCGGCGAACGCCGGGAACGACCACTTGCCGTCGACCCGGGCGACCAGCGGGACCTCGTTGGCGGCCAGCGGCGCGAACAAGCCGACCAGCAGTGCCAGCGCGGCCAACCACGTCGGCAGGCGCCGCCAGAGACGACGCCGAAGTGCGACCGGCCCTTCGCTCACCGCGGCAACCTCACACGGGCGTCGACCACCCGATGCAGGAGGTCGGACACCACCAGGGCCGCCAGGGTGACCAGCGAACCGACCACCAGGATCGCCATGAGCATCGGCTGTTCCTGCGCCAACGCCGCGCGCACCGCGAGATGGCCGACCCCGTCCAACGCGAACAGGCTCTCGACCACGATCGACCCGCCTACCAGCATGGGCAGGAGGCTGCCGACCAGCGTCGCCACCGGGGCGCAGCCGTGCCGCAACAGGCGCGCCCGCACGACCTCGGGCGGCACGCCGAGCGCGTGCATGCTGGCGACGAACGGCGACGTTGCGGCGCGCGCGACCGAGTCGCGCACGAACCGTGACACCATCACCATGGGCGCGAACGCGAGCACGCCGACCGGCAGCACGAGGTGCTTGGCGAAGTCGACGAGCTGCCATGCGAAGTTCCATTGCTCGGAGCCCGGCGTGCGCAGGCCGGCCACCGGCAGCACCTGCAGCCAGGCAACCGAGAACGCCAGGAGCAGCAACGACGCGAGCAGGAACTCGGGAATGCCCATGCCGACCAGCAGCACCGTCGACACCGTGCGATCGACCCGGCTCCCGGCCCGCAACCCCAGCCACGCACCGAGCGGGATGCCGCAGCCGAACACGATCAACAGTGCCAGGCCGCCGAGCCACGCGGTCACCGGCAACGCCTTGGCGAGGCGCTGCCACAACGCGGCGTGGTCTTCACCCGGGCCGGCGAAGCGCAGCATCACCGCGTTGCCGAGCCAGCGGCCGTAGCGCTGCCAGACCGGGTACGGCGCGAACGTCTCGGGGTCGACCATGCCGTGCCGGACCCGCAGTTGCAGGATCGCGGCCTCGCGCGCCTCCTGGTCGAGGAAGGCGCGTTCGCTGCCGGAGCTCACCACGGTCATCTCGGCCCGATCGCCCGGCGCCAGATCGACGACGACGAACGTGACGAAGGTGATGCCGAGCAGCGTCACCACGAGCCAGGCCAGGCGAACGAGCAGCCAGCGCAGCATGCGTCACCCGTCGAGGATCACGGCGAGAATGGCGTCGCTCGTGGACTGCCAGGCAGCCGCCGGATCGGTGCCGCGTTCGTATTCGAGCGTGAGGATCGCCTTGCCCAACGTGCGCCCGACCCAGCTGCCGAGCGATCCCGGCGTCGGCGCGAACGTGTCGGAGGCCTTCACCCGGAAACCCGACTTGCGCGAGAACAGCTCGGCGTAGCGCAGGGCCGGCCCGTCGAAGTTGATGAAGTGGTCGTTGCGCCACGCGTGCGCCACGACCACGACGTCGGGTTGCACCGCGAGGATCAGGTCGTGCAGGGCGCGACTCTCCGGCTGGTCCAGCGGCGCCTTGCCGCGGCCGTCGCCGGGCAGGTAGTTGCGCGCCGGGTAGTTGCGGTTGAGGTCGACCCCGTTGCGGTTGCTCCGCGTGTTGTGCGCCGAACCGTCGGGATTCGCGTCCTCGAGGATCGTCAGCGTCACCTTGTCCACCGCCCCCGGAACGTCGAGGAACGCACCCGGCAACTGGGCCGTGCCGTAGTGGCCTTCCCGTTCGTCGCCGTGGATGCCGCCGACCCACAACACGCGGCGCGGCCCGCGTCCCAGTTCGAGAACGCGCAGCGAACGGCCTTCGACCGAACGGCCGACGATGCGCCACTGCGGCCGCGCGAGCGGGCCCGGTGCGGCAGCCTCGGCGGCATCGGCCTTGCGTTGCCGCCATTCCGGATTGCGTGGATGGGTACCGACGCAACCGACCAACACGACGAGTCCGAGCAAAGCCGCCCGCATGGGAGCGGACAGTAGCGCGCTGCAGGGGAGGCGCCATAGCACCGATCAGGACCTGCGTGACCGCCGTCGACGATCCGCTGGGCCGCTCCATCGATGCCACGTTCGGCCTCGCCGGCCTGCTGCTGCGCGTCGGTGTCTACTTCGTCGTAGGAACGCTCGCGCAACGGCACGACTGCGGCCCGGCCCTGCTCGCCGGCACGCTGCTCGGCGACTTCACCGCGACGGTGGTGCGGGCGGCCTGGTCGTTCCGCACGTGTGCATGGCAGAGCGCGGGCGAACTCGTGGTACTGGCGATCGTCATCGCTTGCTGCCGCGGTGCGCTGGTCGTGCCCGAGTGCCAGGCGCAGCGCGCCATCCTCGGCCTGGCGGCGTTCGGGGTGTTCGCCGGCCGCTTCGGCAAGGAAGCCCTGGCCCGGCTCGGTCGCCGCGACGACGGTTGGTAGTCAGATCCCGAACCGGCAGGGATCGTCCGGATCGAGCACGAATGTCGGGAAGCCGGTGATCCACGCCGAGCCCGTGACCTCGGGCACGATCGCCTGGAACGGACCCACCCTGGTCTCGCCGACGATGCGCGCGCGGAACTCGGTCGCCAGCACGCTCTGCGACCGGAACCACTGGTCGACCGCGAGTTCGCCCTTGCCGTGCAGGACCGCCAGCTTCGCCGAGGTCCCGGTGCCGCACGGCGACCGGTCGTAGGCCGTGCCCGGGCACAACGTCAACGCCTTGCTGCCGTGCTCCTCGCCGTCGATCGGCCCGAACAACTTCACGTGGTCGACGATCTCGTCGACGTTCCGGTCCGGATGGCGACCGCGCACTCCTTCGCGCACCAACGCCTCGCGCACCGCCGTCGCCGCCTGCATCAGCACCGGCAGGTGCGACTTCTCGACCATGAGGCCCATCTGGTCGGCCTCGACGAAGGCGAACCAGTTGCCGCCCCAGGCGATGTCGGCCGCGACCTTGCCGAAACCGTGCACCGGCACGACGACGCGCTGGCGGAACAGGAACGACGGCACGTTGGTGATCGTCACCGAGCGCACCTTGCCGCCTTGCACGGCGACGCGGCACGGCACCACCCCGACCGGGGTGTCGAGCGCCAGGTCGGTGAACGGCTCCACCGCCGGCACCATGCCCGTGGCGACCGCGACGGTGGCGACGCCGATCGCGCCGTGGCCGCACATGCCGAGGTAGCCGGCGTCGTTGGCGAACACCACGCCGAGCTGCGCACCCGGCGCACAGGGCGGCAGCAGGAACGCCGTCACGATCGCGTCGTGGCCGCGCGGTTCGAGCACCAGGGCCCGGCGCAGCCAGTCGAAGTCGCGCTGCAGCGTGGCGCGCTTCTCCGCCATCGTCGCACCGCCGACCACCGGCAGGCCGCCGGTCAGGATGCGCGTCGGTTCGCCGGCCGTGTGCGAGTCGACCCCGGTGATCGCGTTGGTGAACTGCAGCATGCGCGCATCATGCCGCGCCGCGTTCACTTCTTCTTCGTGTAGGTCGCGCGGAAGCTCTCGAGCGGAGCGGCGGTGCCGGTGATCGTGTGGCTCGAAGCGGACGTCGTTGCCCCCGCCGCGTCGAACGCGATGACCGAACGCTGCACCATCGGCTGGCCCTGGAACAGGCCGCTGGAGATGCCGACCAGCCGGCCGTCGTCGCTCCACCGCGACTCCATGGTCATCAGCTGGCCGAAGTTGTCGGCATAGACGCCGACGATGCAGTTTCGCACGGGGTCGTGGCCGTACAGGATCTCGCCGACGTACTTGCCGGGCATGCCCTCGGCAGCGCCATCGGTCGTGCCGACGAACACCGTGCCGCCGAACACCGACCGGAACGTGTCGGTGCCGCCGATCTTCATGGTCGGTGCGCCCGGAGCCATCACCATCTCGCCCTTCACCTCGTACACCCCTGCCGAACGGCACAGCTTCGCCATCGACTCGTGCTGCTTCGCGGCCATCCACGGCGGACCGCTGCCGTCGACCACGACCGGATCGCCGCCGCGCGTGAACCTGCCGTCGATCAACGTCAGCGACGGCCCCTCGGGCATCAGCATGTCGATCGTGTGCGTCATCGTGTCGCCGGTCACCTTGAACAGCGACCGCTCGGCGTACGGCATGCCCTGCTGGTTCTGCAGCATCAGCTGCAGCACCGAGCCGTCGGGCAGCAGCTTCATCTCGTGCATCTGCACCTGGCCGCCGTTGTTGGCGTTCAGGTTCACGTAGCGCTTGTTTTCGCGATCCCAGCCGAGGTAGCCGATGAACGTGAACGCGCCCTCGACGCCCTTGAACTCGATGGTGAAGTCCTCGCGCAGGAAGTGGCCGTCCATGCACCAGCGGTAGCTGCCGCGCGCGGTCCATTCGCTCGTGACGTTGCCGGGTTCGGTCATCTTGCCGCTGCCGCTCCAGTTGCCGACGAGAGGTTCGAGCTTCTTCAATTCGGGCGCGGGAACGGGAGTGCCGTCCTGGGCGCAGACGTGGACGAGGAACACGGGCATGCAGACGAACAGTGCAGCGGCGATGCGAACCATCGGGAAAGCCTCCGGGAAACGATGGCCTGGATCATGGCGCCCGCACACCCGGGCGAGGAGGCGAACGGACGAATACGTCGGCGACGTTGAGGCGGCGTGCGTACGTGGCGATACTCCGCGCCCCCACGATGGCAGCGCCCGACCTCACGACCTGGATCACCATTCCCGCAGTCAGTGGCTTGATCGGCTGGGTCACCAACTGGCTCGCCGTGAAGATGATCTTCCGGCCGATCCGCCCGCGGTCGTTCCTCGGCATCCGCGTGCAGGGGTTGATCGGCCGCCGCCAGCAGGACCTCGCCAAGGCGATCGGGCGCGTGGTCGGCAACCACCTCGTCGAACACAAGGACGTGGTGAAGAGCCTCAACAAGCTCGATTTCGAGGGCATGCTGCGCGGGCTGCTCGACAAGGGCCTCGGCCCGAAGGTGCAGGAACTGCGCGGCCTGCCGCTGATCGGTGGCTTCCTCACCGAAGAGCGCGTCAACGACATCCGCGACTCGATCGTGAAGGGCATCATGCAGCACAAGGAGGCGGTGCTCGACGAGGTCGAGAAGGGCCTCGCCAAGGGCCTCGACGTGCCTGGACTCGTCGAGAAGAAGGTGGCGACGTTCGCGGTCGAGAAGCTCGAAGGCATGATCCTCGAAGTCGCCAGCCGTGAATTGCGCGCGATCGAGTGGCTCGGCGGCCTGCTCGGCGTCCTCATCGGCGTGGCCCAGGTGGGGTTCCTGTGGTGGAACGGGTGATCCCGGTTACGCAGCGCCCCGGTCCGAACTAGATCTCCCGCCATGACGGTCCGCCTCCTCCGCCTGCTTCCCGCCGCCCTCGGCCTGTGTTCGGTCGCGTTCGCCCAGAACGAGCCGACCTTCGTCGGCTATCCGCAGAAGGACGCGCTGTCGCCGTTCCGCAAGCCGACCGACGTCTACGCCCCGCCGGACGAGGTCTACCGGCTGCTGCGCGTGATGCAGGCGATCGCCGAGGC
This sequence comes from Planctomycetota bacterium, assembly GCA_016794485.1. Taxonomy (GTDB): domain Bacteria; phylum Planctomycetota; class UBA1135; order UBA1135; family UBA2386; genus UBA2386. The sequence goes on from JAEUHV010000368.1 coordinate 12,184, forward strand.
CCCGAACGCACCGAAGAGCTTCGGCGCCGACGGCCGCGAACAGGTCGAGGACAAACGTTGGACCGAGGCGAAGGCGGCGCTGATCCAGCGCGGCGTCGAGGCCGGCTACCTGGCGCAGATCATGCGCCTCAACCGCAACCAGGTCGATCGTGCCACGGCGTTCTACGGCGGTTTCTACGTCGCCAACGTCGACCACGTGTTCGAACTGATCGCGCACATACCGGGCGAGCCGGTGCGCAGCACGCGCGAGGCGGCACTGCCGCGCGCGATCGAGTTCCTGCGCGCGCACCTCGGCCGGCGCTTCAAGGACCTGCCGCCCGAACACCGCGAGCGCATGGTGAAGGAACTGCCGGAACTCGGCAGCCCCGCGGCGCGCGCGGCCGGCATCACTCGGCTGCCGCAGGACGACGACCGCCTGCACAAGATCACGCTGGTGCCGTTCTGCCAGATGCTCGACCTCGACACGGCGATCGACCAGGCGCAGGCGCTGTGGTTCCTCAAGGAAGTCGCGCGGATCCGCGAGGACCTGGTGCAGACCTACCTGGAACCGGCGCTGCCGCGCATCCGCGAACTGGTGGTCGCAGCCGACGGCAACGTGCGCGAGCAGGCGATCGGCCTGCTGCAGGCGATCGGCGGCAAGGACCTAGCGCCGCCACCCGCGACCGATGCGGAACTGCAGGCGTGGGCCGACCAGGCCACGAAGAAGCTGTTCCCGCCGATCCGCAACGTCAACGACGCGATCGTGCAGCTGTTGCCGAGCCCCGAACGCACGGCGCTCGGCAAGGCACTGCGCACGGCGCTGGGCGGCGACGGCCTCGGCGACCCGGCCGACGGCCAACGCAAGGACGGCACGCGCTACCGCGGCTTCCGGATCGCCACCGTGCCCGCCGAACTGAAGCCGCTGGCGGTGCCCGCTGGGGCCGTGATCACCGCGGTCAACGGCACCATGGTGCTCGACGCGAAGTCCTTGCTCGCTGCGGTCGACACGCAGCTGCAGCTGCAGAAGAAGCCGCGCCGGCTGTTCGTCGAGTACGTGCTCGACGGCGAATCGCGCGCAGTCGAGTACCGGCTGATGTGACGCCTACTTGTAGGTCTTCAGGACCCACTCGCGCCACTTCGCGTCGAAGACCTCCGGCTCCATGCCGTAGACGGTCTGCAGGGCTTCGATCTGGCGCTGCGAGCTGTAACCGTTCTTCAGCTCGGCCATGAACTTGCCGAACTTCTCGCGGTCCGTCGTCAGCAGCCAGTCGACGCGCGACCACGCCTGCAGGTGGTCGTAGTAGCCGAAGTCGACCTTGCCGGAGAACTCGGCGAACGGCACCAGCAGCTTCTCGTGCTGGGCGCGGTTCTTCATCTTGTCGTGCCACAGGTGCTGCGTGTGCACGTCGACGCTCTCGCCGTCCTTGATCGCCGCCATGATCACGCGCGACGGGATCTTGCGTTCGTACCAGTGCGCGAGACCGACCGACAGCCAGCGCGGCGCGCCGCCGTTCGCCGAGCAGAACGTCTCGACCAGCAGGTTGCGGAACTGCGCGTAGACGAACGCCTCGTCGCGGACTTCTTCGGCCTCGGCCGACAGCGCCAGGCCGTTCTGCCCGGTCTTGTTGTAGTAGTGCCGCATCGGCGTCTCGCTCTTGATGCCGCAGAAACGGTCGAGGTAGCGCGCGAGGTCGGACTTCTTCTGGAACAGCAGGATCGGGAACTTGCCCTTCTGGCCGAGGCAGGTGCCCGACGCGTCGTCGTGGCCGACCAGCTTGGCGAAGTCGGCGTACAGCTCCTCGGCCCGCATCGCATAGAGGTGCAGTCGCACCCACGTCTCGATCTTGCTCGCGCGCGCCGGCAGCTTGTTGCACTTCTTGTTCAGCCGGGCGAGCTCGGCGTTGACGATCTTGCGCGCCTCGGCGTCCTCGGGCACCGGCGCCGTCGAGAAGTTGAACGCGAACTGAAAGTGCTCGGTCTCCATCCAGATGATGCGCTTCTCGCCGAGCACCTTGTCGATCTGGCCCGTGCGCAGGTCGTCGGCCCAGACCAGCGGGCCGTAGGCGACCACGCCGAGCTGCTTCATCAGCTTCTCGTCGCCGCCGGTGAACGGGTCCTTCAGGCCCGCCTTGACGACGCCTTCGTCGTCCTTGGTGGTGCCCGGTTGCGGTGTCTGGGCGTACAGCGAAAGGCTGCTGGACAGCAGCACGAACGACAGGGAAAGCAAACGCGTCGGGATCATTGCGCGGAGGGGTCCGTGCAGGCGGCGGCACCTTACCACGAACAGGCCGCGCTCGCAGGCGGGCATGCGACTCAAGCGGCACCGAGCTCGGGCAACGGCCGGGAACGATCGTCGCGCCCGTCGACGATCGTCATGCGCAGCGGCTTGTGCGCGACGACGAGTTCGTGCGGCGCAAGGCAACCGTTCGCCTGCAGCGCCGACAACAGCCGACGTCGCGCGGCGAGCCATTCGGCCCGCTGCCACGCCATCGCCGCCGCCAGTTCGTCCGCGGTCCCGGTGTGCACGAGCACGCGTGGCCCGACCCAGGTTCCGTCCAGGCCGACGAGCCGGTGCAGCCAGTCGAGCCGGAACGTCGGCGCGCAGCCGTGGCGGCCAGGGCCGGTCGGTTGCCCGGAACCGACGCGCCGGACGAACGCGATGGAAGTGGTCCCCGGCGCGAGCACCTCGCCGCCGAGCTCGGCCGGCTGCAGCGCGTAGGCTGGACACGGCGGAAACCCCGCAAGCGACGCCGCCGTGCCGCCGCCGTGCCCG
>JAEUHV010000399.1 GCA_016794485.1 Planctomycetota bacterium
ATCGGCTTCGGCGCGCCGTAGCCGAAGCGGTCAGCGGCGGCCGATCGTGTGTTCGAGCGAGTTGCTCGCGACCGTGATCAGGTCGGGCGCACCGAACAGGCCGCCGAGCACGACGTATTGCGCGTAGACCTTGGCGCCGGCCAGGTTCACGTTCGACGGCACGGTCAGCCCGACCGAGCCGAGCACCGAGCTGCCGGGCAGCACGTCCACTTCGTGCAGGACCGCGAACTGCGACGTGCTCAGCACGCAACCCGGCGCCGTGATCGTCGGCAGCGACGCACCCGGGCGCGACGACGCGATGTCGAGCAGCTGCACGCCGAGCAGCGATCCTGGCGGGATGCTGTTGACGTTCCACTTCACCGTCTGGCCCGGGAACATGCGCGCGCCGTAGACCAGCGAGTCGGCGACCGGCGTCGACACCGAGTCGAGGCCCATGTTGCTCAGCACGCCTTCGACCGAAGTCTGGAACGGCACTTCGAGCGACAGGTCGCGCGCTTGCGGGTCGGCGAGATACGGCTCAACGCCGCGGTTCGGCGCGAAGCCGGTGAGCACCGCGAAGCCCGTCGCGAGGCTCGAGATCGCGCAGTTGCGCGGCATCGTGCCGTAGCGGAACTCGATCTGGCCGGTCGCCTGGCGCAGCACGACCTGGAACGTGTGCGTCACCGCCGATGCGACCGCCGACTGGTAGTTGCCGACGTTCAGCCAGGTCACGTAGCAGACCGCGTTGCCGGTACCGCCCGAGGTGTCGGTCACGACGTGCAGGCCCGAGTTCGCGTGCGTCGTCGTGTTGCGGCCGCAGTGCAGGTCGGTCCAGAACGGAGCGAGTCGACCGTGCGGCGTGGCGTGTGCGAGGAAGTCGCCGATCGACGGCGAGAGGTCGTTGTCGGTGTTGAAGCCGTCGAGCCAGACGAAGCCGTTGGTGCAGGCGCGGATTGCCGTGACGGCACCGTTCACCATCGGCAGCGAGAAGCCGAGCGCGTGCGCCACGGTGGCGTCGTCGGCGATGCTGTCCGGCTGCGGATCGACCTTGGTGACGTCCGGGGCCGCGTCGAGGCGCGCCACCGTGTACTTCGTCGGCGCGGTCGGGTTGTCGGGCGTCAGGACGAGGCCGGTCAGGTCGAAGGTCTGGCCGTTCAGGAAAGTCTGGTAGAACGCCGACGGCGAGCCACCGCAGGCGGCGCCGTAGGTCTCGGTGCGGGCCGGGATCGGCATGCGCGTGCCGCCGGTGCTGAGGAAGTCGATGCCCATCGCCAGGGGGCTGTCGGTCAGCGTTCCCGTGCTGGTGTTCGCGTCGAGAGAGACGAGGCCGCGGCCGTGGACGAGCGAGACGCCGCCCGAGGTGTCCTGCATCTCGGGGAGCGGCACGTTCGGGTTCGGGTATTGGGTCGGGTTGAAGTAGTAGATCTCGAAGAGCAGATTCGGCTGCGGGCCGCTCAGGTCGTGCAGCAGCGTCGGCGGGCCCGAGAAGTCGTTCACGTCGAGCACCATGTTGTAGTTGTTCGGGACCGAGCCGAGCGATGGGCGCACGTGGACCTGGGTCGCGTAGGTGGACATGAGCGGTGTGCTCGCCGGCGACGCCAGGTTCGTCGCGAAGTTGGCGCTCATGGCGGCCGCCGTCAGCGACGTCTTGGCGACCAGGACCGACATGCTGGGGAAGTACATCCCGCCCGGATGGGCCTGGCCGTCTTCCGCCCGGAACATGATGCGCTTCAGGTCGATCACGCCGGTGACGCCCGCAGCCGCGAAGTTGCTCGCTTCGTACAGGATCTGGAAGCGGCCTCCGTCGTTGTCGAACCAGGCTGTCGTACCGGTGCCGGTCGTCTGCACCTGGCTTTCCGAGAGGTAGTGCGTGCTCGGCAGCACGGCGTGCCGCGCGACGCCGTAGGCGCCGGTGAGGGTGATCGAGTAGTTGCCGGCGAGGACCGAGGTCCCCGTCCAGGACGAGAGGGGCTCGAGGCGCCCAGGGCCGTCCGGCGGCTCGGCCGCGTATGGAGTGCTGAACCACTGGGAGCCGGCCAGCGAACGGGCGTTGTAGTTGTAGGGCGAGATCGCGAGGTAGTAGCGGCCAGGCGTCTTGATGCAGCCGAGAGCGAGGGCCGGGTTCAGCGGGCCGCCATTGCCCTGGTCGTCGTTCGAGACGACCGGCATGCCGCGCTGGTCGAACACCCACAACTGCGCATCGAAGGGCACCGCGGCCACGGCACTGAACGACGTGGGGTAGGGAACGTCGATCAGGTACAGGTCGGCATCGGCGTTGTTCTGGCCGGTGATCGTCGCGACGATGCCAGGCAGGTCGACGACCTGGGCGAAGTCGAGGGTCTGGCCGGCATCGCCGAGTTCGGTCCAGGTCTGGGCGGGAAGCAGGCTTGCCGTGGCAGTGAGTGCGACCACGAGGCCGGTCGGGAGGGTGTGTTTCATGGCGTTCGGGAGTGGTTGACGAACGTCATCCGGATCGGCGTCGACGTGTGGCAGGAGTTCTGTCGTGCGCCACGACGTTCTCGGCGCATGCGCGCTGCCATCGGCTCTCTCGTGTTGCTGTCGACGTGCCTCCTGGCGGTCGCCGTCCCCGGCCAACGCCCGGACGAGCCGTTGCGCAAAGGCCTCACCCGCCAGCAGCTGGAAGCCGCATTCCTCGGCGGCGCACCGGCGGTCGAGTCGATCGAAGCGAACGCGCAGGTGTTCCGGATCGCCGACCTGCGCCGCAACGAGAGCGGCGAAGACGTGGGGGCGCGCATGGCGATGGAGCGCTTCGTCCTGCAGGTGCTGCGGCAAGAACTCGAACGGAAGGGCGCCTGGCTCGACGACAAGGCCTACGCCGAGGCCTACGCCGCCTACGCCGATCGCTACGACCGCACGCCGTTCACCGTGAAGGTGCTCGCGACGCGCTTCAAGGGCTACCCGAGCCTGGAGGCGTTCCAGCAGCGCTGGCGCGTACAGGAGTGCTTCCGTCGCACGTTGCCGAAGGAAGCGTTCGACGACGCGGCGCTGGCCAAGGAGGCGCTGGCCTCGAACGACCTGCTCGTCGGCAATGGCGTCGAAATCGACCTGTGGATGCACCCTGCGCCGCCGCAGGACGACGGTCGGTTCGACTTCGCTGCTGCCGAGGCGGCGGCTGGCGCGACGATCGCAGCTCGTCGTGCCGGCAAGGAGCCGGAGACTCCCGGGCAGCGGTTCGGCGACAAGGTGCCGCTGCAGTGGAACCCGCTGCAGGAGGTGCTTGGGGAAGGCGAGTTCGCCACGCTGCTGCGCGAGCCGGTTGCGGCGACGGTGATGCGGGCCAAGGAGGGCGACGTGCTCGGGCCGCTGCGCGGCAGCAAGGGCGCGCTCGTCGTCGAGGTGCGCAAGCTGACGAAGGTGGACCGCACGGTCGACCTGGCCCAGGCGCGCCAGCGGGACCTGGTGCGGCAATTGCTCGAACAGCGGCTGTTCCTGGCGTGGGTCGACCAGGTGTTCGCCACGGCGGTCTTGCGGGTGCCGCGGCGCTGACCGGTCACGGCATCAGCAGGACCAGCGCCCGCTGGCGGTTGGATTCGAACGAGAGCGCGTCGACCAGGGCGGTGCGGTCGTCCTTGGACAATTGCAGCCAACGCGACGCCATCAGCCTGGTCGCAGCGACACGGTCTTCGTCGAACGAGAAGCGCTTCAGGATCGCGCGCGCCGACGCGAGGGTGGCCGGGCCGTGCAAGGTCGGCGCCAGGTGTTCGATGCAGCGCCGGCGGCCGTCGTCGAACGAGAACTCGGCGAGCAGCGTCGCCAGGTCCGCTTCGGTGAAGTGCAGTTCCGGCGACTTCGCCATCTGCGCGCACGCGGCCACGCGGCCATCGTCGAACGAGAACATGCCGACCAGCGCGGCGACGTCGGCGACCTGTAGCGCTTGCGTCTTCGGCGCGAGCAGGGCGAGCATGGTGGCGCGGCCCTGGTCGAACGAACACTGTTTCACCGCCGCGCGCAGCCGCTCCGGATCGACGCGCAGGCCTTGCTCGGTGACCGCCCGCACGAGTTCGATGCGGTTGTCGTCGAACGACAGGTGCTCGAACACGAGCCACGTGCGCGCGTCGTCCGCCTTGCCCGCCTTGCGCAACGCCAGCACGAACGGAGTCAACGCCGGCGAGCCCGGCATCCCGGCGAGGATCTCGAGCAGCGCGGTCACGCTGCCGTCGTCGAACTGGTCGTGGAAGCGGTCGAGGTAACGCTGCAGGGTCGCGTTGGTCTGGCTGCGGCCGAGCAGTTCGCCGTACCAGCGGCGGTCGATGGTGGTGATCTTCGGCAGCCCTTCGAGCAGCAGCAGTTCGACGGTCGCCGCGGCCTCTCCGGCCCCGCGCCGGCCCCACACGAAGCGGTTCTTGCCGTCGTACACGGTGTGGGTGTTCTCGGTGCCGACGGCCTGGGTCAGCAGGGCAAGGTGCGCGGCGGTGATGCCGGCCTGCGCGCGCAGCAAGGCGAGCAAGCGGTCGTCGTGGGCACGGGTGCGCGGCAGCTCGGTCTCGACGAGGCGGCTGTGCGCCGCCTCGGGATCGGGGGTGGTGACGAGTTCGTTCGGGTCGGGGAACGCCTGGTCGAAGGTCCAACGCTTGTGGATGCCGCCGCCGCAGGCGGCGAGGGTGAGCAGGGTGAGGAGGGCGGCGGGGCGAAAGGTCGACATGGCTGAGGCGCCGACTACGGCGAGACGGCAGAGTATCTGCGAAGCGCCGTGGTTGTGCTCCAGGCTCGCTGGTCTCTTCCTGCATCGACTGCGGCATGCTCTGGCGGTAGGCGGCAAGCTGCTCGCCAAGGACGCGACGATCCGACGTCATTGCAAGCATGCCCACTGGTGAGCGAGGGACGCCGCCTGGGCGCGGGCAAAGAGCTGCATGGGCGATTGCCGAACCGCAAACTCGAAGAAATAGCGGTCACTCCTGCGCGAGCAGGAACTGCGCCAGCGAACGCGCCGGGCTGCCACGCTTCTGCGCAGCTTCGGGCGGCCGCTTCTGTACGAGCAGCAACCCGGTGTCGATCGCGAACACCTTCTGCGGGTTGCGCGTGCGAGCCGACTCGTCGCGCTGACGCGCGCCGACTCGCAAAGCGGCTTCGCGCACCCGAATCGCCCGCAGCCGAGCTGCGAGCTCACCGGGTTCGTCTCAGTTGCTTCGCCGACTCGTCGCGCTGATGCGCGCCGACTCGCAAAGCGGCTTCGTGCACCCGGATCGCCCGCAGCCGAGCTGCGAGCTCACCGGGTTCGTCTCAGTTCAAATCGAGCGTCAGGCGCAGGCCGTTCGACACCACGAAGCCGAACGTGTTGACCGGCGGGTGTTAGGCGGCCATCTGCGTCAGGATGACGGCGCCGGCGAGCGCATTGTTGGCCGGGATCGACAGCGGGATCGAGCCGGCGCCGGCCGTGTAGAGGAAGCCCACCGTCGCGTCGAGCGACGCGTAGAGGTTGCAGCCGGGCATGCCGAGGAACGTGAGGTCGATGCCGTTCGTGTGTTCGGTGGTGCCCAGCACGAGCACGCCGAGCAGCGCGCCGGCCGGCGCCTGCGTCGCGTTCAGGTTGATCGACGTGCCGATCACCGGCCGCGCACTCGCCGCGTGCGCCAGCGGCACCACGCGGAACTGCGCCGCGGTGTAGGTCGCCGGCAGCGCCGCCGAGATGTCCATGCTGCCCGGATCGGCCGACGCGCCCGCGTCGGAGACGCCGGTCATGGCGGCGTTGCCGAGCCCACTCATTGCGCCGTAGACGAAGTGGACCGTGCCGGTGGCGAGGTCGAACTGCGCCTGGAACGAGTTCGCGTTCGCCGCCGTGGTGCCGCCGTAGTCCCACACGCCGTCCCACGTGATGTAGGCGATGCCGCCGACCTCTTCGAACTTGACCGTGCCGCTGGCGGCGATCGAAGGATTGAGGTCGTGCCAGTAGAGGCTCCAGCACATCTGCGGGGCGTTGAGCAGGGCGGCTCCGCCCGGCGTGTAGCCGGTGCCGTTGCCGGATGCCGCGGAGACGTAGCCGTTCGAGCACACCGTCAGCGACGTCGTCGTGCCGGACGCGGCGACCGGCATCGCCTGCGACAGCGTGACCGTCGTCTCCGTGTCGTCACCGAGGGCCAGCACCTGCGCGGTGGCCGAAGGCGGAACCCAGGTCGTGACGCCGGGCAGGGCCAGATAGCCACCGCCGGTGTGGATCAGCGAGATCCCGGTGTTCGCGAGGTCGAAGGCGGAGGCTGTGGCGAACAGCTCGTAGGACGAGACGTCCGGCGCATTGTTGCAGCCGGTGCCGTACGGCTGCGCCAGGGCGTAGCCCGAGAGCCCGCCGACGTAGACCTCGACGCGCGAGATCGTGGCCAGGGGCTCGGTCCAGCAGGGGTTGTTGCCGCCGCCGCCGATGCCGAACTGCGTGCCGAAGCGCGTCAGCGTCACCGGGTTGCCGAGGATCGAGCTGGTGAAGGCGCCGGCCGTGGATGCGTACGAGTTGTACGACGTCGTGCCGCCGACCGTGGCGGTGCACGCGCCGAGGATGCCGATGTAGTTGCCGGCGGTGATCGGGATGGCCGTCGACAGGATCGAGCCGCCGGCCGACGCGTTGTCGTAGAACAACTGCGTGCCGGTGCCGACGGTCGGCCAGGTCGGCGGCGGCACCGCGCCGAAGTCGATCACTTCGAACACCTGGAACGGCTGCGCGGATTCGTTCGGGCAGGACAGGCCGGTGATCGTGAACGACGTCGGCGCCTGGAAGTAGAAGCCGCGCGTCTGCGCGGCAGTGTAGGTCGAGCCGAAGGTGGGGATGGGGATCTGGGCCAGCGCAGTGGACGCAAGCCCGAGAGCCGCGACGAGGAGTGCGGTTCGCATGGGGAGTGGTTCTGAGACGGGTGGGCGGACCAGGGCAGGTCCGCGGGCAGGACGCTAGCAAACCAACGCCCTTCCGGGCAGGCGGGCCGTTGTCCCATCTGCGTGACCCAGGGCCTACACTGCCGCGCCCTCGGAGGTCGTCGTTTGCGCAGACTCATCCTCGTTGCCATGGTGCTCCCGTTCGTTCTCGCCGGCTGCAAGACCGCTTTCGGTTCGCCGCCCCCCACCTGGTCGATCGTGATCCACGGTGGTGCCGGCGTGCTGAGCAAGAACACGCCCCCGGAGAAGGTGAAGGAATACGAAGACGCCTTGATCAAGGCGTTGAACCACGGCCGCGATCGCCTGGCGAAGGGCGACAAAGCGCTCGATGTGTGCGAGTCGGTGGTGCGCATCCTCGAGGACGACCCGCACTTCAACGCCGGCAAGGGTGCGGTCTACAACGAGAAGGGCGAGCACGAACTCGACGCGTCGATCATGGACGGCAGCACGCTGCGCTGCGGTGCGGTCGCGGGCGTGCGCACCGTGAAGAACCCGATCGGCCTCGCGCGTCGCGTCATGGAGCAGACGAAGCACGTGCTGCTGATGGGCGACGGCGCCGAGCAGTTCGCGACGACGCAGGGGGTCGAGCGCGTCGACAACACCTGGTTCGACACCGAGCATCGCAAGCAGGCCCTCGAGGAAGTGCTGCGCGAACGCCAGCGCACCGGCCTCGTCGACGTGCAGACGCCGCCGCACACCTATGGCACCGTCGGCTGTGTCGTGCGCGACCAGGACGGCCACCTCGCCGCGGCGACCAGCACCGGCGGCATGACCGGCAAGCGGTGGGGCCGGGTCGGCGACACCCCGGTGATCGGGGCCGGCAACTACGCCGACGCCCACGTCGCGGTGAGCGGCACCGGCACCGGCGAGGAGTTCATCCGTCACGTCGTCGGCCATTCCATTTCGGCGCGTGTCCAGTTCGGCAAGCAGACGCTCGACGAAGCCGTGCGCGCGGTCGTGTTCGACACGTTGAAGCCCGGTGACGGCGGTGTCATCGCCGTCGACCAGGCGGGCAACATGGTGGCGCGGTTCAACAGTGAAGGCATGTACCGCGGCATGGCGGACAGCACCGGCCGGGTCGAGGTCCGCATCTACGAATGAGCCGTAGAGCTGCGTTCCTGGCCGTTGCGCTGCTCGCCATCGTCGGTGCGTGCGCGACTCCGTCGGCCGCGTTGCCCCTGCCCGAAGGCGGCACGTTGCTCCTGGTCGGTGGTGGGCTCGACAACGACACCGCGGCGGTGTGGCGGCGGTTCGTGCAGCTCGCGAACGCGCGCGGTCCGGGCCGCGCCGTGGTCGTGACGGCGGCGACCGGACCCGAAGAGATCGAGGCCACCGACAAGACCGAAGCGCTGCGCACGTGGGCGCCGGAGCTGCCGGTCGAAGTCGTGCGGCGCGCGACGTCGACCGTGGACACCGTGGCGGCGATCGATCGGGCGACGGCGCTGTTCTTCACCGGTGGCGACCAGAAGCGCATCACCGCGCGCTACCGGCCCGAGGGCCGCGCGACGCCGGAATGGGAGGCGATGGTGCGTCTCCTGCAACGCGGCGGCGTGATCGGCGGCGGCAGTGCGGGCTGCGCGATGATGGGCCTGCACATGCTGGAAGGCGGCCGCAGCGCGCAGGCGCTCGGCCTGCCCGCCCAGCCGGACGCCGATGGCGAGCCGGTGGCCCTTGGGCCGCGGCTCGGCGGTGGCATGGCGTTCCTGCCCGTAGGGCTCACGGACTCGCACTTCTTCGAGCGCGACCGCCTCGGCCGGTTGGTGGCGGCCATGCTCGCCAGCGGCGAACGCTTCGGCCTCGGGGTCGGCGAGGACGCGGCGGTGGAGTTCGATCTGGCCACCGGCTCCGTCGTCGGCCTCACGCCGTCGGAGACGCTGCTGGTCGATGCCGCGCATGCCCGGCGCGAAGGCGAGGCGTGGGTGGGGCTGCGGGCGCGCGTGTTGGGTCCGGGTGAGCGGGTTTCGCTGCGGGCTGCGGCCATGCCGCAGCCGCCACGGCCCGTGCCGGCGAACGTGCAGCACGAGGTCCCCGTGGTGGAGCCGGGCCAGAACCGCCAACTGGCGTCCTGGCGCCTGTTCCGTCAGGCGGAACGGCCTGCGGCCGGCGTGGTGCAGCTCGCGCTCGACGGATGGGTGGTCCGCGCCTGCGCCGACGTAGTCGAAGGCTGGTCGGTGTTCCGCATCGACCTCGTGCGCCGCCCCTGAAGTTCGCGAAGTCGAGGGGAACTGCGACAGGTCTGGGGCGTGATGGCCCACCTTGCGCGCGTTCGGGGAGGCAACCCCCGTCGACGTCGTTGCAACGTCCCCATCCCCCGCTCGCCCCGAAGCCACCCATGCGCATCGCCCTCCGCTCCATCCTCGCCGCTTTCGTCGTGCTCGGCGCCGCGACGGCGCAAAGGGAGATCCAGCCCGGGCCCTGGACCAGTGCCGCCAAGATCCCGGAGGGCTGGGTCGTGCACAACACCAAGAACTACCACATCCAGTCGCAGTGCGGGCTCGACAAGGCCAAGCGCCTCGGCGAGCACATGGAGGTGATGAACGTCGTCTACAAGGAGATGTTCAAGAACGACAAGACCGGCGGGTTGAAGCTGCGCACGATCAAGGTCTTCGAAGACGAGAAGGCGTTCCATCGCTACGGCGCCCCGCCCGGTGCGGGCGCGTACTACAGTGCCGACGACCGCGAGATGGTGTGCTACGACACGGGCAAGTGGAGCGACGAGGAGCGGAACGGAACGGCGCCCAAGACCGCCGCGCCGGTGACGGGCGAGACGGCGCGCGAGCGGTTGGCGCGGCGCCTGGGCAACCTCGACGACATGATGAAGATGGACATCCTCGGTTGCGCCGCGCACGAGGGCTGGCACCAGTACTACCACTGGATGGTCGTCAGCCGCGTCGCCCTGCCGTCGTGGATCAACGAGGGCATGGGCGACTACTTCTACACCGCAGCACCGCGCGGCGGGAAAGGCAAGAAGGCCGACCTCGGCCGCATGTTCGACGGGCGCCTGCGCATCCTGCAGGTCGCGAAGGCGCAGGGGCGCATGGTGCCGCTCGAGCAGTTCCTGCGCATGCTGCAGCAGGACTACTACAGCAATCCGAGCATCTGCTATGCGCAGGGCTGGGCCTTCTGCCAGTTCCTGCTGCACGGCGTGAACGGCAAGTACGCCAAGCTGATCCCGAACTACGTCGCCGGCGTGGCCAACAGCACGAACTGGGAATCGGTGCACGCCAAGGTGTTCAAGGGCATCGACCTCGCGGCGATGGAGCGCGACTTCCACGCCTACGTCGACACGCTGAAGCCGAGCGTCGCCGATCCGCTGGAGGAAGAAATGGAGGAGCTGGAAGGCGAGCCGGGCGAGCCGGCCCCGAACGGCGGCGGCGGGGGCGAGCCCGCGGGTGGCGGTGGCAACGGCGGCAGCCGTCGCTGAGTCACTTCTCCAGCACGTGCGCCGGACGCGTTCCGGGCCCGGCCTTGCCGTCGCCGAGGTCGGCGCGCGCGGCTTCCACTGCGGCCAGCAGTTCGCGCACGACGTCCGCGTGCGCGGCGGCGACGTCGGTGGTCTCGCCGAGGTCGGCGGCGAGGTCGAACAGCTCGGGTGGTTGCTGCGCATTCGGGCGCAACACGAGCTTCCACGGGCCGCGGCGCGCGGCCACGACGCGCCAGCCGTCGAGCAGCACGACCGTGCGGTTCGGGTCCGCGGTGCCCGTTCCCGTGAGGCGATCGAGCAGGGACACGCCGTCGCGCCTGGGCTCGGGTGGGATCGCGACGCCGGCCGCGGCAGCGAACGTCGGGTACCAGTCGAAGCCTGCGGCGAGCGCTTCGTCGACCTTGCCGGCGGCGATGCGGCCCGGCCAGCGCGCGATGCAGGCGACTCGGGTGCCGCCTTCGTAGCGGCTCGAGTACTTCTCGCCGCGCAGCGCGTGCTGGCGCGTCGTGTCGACCGTCGCGGTGTGGCCGTAGACCCCTTCGAGCTCCGCGTAGGCGCTGGTCAGCGGCCCGTTGTCGGACTGGAACACCACCAGCGTGTCGTTCGCGATGCCGGCGGCGTCGAGCGCATCGAGCAGTTCGCCGACGCAGCGGTCGAGGCATTGCACCGCGTCGCCGTAGACGCCGGCCTTGGACTGGCCCTGGAAGCGGCGCGTCACGAGCCAGGGCGTGTGCGTCTCGATGTTGCCGAAGTGCAGGAAGAAAGGCCGCGCCTTGTTCGCCTGCACGAACGCGAGCGCTTCGGCGACGAAGCGTTCCGGCAGCTTCGCGAGGTTGGTCGGCTGTTCGACGACCTGTTCGCCGCGCAGCAGCGGGATCGGCGGGAAGCCGCGCGTCTTGCCGTCCTTGTCGAGCCGTTCGGGCCCGTGGTCGTTCGGGTAGGGGATGCCGAAGAACAGGTCGAAGCCGTGGCGCGTCGGCAGGTGTTCGGGGCGATGCCCGAGATGCCATTTGCCGATGCACGCGGTCGCGTAGCCGGCGTCGTGCAGCACTTCGGCGATCGTGCGTTCGTCGGCGGCGAGACCGGTGCGGTCGGTCGGGAACAGCACGCGCGGCAGCCCGACGCGTTGCGCGTAGCAGCCGGTCAGCAGTGCGGCGCGCGTCGGCGTGCACGTCGAGTGGGGCGCGTAGAACGAAGTGAAGCGCATGCCCTGCGCCGCCAGCCGGTCGAGGTTCGGCGTCGCGAGGTCCTTGCTGCCGAAGCAGGACAGGTCGTCCCAGGCGACGTCGTCGGCGACGATCTGCACGATGTTCGGCGGACGGGTGGCCTTCTGGGCCGACGCGGAATGCGCGGTGACGAGGGACGCAGCGAGGCCGAGCACGAACGGAACGACGCGCGAGGACATCGTCGCATCGTCGCCGCCGTCCGGGCCGACGGCTATGGTCGCGGCCCGAATGAACGTCGGTTCCACCCGCGCGCGCTGGCTCTGCACCGCGCTGCTGCTGCTCGTGTTCGCGGCGGTGGCGGTGCGCTGCGCCTGGCTCGGCGACGACGCCTACATCACGCTGCGCTCGGTCGAGAACTGGGTCGCGGGCAACGGCCTGCGCTGGAACCCCGGCGACCGGGTGCAGACCTACACGCATCCGCTGTGGATGCTGTTGCTGTCGGCCGGGCGCGCACTCACCGGCGAGGTGTACTTCACGACGATCGCGCTCTCGCTGCTGCTGTCGTGCGCCGCCGCGGCCGTCCTGCTGTGGCGCGGGGGAACGGTGGCTGCCATCACCGCCGTGGCGGCGATGCTCGTCTTGACGCGGGCGTTCACCGACTACGCGACGTCGGGGCTGGAGACGCCGTTGACGTTCGTGCTGCTGGTTTCGTTCGCGGTCGTGGTGACCCGCACCGGAATGGCGCCTCCGACCCGCTTCACGCTGGCGGTGCTGCTGACCGCGCTGGCGGCGACCACCCGCATGGACCTCGGTCTGCTGTGTGCACCGGCCGTGCTGGCGACGTGGCGCGGCGTGCCGTTCGCGACCGCTCTGCGGCTCGGTGCGGCGGCGTCGCTGCCGTTCCTCGGGTGGCTCGTGTTCGCGGTCGTCTGGTACGGCAGCCCGCTGCCGGTCACCGCGCACGCGAAGGCCTTCGGGCTGGGCATTCCCGCCGGCGACCTGGCGATGCAGGGGCTGCGCTACCTGCGCACGGCCATCGTCGACGATCCGGTGCTGTTGCCGGTGGTCGTGGGCGGGCTCGGGCTCGGTCTCGCGCGAGCCAGCACGCGCTGGTTGGCGCTCGGCGCCGTGCTCTACGTCGGCTATGTCGTGAAGGTCGGCGGCGACTTCATGGCCGGACGCTTCCTGCTGCCGCCGTTCGTGGTCGCGGTGGCCGTGCTCGGGCCGTGGCTCGCGGCGCGTTCGGCGCGGGTCGGCGGTGGGGTCGCGCTCGCCGTGCTCGCGCTCGCGGCGCTGCGCGGCGTGCCTCAGTGGCTGCGTTCGCCGGCGAGCGACACGGCGCCGAGCGAAGCCGAACTGGCGGCGCAGGCGTGGGTCGGCGACGAGCGCCGGGTCTACTACGCGACCCTCGGGTTGTTGTCGCCGACGCGGCAGGTGCCGGTGTTCGGCGCGCTGGACGCGCTCGTGCGGCCGAACGGCGGGCCGCGCTGGATCCTGCGCAACGGCGCCGTCGGCGTCGCCGGGTTCCAATCCGGCGCGCGGGGCACGGTGCTCGACGAACTGCTGTGCGATCCGTTGCTGGCCCGACTGCCGGCGAAGGACCCGACGCGACTGCGCATCGGACACGTGCTCCGGCGGGTGCCCGAGGGTTACCTGGAGTCGGTGGCGACGGGTCGCAACCGGCTGCGGCACCAGGGTCTCGCCCGCTACTACGACGCCCTGCTGATGTCCATGCAGGCGCCGCCGTGGAGCGAAGGGCGGTTCGCGGCGATGTGGCAGATGGCGCGGGGCGACTTCGATGCCGGGTTCCGCGACTACGTGCTCGGCGACTACCGGACGCCGCCGCGCGTCGCCGTCGCCGCCGGCGACGTGGCCGAATCGCTGCCGCTCGGCGCGGATTGGTTCGACGAGCCGCGCATGCGGGTCGTCTACGACGGCGGCCTCGCGGTGACCCTGCCCGCGGCGCGGCGAGCGCGCGAAGTGGTGCTGCAGACGTCGAGCTACCAGGCTTTCCAGCTGCGGTTCGTCCGCGAGGGCGTGGTGCTCGGGACCGCCACCGCGGCGGCCGAGGTGCCACCGCCGGGCCTCGAGCCGCTGCGGCTTGTGGGCGGTCTGCGGAACGAACGCGCGGCCGTACCGGAGGGCGTGGGGGCTTTCGACACCGTCTGGATCGACGCGGTCGACACGCCGCTGTCGCACACTTCGCCGGTGCCTCCGGCGATCGGGGCGATTTCCTTCGACGGCTAGCCTGCCTACGCTGTCGCGTCGTGCTCGCCGTCGCTCGAAGCGAATCGCGCCTGATCCGCTCGCAGCTCCTCCGGGAGTTCGCGTTGGCCTGCGCGCTCGTGCCGACTCTCTCGACGGCACGGGCAGGGGCACAGCAGCCGATCACCGTGCCGATGACCGCTCCGTACGTGGTCTCGGCGTGGAGTTCCACGAACGGCTTGCCGCAGAACTCGGTTTCGGCAGTGGTCCAGGCGGACGACGCGATGGTCTGGGTCGCCACGTTCGGCGGCCTTTGCCGATTCGACGGTCGCGATTGGAGCGTCTACGACGCGGCGACCACCAAGGGCTTCGGCGACAGCCGCCTCACCGCGTTGGCCCGAGCCCGAGACGGGTCCATCTGGTTCGGTTCGGAACTCGGCATCGTCGGCCGCGAGAGCCGCACCGGCTTCGCGCGGATCGTCGAGTTTCCCGGTGGCCCGGTGGGACATCTCGCCGCCATGCCGGATGGACGCATGGTGTGCAGCACCCCGGAGGACGTCTGGTTCGTCGCGCCCGACTCCACCGTCCGGCCGGTGGCGAGCTCGCCGTTGCCGCTGTCGTGGGCGCATGTGGTTCTCGGCCCCGACGAGCTCCTGGTCGGCGGGAACAACGGCGTGCACCTGGTGCGGGCCGGGACGGCGCAGCGCGTGTCGCCTCTGCAGACGACTTCCTTCGCGATCGGCCCGGACCGTTCGTGCTGGCTCGGTACCAACAACGGCCTGCACCGGTTCCGCGACGGCGCCGTCGAACCGGTCGTCGGCCTCGCGGGCGACGCGATCGGCAGCGAATCGGTCAAGGCCGTTCTGGCCAGTCGTTCTGGTCGTCTGTGGGTCGGCACCGATCGCGAGGTCGTGTGCATCGACCCTGCCACCGGCACCACGCTGCACATGCCGACGATCGCGGGCGTGCGCTGCCTGCACGAGGACTGCAACGGCGGCATCTGGGTCGGCATGATCGGCGGCGGTCTGTGCCGGCTCGCGCCTTGCGAAGTGGAAGGAGTCGTGATCGAACGCCGCGACCAACGCCCGCTCGCCGCCAACACGGTGCTCGGAACGGACGGGGGCTTCCTGGTCGGCACGCAGCAAGGCCTGTTCTTCGTCGGCGACGGCCATGCCAGGCGGGTCGAGGAGGTGCCGGTGCGCGGTGTCTACGCCCTGCATCGCGATGGGGACGGCACGCTGTGGATCGGCTTCTCCGGGGGGGTCGGGCGGCTGGCCGGCAATCGCTTCGAGTCGGCGGAGGCACCGGTTGCGATCGGCTGCGTGCGCGCCTGCGTGCGCGATTCCCGGGGGCGGCTCCTGGTCGGCACCGAGGACGGGCTGTGGGTGCACGAGGCGGGCGCCTTCGAGTCGTTCGCGCCCGCTCCGCTGCGCGGACAGTGCGTGAAGCTGATCCGCCCGATGGCCAACGGTGGTCTCTGGCTCGCCACCGAGCAGATGGTGGTCAGGGTCGATGCGGCCGATGTCGTCGTGGAGAAGCTGCTGCGCGGCCACGACCTGCCGTTCGCCGAGGTGCGCGCGATCCTCGATTCGCCGTCGGGTCGCACCAGTTCGCGACCTACGGTGCCGGGTTCTTCGGCCGTCGCGAAGGTCGCACGACCACGATCGGCCTCGGGGAGGGACTGGTGGACGCGTACCTGTGTGCCGCCGCGCCGCACCCGCAGGGTTGGCTGGTCGGCGGCAATCGCGGCCCGTTCCTGGTCGATCCAAGCAGCCTGGACAGCATCGCCGACGGCGCGTCGGCGCGCGTGGTGTGCCGCACGTTGACGCACAACGCGGCGATCCCGGCCGAGGCGAACGGCGGCGTGCAACCGAGCCTCGCGGTCGTCGACGGCGGTGCGGCTCTGTGCAGCGTGGGCGGCTTGTGGCTGATCCGCGACGAACGGTTGGCAGGCGAACACGTGCCGCCGGTGTGCCATGTCGTACCGCTGCCCGCGGTGGGGCAGGAGGTCGAGTTCGTCGGGCGCGAAGTCCGGATGACGGTGCGCGAGGACCGCACGATCGTCGTCGCGTGCACGGCGCCCGAGTTCGACAATCCGACGAACGTGAACTTCCGCTGGCGGTTCACCGACGGTGAGTGGAGCGAGCCGTCGCCGCGTCGCTCGATTTCGGTGCCCTTGCCGGGGCCCGGCAGCTTCCACGCCGAGTTCGTCGCGATCGACAGCCGCGGCCACCAATCGGCGGCGACGTCGCTGGCGATCATGGTCATGCCGCGGCTGTGGGAGCGCGGGTGGTTTCCCTGGGCGGCCGGGCTCGTGGTCGGGTTGGCCGCGTTCGCCGCGTTCCGGTTCGGCAGCCGGCGATCGGCGCGGCAGGCCGCCCATCTGCGCGCCCTGGTCGATGTCCGCACAGCCGACCTCGTGCACGCCCGCGATTCGCTCGAGCAGCGCGTCGCACAACGCACCGGCGAACTGGAGCGCGCCCTGCAGCAGCTGGAGCAGGACCATGCCCAGCGGTCGCAGCTCGAACGCGAACTGCAGCAGATGCGGCGCATGGACAGCCTGGGCCAACTGGCCGGCAGCGTCGCCCACGACTTCAACAACCTGTTGACGGTCGTGATCGGCAACGTGCAGATGCTCGAACTGGACCTCGCCGGCAACGCGCTGGCGTCCGACCTGACGCAGCGCGTGCTCGAAGCGGCGGCGCGTGGCCGCGATCTGACCCAACGACTGCTGGCGGTCGCGAGTCGGCAGACCGTGGTGCCGGCCGTGCTCGACGTCGCGGTGGCGCTGCGCGCGCAGGTCGGCGTCCTGCGCGACCTCATGGGCGGCGCGGTCGAAGTCGTGGTCGAGGTCGTCGACGAACCGCTGCGCATGCTGGCGGCGCCCGGGCAGATCGACCAGATCGTGATGAACCTCGCCGTCAACGCCCGCGCGGCGATGCCGGACGGCGGCCATCTCGTGTTGCGAGCGGCGCGGGTCGGCGGCCTCGTGCAGCTGGTGGTGCGCGACGACGGCGTCGGCATGACGCCCGAGGTGCTGCAGCGTGCGTTCGAGCCGTTCTTCACCACGCGCGTCGGTCGCGGCACCGGGCTCGGGCTGGCCACGGTGTACGGGATCACCAAGCAGCTCGGCGGCGAGGTCGAGGTCGAATCCGAGCCCGGTCGCGGCACGTGTTTCACGTTCCACTTCCCCGCGGTGCTCGAAGACCCCGTCGCCGCGGAGCCGGTGCTGGTGCCGCGCCCGCCGGTGGCGACGCCGGCGAGCGAACGGCGCCGCATCCTGCTGGTCGAGGACGAGCCCGATGTCCGTCGCGCGATCCGCATGTTGCTGGAGTCGTGGGGGTGTGCGGTCGTCGGTGAGGCCGGCAACGGTGGCGACGCCGTGCGTCTGCTCGCCGAGACGGGACTCGCCGTCGACGTGGTCGTCAGCGACGTGCGCATGCCCGGTCTGACGGGCCTCGACCTCGTGCACGCGTTGCGTGCGATGCGACCCGGACTGCCGATCGTGTTCGTGTCGGGCCACACGTCCTCGGCGAGCCTGGTCGCCGAGCTCGCGCCGCTCGGCATCGAGTTGATCGCCAAGCCACCGTCGCGTGACGAGGTGCTCGGCGCGATCGAGCGTGCGATGCCTGGAGCCCGGTCCGCGGGGGCGTGATGGCGCGGCCGGTTGGCGACAACACGCGCGTGCTCGTCGTGCTGCTGCTCGTCCTGCTCGGCGTCGGCGCCTGGTCGTGGTGTTTGCCCGGTGCGCCGTTGCCCGTCGGTGAGGTGGACGGTGTGGTCGGGGCGGGTGGGGCAACGCCGACCGAGCAGGCGACACCCATGCCGCGAGTGCCCGCTGCCGAGTCGGAACGTGCCGAACCGGGGCCGATCGCCGCGGCCGATTCGTGGGCCCTGGCCGTGCAGGTCGTGGACGCGTTCGCGGAGCCGGTCGCCGGAGCGCAGGTCGAACTCTGGCACCGGCTCGAAGCCGCGGCCCCGTTCCGGGTGGCGACCGCCGATGCGCGCGGCGAGTCGCGACTGCCGGTGCAGGCCGACGCGGTCCTGGTGCGGGCGCGGGCCGACGGCGTCGGCGACAGCGTGCGGCTGCGCGTCGAGCGGGCGCAGGCTGCGGCTGCGCCCGTGGTCTTGATGCTGCTGCAGGTGGTGCAGGTCCGCGGCCTGGTGCTGGCCGGTGACGGGGCGCCACTGCGCGGAGCGACGGTGCAGGCCGAGGAGCGCTGGCAGGGTGGCGAGATCACGCGGCCGAACCTGACCGCGACGGCGTTGCCGACCGATGGCGAGGGACGCTTCGCGTTCGATTGCGCGGTTGGGACCACCGTGGATCTGCAGGCCGTGGGCGAGTCCGGGGCGGCGAGCACGTCGCTGCTGGTGACGCAGTCGTGCGAAGTCGTGCTGGCGTGTCCGGGGGCGTTCCGCATCGAGGGCTCGATCGTCGACGCGAACGGCCGGCCGCTCGCCGGCACTGCGACCACGAGCGAGTTCACCAATCCGTTCTCGGGACTGGCCGACCCCTGGTTCGGCGGCGTGCATGCCGCCGAGTCGTCGACCACGTTCTCGCTGGCGGTGGACCAACCCGGACGCCACGTCGTGCACGTGAACGTGCCGGGCCACCGGGTTTCGCCGGTCGAGGTGTTCCTGTCGGTGCAGGATCGGCACCGCGTCGTCACCTGCGTGGCGCATCCGGAAGTCGAAACCCGCGGCACGGTGGTCGATGCGGGTGGAGCGCCGGTCCATCACGTGGTGGTGGTGGCGAAGCCCGACGATGCGGCCTGGGGCGAGGTGGTGGGCGTGGTCGAGCACGGAGCCTTCGCGTTGCGGCTCGTCGGCGCGACCGGGTGGACGCTCGCCGTGCCGGTCAGTCCTGGCAGTGCCATGCACTGCGTCGCCGGCGACACCGCACTGCGCCTCGTCGTTGCGGAGCCTTGGGCGGCGAGTTCGTCCGTGGCCGTCGATGTGTTCGCCGTCGACGGAACGCCGCCGCGCCACGCCGTCTTCACTGCGCTGCGCGGCCACGGCGAGCACCGGACCCTGGAGACCGTGAAGCCGGACGGTGAACTGCCGCGCGTGCGGGTCGCGATGCCCATGTCGCGCGAGCGTTGGCTGCTGCTGGCGCAGGACCCGTTCACCCGGCACGCGGGGCACGTCTGGATCGAATCGGGCGAGCGCCCGGTGCAGCTGTCGCTCGAGCCGCTGGTGCCGCTCGAGGTGACCGTGCGCCGGGACGGGAAGCCGGTGCGCAGTGCCGTGGTCCGCGTCGAACCGTCGGGGGAAGCGGCTCGCGTGCGCGTCGACGCGAAGGGTGTGGCTCGCTTCCCCGGCCTGGCGCACGGGCCGGCCGTGGTGCGGGTGCTGCACGGCAACGCCGAACTGGCGACACGCGAGATCGTGCTGCGCACGCGCGACTTCGCGTTCCTGACGATCGACCTGCCGTGATCGCGCCTAGGGCCGCCGCAGGCGCAGCGGTGGGCTCGTCGGCAACGTCGCCGGAACCTCGTCCGGCGTCGCCGGCACGCGCCGCAGGACGAACGTGAGTTCGTCGCCGATCAGGAACGGCAGCAGTCCGTCGGGCAGCGTCGCTTCGCCGTTCTGCAGCAGCATGCCGCCGTGCGTCCATTCGTGCGTCGCCAGCAGCACGCGGCCGGCGTCGTCGTGCACGTAGAGCGTGTAGCGCGCGCCGGCGGGGGCGCCGGGGTCGGACCAGCGCAACGTCAGCGGCAATCGCCAATGCGTCGGCAGCGGCGCCTGCCAGGTGATCACTGGCGCGTCCGGGCGCCGCACGATGTCGCCGACCAGCGCCCGCTGCCAGGGCGGTGCCGGCGCCAACCCGGGTCGGAACGCGGGCAGGAACCACGCGACGAACACGACGGCGGCGGTGAGCGGCGGCAGGACCAGCAACCAGCGCCGCTGCGGCAAACGCGCGACGAGGCGCAGCAAGCCCGTCGCCAACACCACCGCGGCCGGTCCGATCGCCGGGAACAGGAAGCGCGCCTGCGGCTGCGGCGCCTTCCAGTTGAACTGGGCGGTCGCGGCGAACACGAGCCCCATCGCCAAGGCCAACAACCACAGCGGGCGCGGCAGAGCTTCGGGACGGCGGTCGCGGCCGGCGCGCCACAGGCCGAACAACGCGAGGGTCGCGACGCCAACGCCGCACGCGACCAGCAGCGGATGCGGGTGCAACGCGAACCAGCCGAACGTGCCGAACACGGACCGGAAGACGTTGGGCAGGAAGCCGTCGCGGAACACGTCCCAGCGCAGTTCGGGCGGGATCGGCGGGAACGTCGCGTCGTGCGCCGCCATCGCCAGCACGTCGCCGTAGAGCTCGAGGTTGCGCAGGAACATCGGCGCCGAGATGCCGCCCGCGACGAGCAGGGTCAGTGCCGTCGTGCGCACGATCGCGCGCCGCCGTTCGCCGCTGCCGCGCCACCAGGCCGCGGCGAAGGCCGCTGCCACCAGCGGCAACAGGAACAGCGCCGTCAGCTTGGTCAGCAGGCCGACGCCGATCAGGGCGCCGAGTCCGACCCCGTGCCGCCAGGTCGGCGCGTCGTGCTGCAGCACGCGCACGAGCAGCAGCGTGGTGCCGGTCGCCAGTGGGATCGCGAGCGTGTCGTTGTGCACGAGGCCGTGCAGGAACGAGAACATCGGCAGGGTTGCGACCAGCAGCGCGGCGAGGTCGGCGACGCGCGGTTGCGCCGGGCAGGTGGCGCGGCCGAGGCGGTGCACGAGCACGACGGTGATCGCGCCGAACAGCACCGACAACAGCCGCAGGCCGAACAGCACGCCCTCGCCTTGGCCGCTGCCGTGCAGGTACTTCAGGTTGCGCGACGGCTTGTCGGGATTGCCGAAGTCCGGGTTGAGCATCGGCCCGAACACGGTGTCGTCGGTGCCCGTGAGCGCGAGCACCCGGCCGAGCAGCGCGTAGTAGAGCGGCGGGTGGATCGCGATCTCGGCGCCTTCGATCTGCGGCAGGTTGCGCGCGCGCACCAGGGCACCGGCGAGCGGCTGGCGGCCGGCGTTGCCCATCTGCCACGCGTACTCGTAGTGGCTGTTCTCGTCGGGGCCTTCGAAGCTCGGCGTGCACCACGCGTAGCCCGTGGCGAACACCACGTGGCAGAGCAGGGCGAACCACAGCAGCGAACGCGGCATCCGGCGCACTCTACGGGGCGCGCCGACGTGTGCACCTGCCAGCCGGGCCCGCTATGCCGCGAAGTCCAGGTTGACCGGCGCCTCGGGCACGAGGCGTTCGCACTTCAGGTTGGTGCTGGGGACGTCGAGGCCGACCTGCTCCATGCGGAAGTTGGCGATCCAGACCTTGCCCGTGCCGCTGAGCAGCACGCCGAAGGCGATGCCGACCGCCTTCTTGTCCACGTCGAGCACGACCGAATGGTCGGCCCAGCCGTTCGTTCCCTTCAACGCCCGGTCCTGCATGTTGTCGAAGTTGAGCGACTCGTCGTCGGGGCCGTCGATGCGGAACCAGAGGCCGGCCCATTCGCCGATGTCTTCGGTGCGCAGTGTCGCGGTCAGGCGAACGCGATGGTCGAGGAAGGCTCCGGGTCGGCAGGACTGCATCAGGGTGCCGAACCCGTCGGCGGTGGTGGTGCGGGAGCGGATGAGGGCGACGCGCCTGCCCTGGTGCTGGATCGCGGGATCGATGCCCATGTCGTACTGGGCCGGATGACTGCCGGCGCGGAACCAGCCACGCGGCAAGGTGAGCGTTTCCATGTTCGTTTCCTCGAAAGCGGGTGTGTCGACGGCGCAAATGCAACCGGCCGCCAACAGCATCTCGTCGAGCTCCTTCTCGCCGAGCCCGAGGGCCCGCGACAGTCGTTCGAGGTCCTTCGGCAGGCGTGGGTGCCAGCGTGGTTTCGTACCACTACACCAGTTGAACAACGTCTGCTTCGGGAGGCCTGCTTGGGTCGCCACGCGGCTGACGGACAGCCCGACGCGGGCGCAGAATCGTTTCAACAAGACGGCGAAGGTCGGGTGCATTGCAGCCGTTCGACGCGAGCCTGCGATGGGAGGTTCCGGTCGCACGTCGAGTGGTGCGGAAGTGGTGCGGTCGGTGTTCGCGACTGCCGTGGCGCCCCGGCTTGCGGGGTGCCGCGGTGCTTCCTACCGTGTGCCGCGCCATGCCCTCCGAGCCGTCGTCGTCGCCGCCACGTCCGGAGTCCGCACGCTGGTACGTCGACGCGGGATTGGCGGTGGTGGTCGGTGCGCTCGCCTATGCGCTCTCGTGTTTCGTGATCGGGCCGGGCGACGAAGCGAAAGGGTTCGGGGTGGACTGGTTGTCGCTGTCGCGGGATCCCGCCCTGCTGCAGTGTCGGTTCCCGCATCGCATGCTCGCGCCGGTGCTGGCGTGGTCGCTCGGGCTCGGCGGAGCGAACTACCTGCTGTTCGTGCGTGGCCTCGCCGTCCTGCTGCTCGCCACCGTGTTCTTCTTCGGGCGTCGACGAGGCCTGGCCGTCGTCGATGCGGCGTTGGTCGCCGTCGCGATCGCGCTCACGGCGCCGATCCAGCTCTACAAGGACCACTGGGTCGGGTACCCGGATCCGATCTGCTATTCGCTGTTCCTGGCCAACCTCCTGGTGGCGAAGCGACCCGTGCTGTTCTGGGGCGTGTGGTTCGTCAACCTCACCAACCACGAACTGGCGGCGTTCCTGCTGCCATGGCTGTGGTTCGTGCGCCGCGAGGCGGGCGGGCGCGTGCTCCACGACGTCGTCGGCGCCGGTGCTGGGCTCGCCGTCTACGCGGCGTACTACTTCGCGATCAAGGCCAAGGCGCAGCAGCTGTTCAGCTACGAGTACTTCGCCAACCATCCGCTGTTCCCGGGCGGCACGGTGGTCGTGCTGGCTCTGGCGTTGGTGCATCTCGTCGTCGCGTGGGGGCCGGTGCTCGCGGTGCTCGCCTGGCACCAGCACACGCGTGCGCACGGCCGCGAACGGCTGCACCTGTGGCTCGTCGCCCTCGGGATCGGCGTGATCTTCTGCATCGCGTTCGACTGGGCGCGGCACAGCAACCTGATCCTGGTGCCGTTCGTGCTCGCGTCGGTGCGGTTCCTGCAGTCGGGGCACCGGATCGCCTACGGGGTCCTGGTCGCAGTGGGAGCCGGACTGATGCTGTGGATCCCGCCGTGGGCCCCGAGCGCCTGGCCGACGGATGCGATGGCGAACATCAACCTGCTCGTCGAGACCGGCATGGTGAACCCGTTGCCGCCGCGGTTCGAAGGCGACCTGAACGTGCACTTCGGCAGCGTGTCGACGGCACTCGGCGTCTGGGTGCCGCGCGTCGCGGCGCTGCTCGGGCCGATCGTCGCAATGGCCGTGGCGATCTGGGGCGTCGGCTTCTGGCTCGCCCGGCGCGACCGGGCCGCTACTTCAGGCCGCGCCGCTTGAGCAGCGCCGTCGTGTCGAGGTCGCGGCCGCGGAACGCCGCGAACATCGCCATCGGCTCCTGCGTCATGCCGCGCGACAGCACCAGCTCGCGGAAGCGCGCGCCGTTCTGCGCGGTCATGCCGCCGTTCTCCATGCAGCCGGCGAACGCGTCGGCGGCCAGCGCCTCGCTCCACAGGTAGGCGTAGTAGCCGGCCGAGTAGCCGCCCGGCCACACGTGCGCGAAGTAGGTGCTGCGGTAGCGCGGCGGCACCAGGTCCCACGCGACCCCGGCCTTCTCCAGTGCCTCGCGTTCGAACTTCCCGACGTCGTCGACCTGCGTGCCGGCCGGGAGCGAGTGCCAGGCCATGTCGAGCAGCGCCGCGGCGATGTACTCGAGCGAGGCGAAGCCCTGGCCGAACGTGCGCGCGGCGCGAACCTTGGCGACCAGCTCCGCCGGCATCTTGTTGCCGTTCTTCCAGTGGATCGCGGTGCGCTCGAGCACCGCCGGGTCGAACGCGAAGTCCTCGTGGAACTGCGACGGGAACTCGACGAAGTCCCTGGGCACCGAGGTGCCCGACAACAGCGGGTAACGCACCGTGCTGAACAGTCCGTGCACGCCGTGGCCGAACTCGTGGAACAGCGTGGTGACCTCGTCGAAGCTCAGCACCGTCACTCCCGGCGCCGCGATCTTCTGGATGTTCATCACGTTGACGACCACCGGTTGTTGCCCGAGCAGGATCGACTGGTCGACGAAGTTGTCCATCCAGGCGCCGCCACGCTTGCCGGTGCGCGCGAACCAGTCGCCGTAGAACAGGCCGATCGCCTTGCCGTCGGCGCCGAACACCTCGAACACGCGCACGTCCGGGTGGTAGACCGGCAGGTCCTTGCGCTCGCGCAGCTCGACGCCGTAGAGCGTCTTGGCCATGAGGAACAGGCCGCCGAGCACGTGCTCCATCTCGAAGTACTGCCGCACGGCGTTTTCGTCGAAGTCGTAGCGCTCCTTGCGCACCTGCTCGGCGACCCAGGCCCAATCCCACGCCGCGAGCTTCGTGCCCGGCCGGTTCGCGTCGAGCCAGGCCTGCAGTTCGGCGGCTTCGCCGCGCGCCTTCGCCACGATCTGCGGCGTCATGCTGGCGAGCATCTTCGCGACGGCAGCGGCACTGCCGGCCATCTGGTCCTGTAGCACGTAGTCGGCGTGCGTCGCGAAGCCGAGCAGGCCGGCGCGTTCGGCGCGCAGCGCCGCGATCTTCAGGACCAAGGCCTTGTTGTCGAACTCGTTGCCGCGGTTGCAGCGGTCCATCGATGCCGCGAACACGCGCTGGCGCGTGGCGCGGTCGGCGAGCGACGCCAGCACGCCCTGCGACGTCGGCAGCTGCAGTCCGATCAGGAACTTCCCGGTTTGGCCGGCCGCCTTGGCGGCGTCGCACGCGGCGATCACCGCGGCCGTGTCGAAGCCGGCGAGTTCCTTCTCGGTGTCGACGACGACGGCCAGGGCCTTGGTGTCGGCCAGCAGGTTCTCCTGGAACTTCGTCGTCAGCGACGAGAGCTGCTCGTTGATGCCGCGCAACCGGTCCTGGGCCTTGGGATCGAGCCGCGCGCCGTTGCGCACGAACGCGGTGTGGTAGCGCTCGACCAACCGCTTCGCTTCGCCGGCCGGCAACGTGGCGCGCGCGGCGAACACCGCCTCGACCCGGGC
Source organism: Planctomycetota bacterium (assembly GCA_016794485.1). GTDB lineage: Bacteria > Planctomycetota > UBA1135 > UBA1135 > UBA2386 > UBA2386. Next base: position 24,718 of record JAEUHV010000399.1, read on the forward strand.
GAACAGGCGCGCGTCGAGCCAGATCGTGTCCTGGTGGGCCGCCAGCTTCGGCGCCAGCTCGGCCTGGATCTTCTGGATCGTCGGGTTGGTGTTCGACTCGGTCAGGTTGAAGAACACCTTGCTGACGCGCGTGAGCAGCGCGCCGGCCTGCTCCAGCGCCTCGATCGTGTTGGCGAACGTCGGCGCCTCGGGGTTGCCGGCGATCGCTTTGACCTCGGCGAGATGCAGGCGCATGCCTTCGGTGAAGGTCGGCAGCCAGTGTTCGTCGCGGATCCGGTCGAACGGCGGCGTCGCGTACAGCAGCGGACTCGGACGGGCGAACGGATTGTCGGCGGGCAGCGTCTGCATCGTCTCTTGGGCGGGAAGGGCGGCGATGCCGGCCACGATCGCGGCTAGCAGACGCACGGCAAGGCTTATCGGTCGCATGGTCGCAGTCTACGGAGCCGTCCGAGGCGCGGTGAGCGCTCGCGGGTGGGCCCGAGGGCGCACGCGGCCACCGCTCGCATTCGGCCGCGGCGCGATTAGGCTGCATCGGTGACCCAGGCGTTCTCCTTTGCCGTCGCCCAGGACTTCGGCACCGCCCTGCTGCTCGGGGCTCTGCTCGGGCTCGAGCGCGAGAAGCGCAACGTGCGTGAAGGCTTCGGCGTCGCCGGCTTGCGCAGCTTCGTGATGCTGGCGACCCTCGGGGCGACCGGCGGGTACCTCGGGGTGCAGTTGCAGCAGGCCTGGATGCTGCCAGCGACGATCCTGGCGGCGACAGGTCTCGTGGTCGCCGGCTACTTCGCCGGCCTGCGCGTGCGCCCCGAGCAGGTCGGCTTGACGACCGAGCTGGCGGCGCTGGTCACGTGCCTCGTCGGTGCGCTCGCCACCACCGGACATCGCGAAATCGCGATCGGGCTCGGCGTCGTGACCGCCACGTTGCTCGCCTACAAGCAGCCGCTGCATGCGATGGTCGGCCGCATCGGCTGGGACGACGTTCTGGTCGGCCTGCGGCTGTTGCTCGCGACGTTCATCGTGTTGCCGCTGTTGCCCGACCGGGCGATCGACCCGTGGGGCGCGATCAACCTCCAGAAGCTGTGGCTGCTGGTGTTGTTGATCAGCGGCTTGTCGCTGGTCGGCTACATCGCGTCGCGCTGGCTCGGGCCGGGCCGCGGCATCGCGGTGACCGCGACGGCCGGGGCGTTGGCGAGTTCGACCGCGGTGACGCTCGCGCTGACGCGGCAGAGCCGCCAGGAAGGGGCGGTGCCGAGCCAGTTGGCCGGCGGCATCCTGCTGGCGTGGGGCGTGATGTTCGGCCGGGTGCTGGTCGCGGCGGCGGTCGTCTGTCCGGCGATGTTGCCGAAGCTGCTGCCGGCGTTCGTGGCAATGGCGTCGACGTCCCTGCTGGTCGGCGTGCTGTTCCTGCGCGCCGGCCGGCACGCGGTCGTCGCCGAGGGCGTGCCGATCAAGAACCCGTTCTCGCTGGTCGCGGCGGGCAAGTTCGCGGCCCTGTTCGCGCTCGTGCAGTTGCTGCTCAAGCTCGGCCAGGAGCACCTGCCGCAGAGCGGCATCCACGCCGTCGCGGCATTGGCCGGACTCACCGACGTCGATGCGATCACGCTGTCGATGGCGGAACGGGCCCGCCTGGTCGCCGCCGACACCGACCTCGCGGTCACCGCGATCGTGGTCGCGTGTGCGAGCAACACGCTGGTGAAGGCCGGGATCGCGATCGGCTCGGGACGCGGGCTCGGGCGGCTGGTCGCGCTCGGCACCGGCCTCGTCTGCCTGGCCGGCTTCGCCGCACTGCTGGTCGCTCGCGTCGCGTAGCGGAACCGCGCGCAGCGGGAGCGTGCCCCGTCGGCGACGGGGCACGCGGCGGACGGGCTCTCAGCCCTTCATCGCCTTCTTCGCGGCCTTGGCGGCGCGCTTCTCCTTCAGACTCAGCTTCGCTTCCTTCTTGGTTTCCTTCTTGCCTTGTTGGCCCTTGGCCATGGTTGCCTCCTGGAGGGGAATGTGGGTTCGATGCGGACACCGCAGCGCCGTGCCGCGGTCGCCTCGCGCACAACAGAGTGCGCCGGCGCAGCCCACGAGTCCAGAGGGCAGTTGTTCAGCGCAGCACGCAGGCGAGGCCCGGCGTCGCTTCGAGCCCGAGTGGGTTCGACGTCTGGCGCACGAAGCCTTGCGCGAAGAACGACTGGCCGGCGAGGGCCGGGTTGTTCGGGATCGGGATCACCAGTTGCACGCCGCTGAACGTGGGGAACGCGAGCACCGTCTCCGGGTCGACGAGCAGGTCACAGCCCGGTGCACCGACCGGGGCGAGGTCGAACGGCAGGCCGACCCCGAGCAGGGTCGATGCCGTGCGGCTGGTGCCGAGGGCCACCAGCACGAGCGGTGCCACGGGGTACGCGGTGAAGGCGATCTGGAACGTGCTGTTGCCGAGCGTCGGCGCGCCGCTGGTGAGCCATTGCACGCTGGCGTTGCCGCCACAGCCCGTCCCGAACGGGGTGGCCGAGGCCGTCGGCGCCTTGCCGACCGAGAGGTCGGCGATCGCCTGCGTCGCGGTGTAGATCGGTGCGGCGGCGAGGTCGCTGTAGACGCTGCCGGCGTCGGCCCAGACCAGCGTGCCGAGCGTGGTGTAGTCGACCGCGACCACGGGCAGGCCGGCCCCCGGCGTGACGGCCAGCACGGTGCCGGTCGCGAGGTCGATGCGGGCCACCTGCCCGTTGTCAAAGCCGAGGGCGATTTCGGGCAGGTTCGGCGACGCCGCGATGCTGCGCACGCCGGCGTAGGTGC
>JAEUHV010000403.1 GCA_016794485.1 Planctomycetota bacterium
GATGCGGCACGATTCCCGTCCAGGAGTTCAAGTCGACGGAATGGGTCGGGGGGCCTCGCCGTCGATCGCCCCGATACGTAGATTCCCGACTGATCCCTCCCCGGTGACCGTCGTTGCAACCGGTCACCAAGGTCGCAGACCCCTCGGACCTCGAGGCAGGCCCCCGGAACGAGTCCTTTGTCGTCGCAGTTCAATCCCCACGTGTTCACGTTGCTCGCGACGGCTGCCGCCATCGCGGCTGCGCTCCCGGCCCAGCAGATCCGCGTCGCGGCTCCCGTCGCCGTGGCTGCGCCCCAGGGACCCGGGGCGGCGAGTCCGGACGACGATCCGGGCATCAGCGTCGACATGTTCGAGAACGCGAACATCGACCGCTACCTGCGCGGCGCGCAGAAGTTCCTCGAACGTGAGGACTACTCCGGCGCCATCAACCTGCTGCAGCAGGTGATCGAAGGTCGGTTCACGGTCGTGGCCGACACCGGGCCGGAGGAGGGGGCCGACCCCAAGGAGGCGAAGGACCCGAAGGACGAAGGGGCGGCGAAGAAGGGCGACGAGCCGGAGGACAAGGCGGAGAAGAAGAAGCAGCAGGTCCAGCTGCTGGAAGACGCGCTCGCTCGCCGCCGCGGCGATGCGGCCCCGGTGAAGAAAGTCGATCCGCCCGACGCCCGCAATGCCCGCTACAGCAGCGATGGCCGCCTGTTCCGGCCGGTCCGCCGCCAATGCCACGAATTGCTCGCGCGCATGCCGGCGGTCGGCCTCGAGATCTACCGCGCCAACTACGAGGTGGCGGCGGAGGAGCTGCTGCAGGAAGCGCTGCGCGATGGCTCGATCCACTCGCTCGAACAGGTTGCCAACCGCTACTTCGCCACCCTTCCGGCCGGCAAGGCGATGACCTTGCTCGCGGACCGGTTGATGCACGAAGGTCGGCACCGCGCCGCCGTGCTGGTCTTGTCCGACCTGCTGACCGTCTATCCGGCCGACCTGCGCAAGCGCCTCGGTGTTCAGGACGTCTGGTGCCGGTTCAAGATGGCCCTCTGCCTGCAACTGGCCGGTGAACAGTCGGGGGCACTCGACGCGGTCCAGGCGCTGGCCGCGGCGTTCCCGGAGGATTCGCTCCGGGTGCTGGGCGAATTGCATGCGGTGAAGGACCTGCCGAGCGATGCGCTGTTCGCGCGCGATGTCGCGGTCGTGCCGTCGGCCGCACCGATCGCGCACGGGTGGCTCGCCGACGAGGCGGTGCCGCTGGTCCCGCTGTGGCAGTTCCGCTTCCGCAATCCGGACCCGTACAAAGATCCGAAGGCGAGCGGTGACCGCAACCAGATCTTCTTCGACGGCGTGACCACCGCGACCATGCCGTACGCGGGCCGCTACGGGCCGGCGACGTGGGTCGCGTTCACGCGCAATGCCGCCGATCCGGCCGCACCGCCGCAGGCCAACTTCCTCGAGCACTTCTGCCTGCGCACGGTGGACGCCACCACCGGCGTCCTGACCACGAACGGCGACGGCAACGAGGAGCCCCCGGTCGCGCGCGAAGGGCAACCCCGCGTGCGTGTCGCCGCCAACGATTTCGCCCTGTTGCGGCCGATCGACGGCCAGCAGCATCGTTACGTCGTGCTCGGCCACCCGCGCGGCAGCACCGCCAGCGTCGAGGCGCTGAAGGCGAACACGCTGGTGGCCTACGGTGCGAACGACGGCAAGCGCGCCTGGGATTCGGGTGCGTGGCTCGAAGGCGACAGCGGCCTGCGCGACGTGATGTTCCTGGCGGCGCCGACCGTGTTCGGTGGCAAGCTGCTGCTGCCGGCGATGCGCCAAGGTCGCTTCACGCTCGAGTGCCTCGACCGCGAAACCGGGCGGCCGCTGTGGCACACGATCCTGCACGGCGGGGGCACACCGTTCTTCAAGGCGCCCGGCTGTCCGGTGGTCGTCCAGAGTGGAGTCGCCTTCGTCGCGACCAACTCCGGCTGCGTCGCCGCGATCGACGCGTTCACCGGCGACCTGCGGTGGATCCGCCGGTACGAACGCATCGACCCGGCCCGCAAGCCGACCCGCGTCAAGAAGCCGGCGTCCAACGACAACATGTGGGGCCGGCCGCAGTTCGGCAACGAGGAGCTGACCGGCTTCCTGCCCAACGACATGCTCGCGTTCGACGGGCTCGTGGTGGTGGCGCCGATCGACGGCGACATGCTGCTGTGCCTCGACGGAGCCACCGGCCAGCCGCAGTGGATGCTCGACGGTGCCACGACGCGGTATGTGCCCTACGGCAAGCTGCGTTCGGTCGTGGGCCGTGCCGGCGACGACCTGTTCGTCCTCACCGATACCCATCTGGTCGGCATCGGCGCCTCCGGGGGCCTGTTGAAGTGGTCGCGCGAACTGCCGCCGTGGAACGGCCCGAAGAACACCGGCCGCGGCCGCGGTGCGGTCGCCGGCGATTGCATCGTGCTGCCCGGCGAACGGGAACTGCTCGTGTTCGCCCTCGACGGCAAGCCGCTGCGGCGCGTGCCGATGCCGGCGTTCGGCGAGAGCAAGGAGCCGCTCGCGGGTTCGGCCAACATCGTCGTCGACGGCGCCTGGCTGGCGGTCGGCTACCAGGGCGGGGTCGAAGTGTTCAGTGCGCGCCCGGCCCTGCAGGCGCTGGCCGCCACGACGGCGGATCCGCTGCGCCGGGCCGACCTGTTGGTGCGCGCCGGAGACTCGCCCGCGGCCGAAGCGGCGTTGGTCGTCGCGTTGCGGGCCGCGACCGACGAAGCAGCGCGCCAGCGGCTCGGGACGACCCTCCTGGCGTTGACGCGCGATCGGGCATCCACCCTGGCCAAACAGGGCGATGCGAGTGCTGCGCTGGCCCTGCTCGACGGGATCGTCGACCTGCTGGTCGATCGCAAGCTCTGGCATCTGGCGCGTGTCGAGATCTGCAAGGACCACGGTGACCTGGCCGCGCACGAGCGCGAACAGAATCGCCTCTACGACTACATGGAAGGCAAGGGATGAAGGCCTCGTTCGCCGTTTCGCTGCTGCTCGCCACGTCGCTGCCGTTCGCGGCCGTGCGGGCTCAGGACGTCACCTACCCACCCGGAGTCACCAAGGAGATCGACGAAGCGATCAAGCGCGGGCTCGACTGGCTGGCCCGCAACCAGGGCACCGACGGCTGCTGGCGCAACAGCGGCGGCTACGGCAGCTACCCGGCAGCGATGACCGGTCTCGCCGGCATGGCGATGATCGCCGGTGGTTCGACCCCGACGCGTGGCAAGTACTACGAATCGGTCCGGCGCGCCGTCGCCTTCCTGAAGAAGAACGCCGATGGCGGCAGCGGCGTCATCTCCGTGCCGTCCGAGGAAGGGCGCAGCATGTACGGGCACGGCTTCGCCACGCTGTTCCTGGCGTCCGTCTTTGGCATGGAGGAGGACGTCAAGGAGCAGGAGAAGCTCAAGCGCGTGCTCGACAAGGCGGTCAGCCTGATCTCGTCGGCGCAGTCGTCGGCGGGCGGCTGGATCTACACTCCCGATTCCGGGGGCGACGAGGGCAGCGTCACCGTGACGCAGATCCAGGCGCTGCGCGCCTGCCGCATGTCCGGCATCGTCGTCGACAAGAAGACGATCGATCGCGCCGTCGACTACATCAAGAAGTGCCAGAACGGCGACGGCAGCATCCGCTACAGCCTCAACAGCGGTGGCGAAGGGCGGCCCGCGATCACCGCGGCCGGCGTCGCGGTGCTCTACAACGCCGGGATGTACGACGACCAGCCGTTCGTCGACAAGGCCGTGCAGTACTGCAAGAAGTCGATCCAGGTCACGGTCGACAACACCGGCCACCACTTCTACACGCACCTCTATTGGTCGCAGGCGCTGTTCCAGCGCGGTGGCAGCGACTGGACCGACTACTACGCGAAGAAGTCGTCGTGGCTGCTCAAGCAGCAGAAGAAGGACGGCAGTTGGGAAGGTGACGGCGTCGGCTCGGTGTACGGCACCGCGATCGCACTGACCTTGCTGCAGCTGCCGTACTCCTACGCCCCGATCTACCAGCGCTGAGCCCGACGGAACCGGCTGATGCTCGCCCTCGCCTTCCTCAATCCGCTGCTGTTGTGGGCCGTGCCGTTGTGCGCGGTGCCGATCGTCATCCACCTGTTGAACCGGCGGCGGTTCAGGAAGGTTCCCTGGGCGGCGATGGAGTTCCTGCTCGCGGCGATGAAGCGCAACCGCAAGCGCCTGCGCATGGAGCAGTGGCTCGTTCTGCTGCTGCGCACGCTCGCGGTGCTGCTGTTGGTGTTCCTGGTCTGCCGGCCGCAGTTCGGCGGCGGCGGTCTCCTGTCGACCAAGACGCACCACGTGGTGGTGCTCGACGACAGCGCGTCGATGACGCAGCGCAGCGGCAGCACGACGCTGTTCGTGAAGGCGCACGACCGCATCCGCACGCTCGTCGACGAACTGGCGACGCACCGTTCGGGCGATCTGTTCTCGCTGGTGCGCACCAGCCGCCCGGCGCAGCCCGAAGCCTGGACGCAGCGCGTCGGGCCCGAACTCGGCAAGCGCGTCGGCGCGCTTCTGAAGGAGCTTTCGTGTGGCGACGGCCACACCGACCTCGGTGCCGCGTTGGCCGTCGTCGGCAAGCGCGCGCAGGAAGTGCAGGAAGCCGGGCGGACCGAGTTCTACGTCGCCGGCGACACGCGCGCGCTCGACTGGGCGACCGAGGACGACAAGCCGAAACCCGCCTTGCTCGCAGCGCTGCAGGCACTGCGTCCCGACAAGGACCACCTGACCGTGTTCGGCAAGGCGGGGCTGCCGACGAACCTCGCCGTCGTCGATGTCCGTCTGGTGGACCGGCTCGCGGTGGCCGGTGTGCCGGCAACCCTCGCCGTCGACGTGCAGAACCTCGGCCTCGACCCGACCACGCCGTCGTCGGTCGCGGTCGAAGTCGACGGCCAGAGCCGCGTGGTGCTGACCGTGCCGCAGCTGGCTCCCGGCGAACGCGTCGCCGTGCCGATCGGCCACACGTTCCACGCCGCCGGACCGCACCGCATCGACGCCGCACTCGAAGCGAGCGAGTCGTTCCCGATCGACGATCGACGCACGCTGGTGCTGCAGGTGCGCGAGAAGAGCCGTGTGCTGCTCGTCGACGGCCAGCCCGACGAGGAGGAGCCGGAGACGTTCTTCCTGCAGGCTGCGATGGAAATGGCCGAGTCCGGCATCGAGCCGATGGTCGTCACCGACCAGGGCCTCGAGGAGACCGACCTGGCGCCGTTCGACGTCGTGTGGCTGTGCAACGTGACCGCGCCCACCGCGGCGACCGCCAAGCGCATCGAGGACTTCGTCGCCGGCGGCGGCGGCCTCGTGTGCACGGTCGGCCCCCTGGTCGACGGTGCGCGCTGGAACGAACTGCTGTGGCGCGATGGCAAGGGTGTGCTGCCGCTGTCGCTCGGCGAGATCGCCGGTGACCCCGATCGGCCGGACAAGGCCGTGCTGACCGGCCGCGACCACCCGATCTGCGAGGGCGTCGCCGAAGTGATCGACATCCTGATCGGCAACGTCGTGTTGGTGAAGCGCTGGCTCACGATCGTCGACGACGGCAAGCACTCCGCGGCGATCGTCGCGCGGGTGAAGGACGCCGAAGGCCCGCCGCTGCTGGTGGCGAAGACGTTCCCGAACGGCGGCGGCGAGGTCGCGATGTTCGCGATCACCGCCGACAAGTTCTGGTCGAACCTGCCGAGCACCGACCTGTTCCTGGTGCTGGTCAACCAGATGCACCGCGCGATGGCGCGCCGCCAGGATCCGTCGGGACTGAACCTGCTGCCCGACGGCACGCTGCGCCTGTCGCTCGATCCGGCGGTGTTCCGCGCCGACGCGACGGTGCGGTCGCTCGGCGGCGACGACGAACGCACGTTCACCGCGGTCGAGGGCAAGGAACCGTCGGCGCCGGCGACCCTGGCCGTGCCGATGCCCGAACTGCGCGCCCTCGGGGCCTACGAAATCGACCTGGTGCGGCACGACGGTGCGCCGGACAAGCGCCTGGTCGCGCGCAACCTGCCGAGCATCGAAGGGCGCCTGCTGGCGTTCCCGGACAAGGACTTCCCCCGGCTGTATCCGCAAGAACTGCACGACCGCGTCACCTTCGTGCGCGAGGACTCGTCGATCGGCGACGAGCACGGCGAAGGTGAGGTGTGGCCGTTCCTGGCGGCGCTGCTGCTGGTCGGTCTCCTGCTCGAATCCCTGCTCGCCTGGAGGTTCGGTCGTCGCTGACCGGAGACCACGATGGACCAGATCCTCCGTTTGTTGGCTTCCTGGTGCGGCATCGAGCCGGAACCCGGCAGCGACCTGCAGTTCGAACTCGCCAACTTCCCGACCGGCGGCCTCGGGCTGCTCGTGCTGCTCGGCTGCGCCGCGGTGCTGGTCGTGGTCGGCTTCCTCTACCGGCGCGACGGCAAGAACCTGACCACCGGCCAGCGAATCGTGCTCGGCTCGCTGCGAGCGCTGGCGGTGCTCGCGGTGGTGGCGCTGCTGCTCGAGCCGAACCTCGTCACGGTGAAGCGCGAGGTGCGCCCGGGCCACACGATCCTGCTGGTCGACACGTCGCAGTCGATGACGCATCTCGATGCGTGGCGTCGCGACGAAGTGCAGGCCACCGCGTCGGCGTGGAAGCAGCTCGGCGTGGGCGACCCGGCGGCCGCACCGCGCCTCGACCTGGTGAAGAAGCTGCTCGAGCACGGCGATGGCGAACTGGTGCGCAAGCTGGCGGCGAAGAACCAGGTCCAGCTCTACTCGTTCGCGGGCAACCTCGACCAGCTGCCGCTGTTGCCGCCACCCGAGCCGAAGCTCGGCGCCGACGGCAAACCGGTGCCGGTGGATCCCGAAGCGGCCCCGCCGGTGCCGCGGCTCGACCTCGCCAAGCTGAGTGCCGACGGACGCGCCAGCAACATGGGCGGGGCGCTGCGCACCGCGCTGGACAAGAGCCGTTCGTCGGAGATCGCCGCCGTGGTGTTCGTCACCGACGGTCGGCGCAACGCCGGTCCGCAGGCGGCCGAAATCGCGCGCCTGCTCAACCAACGCAAGATCCCGCACACCTTCGTGCTCGGCATCGGCGATCCGTCCGAGGCGCAGACCATCGAGCTGAGCCGTTTCGAGGCACCGGCGAAGGTGTTCCAGAAGGACCCGTTCGAGCTGAAGGCGGTCGCCACGGCGCAGGGCTACGACTCGATCCAGGTGCAGGCGCGCCTCGTGCGCATCGACGACAAGGGTGTCGAGACCGTGGTGAAGTCGCAGCCGGTGCAGCTCGGCGGCGACAAGACCGAAGTCGCGATCGAGTGGAAGGACATCACGTCCGACACGCCGGGTCGCTTCCTCTATCGCACCGACCTGCAGCCGCCGGACGGTGAGCCGCTGGTCGCCGAACGCCACCAGAAGCAGGCGCCGGTCGAAGTGATCGACGAGAAGCTGCGCATGCTGCTGGTCGCCGGCAGCAGCAACCACGAGTTCCAGATCCTGCGCAACCTGCTGATCCGCGACAAGACGATCGACGTGTCGTGCTGGCTGCAGAGCGCCGACCCGAAGTTCCCGCAGGACGGCGACGAAGGCGTGCGCCTCGAGAAGCTGCCGGAGGAACGGGCCGAGTTCGATCCGTACGACGTCGTCGTGCTGATCGATCCGGACCACACGCGGCTGTCGGCGCGGTTCTGCGAGAACCTCAACAAGCACGTCGTCGAAGGCGGCTGCGGCCTGTGGTGGGTCGCCGGCGAGAAGTACTCGCTCGACGCGATGCGCCAGACGTCGACCACGTGGCAGATCGCCGAGCTGTTGCCGATCGTGCCGGACATCGAGTTCGCCGAACGCGGCTTCATCGGCTACGGCAAGGCGTTCGTGCGCATCTGGCCGTACGCGCTGACGCCGGAAGGCGACGAAGGCGTCGGCACCAAGATCACGCGGCTCGCCGACGGGCGCGACGACAGCCGTTTGCTGTGGGGCCGCCTGCCGGGCTTCCGCTTCTTCTTCCCGGTCACGCGGCTGAAGCCCGCGGCGATCGTGCTCGCCGAACACACCAGCCCCGACTTCAAGCGCGGTGGCCGTGGCATGCCGATGCTGGCGATGCAGAACGTCGGCGCCGGCCGCGTGCTGTTCATGAGCACCGACGAGACCTACCGCTGGCGCTCGATCTACGAGCAGGCCTACAACAAGTACTGGGTCAACGGCGTGCGCTACCTGTTCGAAGGTCGCATCCAGGCCGGCAACACGCGCCTGCGCCTCACGGCGAGCGACGACAAGGTCGACCTCGGCGACGCGATCGAACTCACCGCGGAAGCGAAGGACGAAGCGCTGCAGCCGGTCGTGCTCGATTCGTATCCGGTGCTGATCGAACGCGAAGGCGAGGCCGCCGAGACCGTGCAGCTGGTGCCGGTCGAAAGCTTGCCGGGCAGCTATTCCCTGCGCTTCCGGCCGACCCAACTCGGCGTCTACCGCGTGCGCAGCGCCGACAAGGTCGGCAAGAACGTCGAGGTGTCGTTCCAGGTCGCTGCCGCGCAGATCGAACGGCCGGGGCCCATGGACCGCGCCGAACTGCTCGCGGTCGCGGGTGCGACCGGCGGCGAACTGTTCGACACGCCGCAGGCCCTGCTCGCGGCCCTCGACCGCATCCCGTCGCGTTCGGCCACCGACACGTTCCGCACGCCCCACGCGGTCTGGGACGGCTGGCCGACGGTCGCGTTCATCCTGGTGGTGTTGTCCCTCGAGTGGCTGCTGCGCAAGCGCTTCAACCTGCTATGACCTCGCAACCCACGACCTCGCCGGCGTTCCTGACCGCGGCCCTGCCGGGCCAGGCGGAGTTCGAACGGCTGCGCCGCTCCGCGCGCAGCGGCATCTGGATCGAGGCCATCGGCCTGTGCGCGTTGCTGCTGGTCGCGTTCGCGCTGCCGAGCCTGCTCACCGACCGCCTGTTGCGCCTCGAGTGGATCTTCCGCGCGATCCTGCTGGTGACGTTCCTCGTGGTCGTCGTGCGCACGCTGCAGCGTCGGTTGTTCCGACCGCTCGCGGTCCCGCTCAGCGACGACGAGATGGCGCTCGCGGTCGAACGCAGCGCGCCCGAAGTGAAGCAGGCCTTGATCAGCTCGTTGCAGTTCGACCGTGAGCTGCAGGCCGGCGGGGAAGCGCGCCACGTCGAGTCGCCCGCCTTGAAGGCCGCCGTGGTCGCCGACGTGCGGGCGCGGCTCGGCGCGATCCCGTTCGGTGCGGCGATCGACCGCACCCGCGTGCGGCGCTACACGCTCGACCTTGCCGGGGCCGTGCTGTTCTTCGTCGGCTGGGCCGTGCTCGACGCCGGCTCGCTCGGCACATGGGCCGCACGCAACCTCGCGTTGGCGAACGTCGACTGGCCGCGCTACACGACGCTGGCGCTCGCCGACGGCACCGCCGCCGGAGTGCGCCTGCCGCAGGGCGACGCGCTGACGGTCCGGGTGCAGGTCCAGGGCACGGTGCCGGATCAGGTCTGGGTCGACTACGTCTTCGCCGGCGGCGAGCGCGGCAGCGAGGCGATGAGCCGCACCGGGGCCGCCGAGTTCACCTGGACGATCGAATCGGTGCTCGCCGACATGACCCTCGACGTGCACGGCGGCGATTCGCTGCCGCTGTCGGTTCGGGTCGAGATCGTCGAACGGCCGCGCGTCGAGGACCTGGCCGTGCGCGTGAAGTTCCCCGACTACATGGAGCGCGAGCCGTGGACGCTGCCGCCGACCGAGGGCGAGCTGCGCCTGCCGAAGGGGGCGCTGCTGACGTTCACGGGCAAGAGCCAGAAGCCCCTGACCGACGCGTTCCTGCTGTTCGGCAACGACCAGAAGGTGCCGCTCGCGCGCGGTGCCGACGGTTTGACGTTCGGCGGCGACTTCGCGCCGGTGAAGTCCGGCCTGCTCGTCGTCGACGTCGTCGACACCGACCGCCTCGGTTCGGGCACGCCGCCCAAGCTCGTGCTGCGGGTCGGCGACGACCGTGCTCCAACGCTCGAGTTCCGCCTGCGCGGCATCGGCACGTCGATCACCGCGCACGCGCGCATCCCGGGTGACCTGAAGGTGAAGGACGACTTCGGCCTGCGCGAAGTGTCGGCGGCCTTCCGCGCCAGCGAGGACAAGCCGGTCGACAAAGGCGCCGATCCGCTGCCGGAGGCACCGTTCGCCAACGCCGAGGTCCTCTACGGGTCCGAGTTCACGCGCAGTGCACTGCGCTACGAATCGACCGCGTCGGTCGACTTGCGGCAGTGGAACAAGGCGCCGACCGAGGACGCCGCGACCAACCCGATCCGGCCCGGCATGCTGCTGTCGCTGCGCTTTGGCGCGAAGGACAACTTCGGCCCCGGCGATCCGCACGAAGGGTTCGGCGAGACGATGACGTTCCGCGTGGTGACGCGCGAACGGCTCACCGAGGACCTGCGCCGACGCCAGGTCGAGCAGCGGCAGGAGCTCGAACGCATCCTCGCCGACGAGCAGCGCGCCACGATCGAACTCGGCGAGATGATGGGTCCGGCCCAGGCCGGCGACAAAAGGAAGCAGGTCGAAGCGAAGCTGAAGGCGCTGGCGCGCCTGCAGCAGGCGCTCGGCCGCCGCGTCGCCTTCGTCGGCGAGGCCTATGCCCGCATCCTGCTCGAGTACGAGAACAACCGGCTGTGGGAGCCGAGCCAGGTCCGCCAGATCGAGGCGTTGATCCCGGTCCCGCTCGCCGAGCTGGCAAAGGACTCTTTCCCGGCGACCTCGCGTCTGGTCGATGCGTTCGTCAACACCGCCGACGAGGCCAAGCGCGCCGAAGCGGTCGTTGGCTACAAGGACATCGAACGACGCATCTTGGCTGTTCTCAAGAGCATGGAGCAGGCCGAAAGCCTTGCCGCCCTGATCGAGGAACTGCGCGTGATCATCCGCCACGAGGATTCGGCGATCGACGCAACCAAGAAGATCGTGAAAGACAAAGAGGCCGACATCTTCAGCAAGCCGAAACAAGACAAGCCCGGTTCCGACAAGCCGAACGAAAAGAAGTAGCTTCCCCGTCCTGAGAGCCCGCCCACCCGGCGGATTCCGAGGTAACCCATGATTCCCAGAGCAATCGCCATCGTACTGGCGTTCCTGTTCGCATTCGCGTCACCGTCGGTGGCGTGCATGGCGCAGCAGGACCCGACCGTCGCCCTGAGCAAACAGGAGCAGGCGTCGGCCAAGTTCAAGGACCTGAGCGAGCGCATGCAGAAGCTCATGGTCGTGCTGCAGAAGTCCGACCCCGAAGACAGCAAGGTGCTGTCGTCGGGCCTGCAGTATGCCCAGGAGAAGAAGATGACCGCGCGCCTGGAGAAGTGCGGCGAACTGCTCAAGCAGGAGCGGTGGGACGAGGCGCTCGTCTACATGGGTGACCTGCGCAAGGACCTCGGCACGCTGCTCGACCTGCTGCAGAACCGCAACACCGACCTGCGCAAGCTGCTCGAGGAGATCAAGCGGCTCGAAGCGTTCAAGAATCGCGTCGACGAGCTGAGCAAGGAACAGGCCAAGGAGAAGGCCGACTCGGCGCGCACCGAGGAGCTGCAGAAGCACCTCGCCGACGTCGAGGCGAAGAAAAAGGAAGTCGAGGCGTTGCTGGCCGAGCAGCAGAAGCTGCGCGAGCAGACCAACGACCTCGGCCTGCAGGCCGCGGCCGAAGCGACCAAGCCGTTGGCCGACAAGGAAGGCGAGCTGCAGAAGAAGACCGAGCAGCTGGCCAAGGACCTCGAGGCCACCGAGAAGAAGAACGAGGAGCTGAAGAAGCCCGAAGCCGGCAAGCCTGGCGAGAAGGGCGAGAAGGGCGAACCCAAGGACGGCAAGCCGTCGGCGGGTTCCCCGGGCAGCTGCAGCGGCAGCGCCGGCAAGGCTTCGCAATCGATGGGCAAGGCCGAGCAGCAGCTCGGTGACAAGAAGCCCGAGCCGTCGCTGAAGGACCAGGACCAGGCGATCGAGGAGCTGAAGAAGACCGCCAAGGAGCTCGACGACATGGCCGAGGAGGCCAAGCGCGAGCTGCTGAAACTGCCGTTCGAGCAGCAGGCGAAGAACCAGGAGAAG
>JAEUHV010000446.1 GCA_016794485.1 Planctomycetota bacterium
GACGAGCAGTTCGTCGCCCGGTTCGCGCGCGAGGCCAAGCTCGCGGCGCGCATCAACAACGACAACGTGGTGCGCGTCCTGGACGTGAAGGAGAAGAACGGCATCCACTACCTGGTGATGGAGTTCGTGAAGGGCGAGACCGCGCGCGAACGCGTCAAACGCAAGGGGCCGCTGAAGGAGGCCGAGGCGCTGGCGGTCGTGATCGGCGCCACGCTCGGGCTGCGCGACGCGCACACGCAGGGCATCGTGCACCGCGACATCAAGCCCGACAACGTGCTGGTCGGCGAGGACGGCCGCATCAAGCTCGCCGACCTCGGCCTCGCCAAGCAGAAACAATCCGCCGGCGACCAGAACCTCACCGTGCTGTCGTCGGGGGTGATGGGCACGCCGCAGTACATGCCGCCCGAGCAGTGGCGCACGCCCGACGTGACGCCGGCCGCCGACGTCTGGGCGCTCGGGGCCACGCTCTACTACCTGCTGGTCGGCAAGAGTGGCATTCCCGCAGGCGAGATGCTCGTCGTCGCCGAACGCATCCGCGACCACGACTTCCCCGACGTGCGCGCCGCCCGGCCCGACGTTCGCCCCGAGGTCGCCGCGGTGATCGCGAAGGCCACCGCCCGCAAGCCCGAAGCACGCTACGCCGATGCTCGCGAACTGCTGAAGGCGCTGCGCCCGCTCGCCGCCGTCGACGACGACCTGCTGCGCGATCCGGAAGCGGGCCTCGGCAACACGCGCGTGGTCACGGTGACGCCGCCGCCGCGCGCGACGCTGGCGCGCATCAAGCTGCAGGTCGAACAGGATCCCGACGAAGTGGCGACGCGCGCGGCCGGATTGCCCGGTCGGCCGGGCACCGACGTGGCGGCGGCCGCGGCGGCCGGGAAACGCGACGGCGACTCGCAGACGCAGCCTGCGCCCGACTCGAAGGCGCCGGGCTCGACCGTGGCGCGGCCGGTGGGCCGTTCGCGCGCCGGCCTGTGGGCGGCCGCGTTGTGTGTCGTCGCCGCCGGTGGAGCTGGGGCCTACGGCTGGCAGCAGGGCTGGTTCGCGACGCAGCCTGCGGGTGGCACGGGGACCGGGTCGGAGGTCGTGCGCGTCGACCCGCCGAAGACGGCACCGACGGACAAGCCGACGGATTCGCCCGCAGACAAACCCGTGGACAAGCCCGTGGACCCGTGGGCCAACCGGCCGAAGGCGGGCGATTCCGCAGGCGAAGCACCGACGGACCCATCGGCCACCAAGCCGTCGACCACGCCGTCGACCACGCCATCCAACCTGCAGACGCAGACCGTTCCTGGCGACCAGCCGGTCGTGCCGGTCGAGCCGGTCGAGCCGAAGACGCCGCCGCCCACCGTGCCGATCGTCGATGTGAAGAAGGAGCCCGAGACCGTGCCCAAGGTCGAGGCGCCGCCGGTCGATCCCGCAGTCGCCGCGAAGCAGGCGCTCGAACGTGGCCTCGCTGCGCTGCCGCTCGCGCGCGGCCTCGACACCGCGATCGAAGAACTGCAGAAGGCGATGCTGCACGACAGCACCAAGGAACAGGCGAAGGCGTCGCTGGCGCTCGCGTTCCTGCAGAAGGCGCGGCAGCTCGAAGCCGAGGAGCCCGGGAAGGCCTGGCTCGCGTTCGGGCGCGCCGCGGAGTTGGGCACCGATCCGGAGGCTGCGGTTGGCCGCACGCGGACGCAGGTGACGCTGCAGGAGCGGCTCTCCGCTGCGATCGCGCTGCAGAAGCCGGCCGCCGACGCCGTCGTCGGCGAACGTTCGCTCGCGATCGCCGGCACGGTTCGCGCCACGGACTGCAAGCAGGTACGCCTCGCGTTGGCGGCGAGCCACATCGTCGACGGCATGTTCCCGCGCGAGCAGGCGAAGGTCGTGCCGGTGGTCGGCGGCGCGTTCGTCGCGACGCTCCCGGTCCAGGCCGATGGGCCCTACTCGTTGCGCATCGAGGCCGAGGATGCACGCGGCTGGTTCGCCGAGGCGCGGCCCGTTGCCATCCGCGTCGACTCGACGCCGCCCGTCGTCGCGATCCGGCAGCCGGTCGCCGACGCGCGGCTGCCCGGCACGAGCGTGTGTGTGGTGGCCGTCGACGACCAGACCACGACGGCGGTGACGGTGGCTGGCCAACCGGCGCGCAAGGACGCGGACGGCAGCTGGTCGGCGAACGTGACCCTCGGCGGTGGCGCGCAGGAACTGGTGGCCGAGGCCACCGATGCGACGGGCCGGTCGGCCAAGGCCACGACCCGCGTGTTCGTCGATGCGAGCAAGCCCGAGATCGCGTTCGACGGCGAACGCCCAGCGGCCACCAACGCTCGCGAACTCGCCGTCACCGGTCGTGTGCGCGACGTGACCCCGTGTGCGCTCACGGTCGGCGGCGATCCGGTGCTGGTGACGGCCCAAGGCACGTTCACCGCGACGCTGCGGTTCGAACGCGACGGCGAGCGCACGTTCGATTTCGTCGCGCGCGACGCCGTCGGCAACGAGAGCCGCAAGGCGTTGGCCGTGCGATTCGATGGCACCGGTCCGGTGCTCGCCTGCGACACCGCGTCGGGCGCGATGCTGGCGCCCGGCGAGTTCACGCTGGCCGGCACGGTGCGCGACGACTCGAAGTGCGAAGTGCGCCTCGACGGCAAGCCGGTCGCGGTCGACGGCGGTCGCTGGTCGGCGACGGTGCGCATTCCCGCCGGCGGCGAACTCGCGGTGGCGCTCGCCGCGCGCGACGAACTCGGCAACGAGGCGGCGCCGCTGGCGATCACGCTGCGCGGCGAACGCGCGCTGGTCGTGCCGGCCTGGGCGACGCCCGCCCCCGGCCACACGCGGGTCGTGATCGACGGCCAGGACCACCCGAATGCGGTGGTCGAGGCGAAGACCGGCATGCGCTTCGTGCTGGTGCCGGCCGCACCGCAGGGTTTCACGATGGGTTCGCCCGCCGGCGAGGCCGAACGCGGCGACGACGAAGCCGCGCATCCGTGCACGATCGGCAAGCCGTTCTGGCTCTCTGCCACCGAAGTCACGCAGGCGCAGTGGGAGGCGGTGCTGGGCCAGAATCCGAGCAAGCAGCGCGGCGCCGACCTGCCGGTCGACTCGGTCAGCTGGAACGACTGCCAGAAGTTCCTGGCGCAGTGGAACGGCGGTGCCGCCGGCGCCGGCTTCCGCCTGCCGAGCGAAGGCGAATGGGAGTACGCGTGCCGTGCCGGGACGACGACGCCGTTCGCGTTCGGAGCCTCGATCGACGCGACCCAGGTGAACTTCGACGGCAGCCGGCCGTACCCGGGCAGCGTGCGCAGCGAGAACCGGAAGCGACCGGTCGCGGCGGGCAGCTTGCCGGCGAACGCGTTCGGCCTGTGCGAGATGCACGGCAACGTGCAGGAGTGGGTCGCCGACGTGCACGGCGCGTATCCGGCGACCAGCAGCGAGGCGCCGGTGCCGGGCGACGGCAAGCGCGTGTTGCGCGGCGGGGCGTGGGGCAGCATCGGCAGTGGCTGCCGGTCGGCCTACCGGTTCGCGCAACTGCCCGGCTACTCCAGCGAGCGCGCCGGGCTCCGGGTCGCGCGCGACCTGTGAGCCTCGCTCCTCGCTACCGCAGGCAGTAGCGTGCGCGCGTGCCCTTCCTCGGATTCGACGTCGGCGGCAGCCAGTGCCGCTACGAATGGTGGCCGATCGCCAGCCACAGCGGTGGTGACGGTGCGAGCGTGCAGCCTGCCGTGCACGGCATCGATGCGACCATCGCCGGCCTCGCCGCCGTGCTGCGCGCCGCGACGGCCGAAGTGCGGCCCGAGGCCGCGGTCTGCGCGCTCGCCGGCGTCGGCGACGCGGCGACGGCGCGCACGATCGAAGCCGGGTTGCGTGCCGCCGGCATCGCGTTCCCGGTGGCGCTGGTCGGCGACGTGCTCGCCGCCGCCGCCGCCGGCCTCGCCGACGGCCCGGGCGTGCTGGTGTGGGCCGGCACCGGTTCGTTCGCGATCGCGCGCGGCACCAACGGCGAACTGCACCGCGTCGGCGGCCGCGGTTACCTGCTCGGCGACCAGGGCAGCGGCTACGACCTCGTGCGCCGCGCGGCGGCCGCGGTGTTGCTCGCCATCGACGACCTCGGCCCGCCGACCGCACTCACCGACGCCTTGACGCGCGCGTTCGCCGCCCCGGCCCCGCAGCGCCTGGGGGCCGTCCTGCAGCGGCTCGCTCCCGGCGAAGTCGCCAAGCACCTCGGCGTCGTGCTGGCGATCGCCGCGGCGGGCGACGCGGTCGCCAACGACGTGCTGCAGTCCGGCGCCGATGCGCTGGCGATGCTGGCGAATGCGGCCATGCGGCAGGCGGGGCTCGACGGGAACGCGCTGCCGGTCGGGTTCGGCGGCGGGGTGTTGGCGGCGACGAGTCCGGTCGCCGGCCTGCTCACCGGGCGGCTGCGCACGTTCGGCTGTTCGGCCCCGAAGTTCGTCGAGCCGCGCGCGGCTGCCGTCGGCGCCGCGTGGCTCGCGCACGGTTGGCAAACGCGGCAGTCGCCGCAACAGGAATGGGTGGCCCGTGTCGCGATCTGACCTCTGGCTGCGCGATGGGCGCATGATTCCGAAGGAGTGCTTCCACCTCAGCTTCTCGCGCAGCGGCGGAGCGGGCGGCCAGCATGTCAACAAGACCGAGACCAAGGTCGACCTGCGCCTCGACCTCGCTGCCGCCGAGGCCGTGCTCGGCCCGTACGACGTGCAGCGCATCCGCACCGCGTTGGCCAAACGCCTCGACGCCGACGGCATGTTGTTCGTGACCGCGAGCGAGCACCGCAGCCAGTTCCAGAACTACGAGGCGGCGCTGGAACGCATGCGCGGCCTGTTGGCGTCGGCGCTGGCGCGGCAGAAGCGGCGCATCGCGACGAAGCCGACGCGCGGCAGCCAGCGGCGGCGCGTCGACGAGAAGCGGCATCGCGGCGACATCAAGAAGGGCCGCCAAGGCGGCGGCGATGGCTGATCCGGTGTTCGTCAGGCTGAGTGATCCAAAACGGACAGCAGGCCATGGCGCCGCCAGCCGATCGTCAGCAGCCATGTGTGTGCTTCGGTGACTGGGCGAGCCACGGCTTCGATGCCGCGCACGACGAACGTCTCGCGGAAGCCGTCGAACCATGGCGCCGACGTGTAGGTGTCGATCGCCTGTGGAACGCTGACTGCGCGGCCTTCGGCGGCGTGCTTCTTGCCGTTGCCGAGCACGTAGCGCAGCGCGTTGCGGACCTCGCGGGGCGAGCGCAGGATGTGGTCGTGGTACCGATCGGCGAAGACCCGCCCGCTGCGTTCCCAATGCTTGTTGAGGGCGCGGGCGATGCGGACCAGCAGGCCCTGAATGCCGCGTGACAGGGTGGTGCGGCCGGTCGCTTCGACGACGAAGTGCAGGTGGTCGTTGAGCACCGCGTAGTGGATCAGCCGGAAGCCGTTGCGGTCGCAGCCGGCGGCGAACGCCGCGCGCAGCGTGGCGTAGGCGTCGCGGCGCCGCATCGGCGGCAGGTGTTCGCGGAGCTTTACGGTGACATGGACCGGAAATCGGGCGGCCAGAGCGGCACGGGTGTCGTGCGGAACTCCGGCGCGATCGCCGTTCGGCTTGCGGCCGGCACCAGCCCGGCGGCCACCGTGAGGTGCGCGGAACGGCAGCAAGGGAGCTTTTCCGCCTGAGGTCTGCCTCGATCCGGTCCGTTGCGATTGCGCCATTGTCGCCATGATGAATCCGCACTGATACACGCGCGCGGGATAGGATCAAGGGCCGAGGTCGAAGTCTCGAAGGTGTTGGCCTCATTCCGTCGGACCTCGGCGGTCTCTGGGATCAGGGCCGCGCGAGACCCTTGCCTTGGGACCGCGGTTGGCCTCATGCTGCCCTTGCCCAGGCCAGTTTCTGATCCCGCTGCGGAACCTGACGCCGGCAATTGCGTCGGCGCCCCCGATGTCCATGACCCCTCACGTTCGTTCGCTCCGGTTGGTCGGTTCGTTCGTGGCCGCCATGGCCCTGGCCGGCTGTCACGGTGCCTTGCCGGCACCCCAGCACTTCGAAGAGACCCCGGCCGGCTCGGGCACGTGGGTGCCGATCGCCGCAGCTCCGGCGTTCGCCACGAAGGTGCCGCAGCGGGCGGGGTTCCTGCGGTTCGTCGCGACCGGCAGGTCGAACCTGCGGTCGATCGCGGCGGGGCCCGGTGAGCCGTCGGCGACGGCGATGGCGCAGACCAGCATCCGGCAAGTGCTGGTCACGGTGGTAGGGGCACCCTTCGCCGATGCGGCCGCATCCGCCGCTGCGCAGCGGCTGACGCTGGTGCAGCGGGCCTGCTGCGACGAAGTGCTCACGCACGACCCGGTGCCGGGCAACACCCTGAGCACCGCGTGGGCGATGTGGGAGGTGTCGTTCGACGACGTGCTCGCCGCGGTGCCCGCGGCCGAACGTTCGGCGGTGCGCGCCGTGCTCGACGAGTTCGTCGCGCGGCAGTGACCGCTCCGGGGCGGTCTACGCGTAGATGCCGCGCTGCCGCGTCGTCTCGGCGACGCGGTTGACGCCGAGCATGTAGGCGGCGATGCGGTTGGACACCTGGAAGCGCCGCGCCATGTCGACCACCGACTTGAACGAGTCGACCATGATGTGCTCCATCCGGTCCTCGACCTCCTTCTGCGTCCAGAAGAACGCCATGCGGTCCTGCACCCACTCGAAGTAGCTCACCGTGACGCCGCCGGCGTTGGCGAG
>JAEUHV010000494.1 GCA_016794485.1 Planctomycetota bacterium
AGTCGATCGAGCCGTCGCCGTGGTCCAGGAACAGCGTCGTCACGTAGCCGCCCGCGGTGAACACCGTCAGCCGATACGCCATCGGCCGCACGTCGGGCGTGTGCAGCACGAGGCTCGCCGCGGGATCGAGCAGGCGGGCGAGGGCGGTGGCGGTGAGGTCGACGACGAAGTCGGCGTCGACGGCGCCGGTGACGACCAATGGCGGCAGCCCTGCCGGCGGCGGCAGCGTGCGCAGCATTCCGCTCTCCTGCCGCCAGGACGAACCGGACGGCAGCGCGAACTCGTGGCCAGGGTCGGCGAGCCGGAATGCGGCGGGCGAACCCAAGAGGGGGCGCAGCGCGAACAGCGGCACCGTGCGGTCGAGGTGCGGTGGTGCGGTGATGCGGTCGACGCCGAGGTGGAGCTGGATCGCGTTGCCGTTCTTGGTCGCGACCGGAAGGCCTGCGACGAACATCGGCGCTTTGGCGCCCGTGCGCGCGCACGCGACGACCGCGTCGTGGCACGCGCGCGATTCGGCGGCGGCCATTTGCTGCACCGTGCGCATCTGCAGCAGTGGCGGCACGCATGCGACCAGCAGTGCGAGCACGGCAACACGGCCGCCAGCGGCGGCGATGCCGCAGAGTGCCGCGAGCGGCAGGTACCAGTAGCGCAGCGTCAGCGGGTTGTCGGCCCCGGTCAGCATCGAGGCCGTAGGCAGCAGCGCCACCGCGGCGACGACGACGGCGCCGGCGACGAGTCGTGGCCGGCGCCACACGGCGAGGCCGATCGCGATGCAGGTCGGCACGAAACCGCTCGCGGCCACCACGCCGGCCGGCAACTCGGCCGGAACCCCGACCCACCGCCACGGTGCCGCGAGGTTGCACAGCGACGTGCCGAGCCCTTGCAGCATCGGCCACGGTGCCAGGCTCGCGCCGTCGTAGCCGCCGAAGCGGCCGAGCAGCAGCCACCGCAGCGGCAGCCAGAGGGCGAGCAGCAACCACAGCGGCCAGGCTGCGCGCAGCGCCAGCGTGCCGCGGGTGCGCCAGGGCCCTGTGGCTGCGAAGGCGACCACGAGCGTCGCCAGGAGCGGCTGCACGAATGCGTTCTCCTTGGTCAGCAGGGCTCCGACCATCGCCAGGATGGGCGGCCAGACCGTCGGCCGTTCGCCCAGCAGCCGCGCTTCGTGCTGGCGCAACAGGAACAACACGCCGAGCAGCAGCCACGGCGTCGAGTGGCTGTCGACGCGGCCGACGGCCCACTCGATCGCCCCGCTGTGCGAGGGCTGCAGCGCCCAGACCAGCCCGGCGGCGAAGGCGGCACCTGCGCTGGCGAAGCGCCGCCAGACCAGTGCCAGCAGCAGCGCCGACGCGGCGTGGGCGAGCACGTTGCTCAGGTGCGACAGGAACGGCGATGGCCCGCCGAGGCATTGCTCGAGCCAGAAGCTGGCGGTGACGAACGGCCGGTGGAACAGGAACTTGTCGACGGCGCCGTACTGCGGCCCGACGAAGTCGCGCAGCACATTCGTCCCCTCCTGGGCGTAGTGGACCGCGAAGTAGTCGTCGCTCTGCCACCACGGTGCCCACGGCCACCACGCGGCGATCGCCAGCAGGGGCAACAGCCAGAACCAGCGCGGCGCCGGGGCCGGCCTCATGCGCGGGCGGGAGCGGTCACAGCATCACTCCCATCACCGTCATCTCCATGATCATCTGGCCGTTGGCGAACACCTGCGCCGCCATCTTCGCCAGGCGACGGCCGGAGACGTTGCAGTTGCCGCTGACGAAGTAGACCTTCGCAGGGGGCACGACCTGGCCGCGGATGCGCACGTCGTCGAGACCGGCGAGGCCGATCATGCGGTGCTTGGCCCAGTCGCTCTTCTGCTTGACGAGGAAGGTCGCGATCTGGGCCGCGCCTTCGATCATCAGCACGCCCGGCATGATCGGCCGTCCGGGCACGTGGCCGCGCGCCCACCACGGGTCGGCGCCGAATTCCTTGTAGCCGACGGCGATGCCCTTCTCGGCGTCGTAGTGGCAGATGCCGTCGAGCATCTGGAACTCGTGCGCGTGCGGCAGCAGTTCGCGCAGCATCGCGTCGCTGACGACATGCCGGCTCAGATCGAGGGTCTGCAGATCGACGAGCGGTTGGCCCATGCAGTGGCGCGACTCTAGCGAAGCCGTGCGGGGGCTGGAAGCGTGCAGTGCACCGTTGTGCGGCGGTTCAACGCGCCGGCACGAGCGTCACGTCGAGCGTCATCGGCTCCTGGCCCTGCTTGATCGTGCGCTGGCAGTCCCACGGCGCGAAGCCCTGCTTCTGCACCGAGAACTGCCAGGTGCCTGGCGGCAGGTGCGAGAAGTCGGCGATGCCGGACGCGTCGGTCGGCAGTTCGGGGGCCTTGAGCAAGGTCTGGTCGGTCTTGGTCGCCACCACGCGCACGTCGCCGATCCCGTAGCCGGCGCGGTCGTGCACCGACACACGCACCGGCACGCCGCGTGGCACGACCAGGGTCTGGCACTGCGCCTGCACCTTGCGCCCGTAGGTGTACAGGCCCGGCTGCACGGTGATCGTGCGCGGTTCGAGCAGGACTTGGTGGCCGGACTGCACCAGCACCTGGTAGTCGCCGGCGAGCACGTTGTCGAACACGATGCTGCCGTAGCTGTCGCTGGTGGCGCGGAGCGCGTGGCGGGCGGGCGGTTCGTCCACCGGCAGGAGCAGCACGTCGAGGCCCGGGAACTGCACGTTGTCCTGGTCGCGCAGCAGCACCGACAGCGGCACGCCCGGCGTGATCGACAGCACGATGTCGTCGCAGTACGGATGCGACTTGTCGATCGTCAGCGTGCGCCGGTTGCCGTTCAGGCCGGGGGCGTGAACGCTGACCACGTACGGGTGGTCCGAGAACGGGATGCCGTCGATGTCGAACGTCGGCGTGCCGCGGCCGCGCACCACCGGCACGACCCTATGGAAAGCCGGCGTGTACTTGCCGCTGGCGATCGGATTGCGCGATTCGGCGACCGTGACGTGGATCGACTCGATGCGGTCGAGCACCGACACGGCGATCTGGATGTCGCCCTTGATGCGTCCGGCGGTCCACCCGGAAGTGTCGAGCTTGCGGTCCTCGCCGATCGACACCGCAACCGGCATCACGGGGTGGCCGTCGTCGCCGAGATCAGCCGTCGCGGCAGCCGTGGAGGTCGCGTCCGGTGCAGGGCTTTCCGTGGTCACGGAAGTCGGCTCCAGACCCTCCGGCAGCAGTCCAGCCGCATGCGTTTCCTGCGTGAAGAACGCGATGCCACCGGCGGCGACGAGCACCGACGCAGCACAGAGCAAGGCGAGTTCGCGCGCGTGCATGACGGGGGAAGGAGCGGGTCGCGGAGGTCGGGGGCGACAGCTCCGCACCGAATAGTAGCCTGCACGGCGAGGGCAACGTGTGCGGCGCAGGGAATCCCTGCGCGCGGTCCCGGGTCGGGAGGTCAGGGGGCGTCGGGCAACGGCGCGCGGTCGCCCTTGGCTCGGTGTCGGCGCAGGCGCGACGGCAGCCGATGGCATCGGGCCAGGAGCAGCAGCGCGAGGCCGATGCCGAACAGGAGCCACAGGTCGGGTGCGTTCGCCATGGGACGATCGCGGCAGTGTCGCGAGCCGCGACAGGATTGGATCAGCCCGGCGTGAAGCGAGGATCAACGCCGGTTGGGCTCGGGTGCGTTCGGCGGGGTGGTCTTGGCGTCGAGGGTGCGCAGCACACGGTCGACGTCGCCGAGGAACCGCTCGAGACCCTGCAGGTCGACCGGTTGGCCGTCGGGTGCCTTCGCGGCCGGCGTGCCCTTCCTGGCCCGTTCGTGCTCGCGCGCGGCCTCGTCCAGCAGGTCGTGGCGATCGAACATGCGGGCGGCCTCGAGGTGCAACCACAGGTTGCCTTCGTGTCGCGTGCTGGCGCTGCGCATCGTCGCCAGGGCCTGTTCGATGTCGCCGCCGAGTTCCTGCAGGCGTGCGATTGCGACCGCGGCACGTGGGTCGTCGTCGCGGGCATCGCCGAGCACGTCGCGGGCACGCGCGAGTGCCTCGCGCCGTTCGTGGCCGGTGGCTTCCTGTGCGAAGTCCAGCAGCCGTTCCGCGACCAGCGCGCGGGTGTGCGGCGACGGGTCGAGGCGCAGCAGGGTCGTGAGGTCCTGCTGCAGGCGGCGCACGGACGTGGCGTCGCCGAGATGGCGCAAGGCCTCGATGCGGTGCAGCAGGAGGTCCGCCGCCGGGTCGCCGCGCAGGCGTTCGACGGTGTCGAGATCGAAGATCGCGTCGGAGTACTGCTGCAGCCGGTGGTGGGCGCGGGCGCGCACGAGCCAGGCCGGGGCGAACGACTCGTCGCGCGCGATCGCCGCCGACGCTTCGCCGATCGCCTGCAACAGCAGGCCGTCGCGATCCTGCCGTGTGCGCGGCCGGTCCTGGTCGTCGCGCTCGGTCGCGGCCAGCGCCAGCAGCCGTTCGGCTTCGGCGAGGCCGCGCGCGAGTGCGTTGTGGTGGCGCTCTTCGGCGAACAGCAGC
>JAEUHV010000538.1 GCA_016794485.1 Planctomycetota bacterium
GAGTTCGGCATCGGCGACCGGCGTGTCGTCGTGGCTGCGCACGATGCCGTGCACCTGCGCCGCCGTCGACAGCAGCACGAGCTGGAGCGGCACCACGGGAACGTCGCCGCCCGTTCCGGCCCGCACGAGGAACATGCCCGACGGGCCCAGGGTCGCATGCCAGGCGCCGACGCGACCGCCCTGCCCGAGCCCGAGCGTGAACGAGCCGTCGCGATCCGAGCGACCGACGCGCCATGGTGCTGGCGGTTCGCCGTCCGGATCGGTCCACGGCAGCAACAGCACCACGGCGTCGGCGACGCCGTTGCCGGCGGCATCGACGACCCGGCCCTGCACGACGACCTTCGGCGTGACCACCAACGTCGTGCGCAGCGGCGAGGCTGGATCGAGCACGATGTCGCCGCCGCCGCCGAGGCCGCACCACAACCGGGCTGGTTGCCGGCCGACGATCGGCAGCGTGAACGTCGCCTGGCCGGAGCCGTCGGTGCGCGCGCGCACTGCGACCGGGCCGCACCGCAGCGCGAGCTCGACCTGGGGCAGCCGTTGCCGGCGTTGGCCGAGGAGCTGCTCGACGGTGACTTCCACGGTGGCCGACGACGTGGCAGCGCCGGGCGCGGCGCTGACTTGCACGCGCGACGGCGGCGCGGGATCGTCGCCGGTCGGCAGCGGCAGGCTGGGGTCGGACACCTGACTTGGCGCCGCACCCGGCTGCCCGCTGGTCGGGACCGAAGGCTCGACCGGCTTTGGCGATTCCCCGGGCCAGAACACGACGATGCCGATGGCACCGCAGAGGACGAACATCCCCAGCAGGACCAGCAGCACTCCTTTCTGACCCGACGCGGGCATCTCGAAACCCTACGCAGCAGGGGCGCACCGGTGGTCGAGGATTCCGCCGCCCCGGCGTCGCAAATCAGATGCGGGCGCCGTCTTGCCATTGCGCGAGGAAGCGCTGGCGCAGCGACCGCGGGGCCAGCCGTTCGGCGATGCTGCGCACCATCGCGCGGGCCGTGGCCGGGCGTTCGAACCAGGCCAGGGCGCGCAGGTGCACTGCCAACGGCAGGTCGGAGTTGCCGACCAGTTCTTCCAGCGCCGCCGTGCCCGCGTCGTCGAGGCGGCCGCGCGCCGCCAGCGCCAACAGCCAGTTGGCGCGCAGCGACGGCAGCGCCAGGTCGTCGAGCAAAGGGACCAGGTCGGGATCGTCGGCGCCGAGCCGCACGAGCCAGATGCGCGCCATCGCTTCGCCGAGCCGGTCGCCACCGGACCGGCCCAGGCGCCGCGCCAGTTCGAACGTGGCCCGCGCTTCGTCGTCGCGGTTGCGGCCGAACTGCCGTTCGCCGAGGAAGTCGGCCGCGCGCGCACCGTAGGTCGGCAGCGACAACCGTTCGGCTTCGTCGATCGCGAACCGCAGGTCCTGCACGGCCTCGTCGTCGCCGACGATGGCGCGGATCTGGCCGCGGTAGAGATGGAAGCGCAACCGCACGCGCGGCAGGTGGCGCGTCGACGGCTCGCGTTCGACTTCGCCGAGCGTGCGCAGCGCCTTGCCATAGTGGTGGGCGAGCGCCTCGATGCGGGCCAGGTCGATCTCGAGGTGGCAGCGCAGGTCGCCGTCCGATGCGGGCAGGCGGTGCAGGGCCGCCTGCAACTGCTTCAAGCCATCGGCCGCCTGGCCGCGGTAGAGCAGGATGCGGCCGTGCAGGCCGTGCGCCTGCGCGGCGAGCGAATCGGCGCGCGGGTTGTGCCGGGAGAGCAGGTCGTCGTGCACCGACTCCAGCAGCGCGATCGCCGACAGCAGGCGACCGCTGTCGAGTTCGGCCGTGGCCAGCCCGGTGCGCGCCGATGCACTCGCGTCGTCGTCGCCGACGGTGCGCGCCAGCGCTTCGGCCTCGCGGAACACGCGCGCGGCGGCGTCGTGCTGTTCGTTGTTCGTGCGCGCCTGGCCCGAAGCCAGCAACCACCGCAACCGTCGCCGGTCGGTGGCGACCGAAGGTGGCAGTTGCTGCAGGTGCAACGCCAGCCGGCCGACGAGGCGCAGCGCCGTGCGGCGCGAACCGGCGCGCACCCGTTCTTCGAGTCCGGCCAGCAATGGATCGACACAGCCCTCGTGGTCGCCGCCCTGCGACAGGTGCATGCCGACCACCAGCGGCGACGCGCCGCGCGACTGCAGCAGCGCTGCCGCGGCGCGGTGCAGGGCCTGCGCGCGTTCTGGTGCCAGTTCGCGCAGCAATTGCTTCTGGAAGTCGCGATGGCGGAACGACACCTCGCCACCTTGTGCGCGCACGATGCGGCCGCGGAACACCGACAACGTCTCCAGCACCGCCAGCGACGATGCTCCGGCCAGTGCCGCCAGGTCCGCCAGCGCGCAGCGTTCGCCGAGCACCGCCGCGGTCTCCAGCACCGTGCGCTGCGCCGCCGACAGCGCCTGCACGCGCGCGCGGAAGCGGTCGAGATGGCGCGGGGCCGGACGCGCTTCGGCATCCGCCGGCAGGCCGTGGTAGTCGCCGGGGCGACCGCGCAGTTCGCCCGATTGCACGAGATGGTCGAGCGCCTCCAGCAGGTTGCCGGGCAGGCCACTCAGGACCTGGTGCGCGCTGCGCAGGAACGCATCGACGTCCTCGTCGGCGCGGAACAGGGCTCGGCCGAACTCGAGGAAGTCGTCGTCGTCGAGGCCGAGCAGGTCCAGGCGCTGCAGTTGCGGCAGTTCGCCGCGGACGCCATCGGCGCCGGCCGCGAGCAGCACCAGCAACGGTGCCGTCGGCGCCGCCGACGCGAGGCGCTGCAGCACGAGCCGGCCGCTGGTGTCGAGTTCTTCGGCGTGGTCGACGCGCACGACCAGCGGCTGGTCCTTGCGGCCAAGGCGCAGCAGCGCCGTGGCGAGGCGTTCGGCGCGCACTTCCGGCGGTTCCGTGCTGTGGCCGAACGCGGCGGCGACCAGGGCCTGGGCCTCGGGCTCGGGCAAGCCGAACACGGCGCGGGCCTGCTCGAGGGCCCGTTGTGCGCTGTTCGGCGAGTGGCGATCGTCGCCGCGCAACAGCAGGTCGACCACCGCTCCGGCGAACGGTTCGCCGTGGCCGAGGTCACTGTCGGCTTCGCCGCCGCAGTACAGCGGGGCCTTGGGTTGCGCGAGCCAGCGCGCGACCACTTCGTCGAACAGGCGGCGGCGGCCGATGCCCTCCGGCCCGGTGACCAGCACCACGCGGCCCTTGCCGCTGCGGCTCGACTGCAGGGCCTTGTCGAGCACCGCGGTCTCGGCGCTGCGACCGTAGAACGCTGTTTCCGCCGGCCGCCGCAAGCGCAACAACCGCCGGCTCGACGCGAGCACCGGCAGGCGTTGCTCCTGGCGGCGCCAGTAGTCGCTGCGTTCGCCTTGTTCGAGGATGCGGGCCAGGTCGGCGGCGTCGCGCGGCCGTTCGTCGGGTGCCTTCTGCAGGAGGTCGAGCAGCACCTGCTCGAGGAACGGCGACACGCGCGGGCGATGGTGCGACGGCGGGGCCGGCTTGCGGTTCAGGTGCGCGTCGAGCATGTCGTCGGGACTGCGCGCGCTGACGAACGGATGCTGGCCGGTGGTGACTTCGTACAACACGACGCCCAGCGCGTACAGGTCGCTGCGTGGGCTCGCGGCTTCGCCGCGCAGCAGCTCCGGGGCCGCGTAGGCGAGGCTGCCGTGCAGACCGAGGCCGCCCGAACTGCGGTCGCCGCTGCCCGAGCCGCTGCCCGAACCGCCGCCGCGCGAGCCGAACGGTCGCGCCAGGCCCAGGTCCACGATCTTCAGTTCGCCGTCCGGCGTCAGGATCAGGTTCTCGGGCTTGATGTCGCGGTGCACGAGGCCGCGCTTGTGCAGCACGGCGAGTCCCTTGCACGCATCGGCGCCAATGCGGCGGGTCAAGTCCTCGACCGGGCTGCCGGACCGCAGCACGAACTCGCGCAGGGTCGTGCCCTTCACGTACTGCATCACCAGGAACGTGGACAGCACGCCAAGGTGTTCGGCGGTCTCGACCCCGAAGATCGCGGCGACGTTGGGGTGGCGCAGCTTCTGGCCCAGTTCGCCCTCGGCGAACAGCCGGGCCTGGGCGCGTTCGTCGTCGGCCAGTTCCTGGCGCAGGAATTTGATCGCCACCTCGCTGCCCGCTGGCAGGCCGGAATACGGCACGACCAGGCGGGCGCGGTAGACGGTGCCCGACGAGCCGCGGCCGAGCTCCTGCAGCAGTTCGAACCGGCCCTGCACCGCGGCGCGGTCGGCCCCGGGCAGTTGGTCGCCAGGGCGGCGGCTCGGGCCTTCGTTCGCGTCGGTCACCGCGAACCTTGTAGCGACGGGCGGCCCGTCGTCCACCTTCGCTCAGAGGTGCACGCGCACCGTGCCGCCGTTGCTGAGTTCCAAGCCGCCCGGAACATTGGCGAGGGTCAGGAACTGGGTGTGGAAGATCAGCCCATGGCTGATGTTGGGCAGGGCGATCGGCACGGACAGCACGCCGAACAGCGAAGCCGTGGTGCCGACCGATATTTCAGGTCCGGCGTAGGCGGTGCAGCCCACGGTGCCGAGGAAGCTGTCGAGCACGAGGGGCAGCGGCACGTTCATGTAGTGGCGATCGTCGAAGCCGATGTTCAGCAGGCCGATCGTCCCCGGGGTGTGGAAGGCCGATCGCACCGTGACCGTCGAGCCCGGCGTCGGCGTGCCCAGCAGGTTGAGCGTGATGCCGCAGCCGGTGCCGAAGGTGTACATCACACCGAACCGCTCCTCCGCGCCGCGCAGGTCGTTGTACTGCCCCGAGCCGTTCAGGTCCGGCACGCCGGTGGAGACGTCGATGTCGTAGAGGGCGTTCTGGCCGCCGATCACGCTGCCGTTCCGCAGGGTGGTCAAGAACTGGATGTTCGCGCCGTTGTTGCCGACGCTGGGATTGACGTCGGTGCCCACGCCCGTCTGCGAGTTGACCAGGATGAGGCCGGCGGTGAGGTCCCAGCCGTACAGGATGCCGCCGACCTTGGTCAGCCCTTGCACCGAGCCGAAGCCGATCGGGCCGATGACGGTGATCGCGCCGTTTTGGGTGTTGACCTGGACCAGTTCGTCCGAGCCCGTGGCCTGGGCGACGCCGAACAAGGTGGTCGAGGATCGCGGCGCCAGTGCGCGCAGGTCGCGGGCCAACGCGGCAATGCGGGTGGCCACGCCGGTCGCGTCGTCGATGGAGTCGAGGAAGTACTGCGCCGCCGTGCCACTGCCGACCTGTTCGGTCGCGTACAACGTCGCTCCGATGCGCGCCATCGCGTTGTGGCCGGTGAACCCGGTCGGGCCGATGCCTTGGCCGACGCCCGTGAACGAGTCCAAGGTGACGGCCGTACCACTGTTGGTGAGTCCCAGCAGGTCCTGCGGATAGGTCTGGGCCGTGACGGCAGGGAGCAGGGCAGCGGCGGAAATCGCGACGTGGAGGAGTTTGTGCATCGGCGTTCGCCACGAGAAGAGCGGGTGGTCGCCGTGGCCTTACGTCGGGCGCCGCAAACGTTGCCATCGGGGCTGTCCGGCCCGCTCCGGCTGGGCTAGCGTGCCGCGCAGGAGTCGCCGCATGCATCTGTCCTGGCCGGTGGTGTCGATGTTCGCCCTCGCTGCGCCTGCGTTTGCGCAGTGTGCGGCCTGGGTCCCCGAAGGGTGCCTTGGCACCAGCGACGGCGACCCGCAGGTCCACGTCCTGAAGCGCTGGGATCCGGATGGGCCAGGGCCGCGGCCGGAAGGCGTCGTCTGCGGCGGCGGCTTCACCGCCGCGGGTGCCAGCGCGGCCAACCGCGTCGCCTTCTGGGATCCGGCCAGCCTGACGTTCCAAGCACTCGGCGCCGGCCTCGACGCGACCGTGCGCTGCGCCGCGGTGTTGGCGTCGGGGGAACTGGTCGTCGGCGGGGACTTCACGCTGGCCGGCGGCCAGCCCGCCTTCGGGGTCGCACGTTGGAATGGAACGGCATGGTCGCCGTTGGGGGCGGGAATCGTCGGGCAGGTGTTCACCCTGGCGGTGTTGCCGAACGGCGATCTCGTCGCCGCCGGCG
This sequence comes from Planctomycetota bacterium, assembly GCA_016794485.1. Lineage (GTDB taxonomy): Bacteria > Planctomycetota > UBA1135 > UBA1135 > UBA2386 > UBA2386. The sequence continues at coordinate 6,022 of JAEUHV010000538.1, forward strand.
AGTTCACCCAGGCCGGCGGGCTGCCGTGCAACCACGTCGCGCGCTGGGACGGGAGCCAGTGGACCGCACTCGGCAGCGGCACCAACAACCCGGTCTATGCGTCGGCGGTCCTGCCGACCGGCGAGCTGGTGGTGGGCGGCTATTTCTGGCTCGCGGGCGGCCAGCCGGTCGCGCACCTGGCGCGTTGGAACGGCACCGCCTGGAGCAACCTGGCCGGCGGCGGCGTCAGCTTCGTGGTGCGCGCGCTGCAGGTCACGTCCACCGGCACCTTGGCGGTCGGCGGGGAGTTCCTGCAGGCCGGCGGCAGTCCGGCGTCGTACGCGGCGGTGTGGGATGGGCTCGGCTGGGCCCCGCTCGGCAACCTCGCCGCGCCCGTCCAGGCGCTGGCGTTGGACGCGAACGGCCAGCTGCTCGCGGCGAGCTGCTTCCCGCCGATCGGCACGCCCGCCTCTGCCGTCGTGCGTTGGAACGGTTCGGCCTGGGTTCCGCTCGCCGCCGCGTCGCCGCCGTTCGTGCGCACCCTCGCCGTCGCTCCGGGCGGGGACGTGCTCGCCGGGGGCAATTTCACCGTGGTCGGCGCGCGGTCGATGCGGAACCTGGCCCGCTGCGACGGCACGTCGTGGGCGCCGATGTCCCGCGGCATCGACGGGCGGGTGCGCGCCCTGGCGGTTGCGGGCGACGGCCGGCTGCTCGCGGGCGGAGACTTCCACCACGCCGGCGACCAGGTTGCGCACTACGCCGCACGCCACGACGGCGTCGACTGGTCGCCGCTCGGCAGTGGCCCCGGGTTCCCGGTGCATGCGATCGCCGGCGACGCCAACGGCCACGTCTTCGCGGCCGACAACGGCAGCAACGGCCAGGTCGCGGCATGGAACGGTTCCGCTTGGAGCGGTCTCGGCAGCGCCAACGGCCCGATCGCGCGGTTGGCGATGCTCGGCAGCGGCGAACTGCTCGCGGCCGGTTCGTTCACTTCGATCGGCGGCGTGGCGGCGAGCCGGCTGGCGGTCTGGAACGGGACGGCGTGGGCGGCGATCGCTCCCGGCCTCAGCGGCACCGTGTCCAGCCTCTGCGTCGATCCCGCCGGCGGGTTCTTCGTCGGTGGCAATGCGCTGTCGAGCGGCGGTTCGCCCGGATCGACGGTGATGCAATGGGACGGTGCCGGATGGACGTCCCTCGGGCTTCCGGGCACGACGGTCGAAGCGCTCGCGGTCGCTCCGGACGGCCGCGTGTACGCCGCGGGCACCACGTCGCTCGGTACGCTGGTGCAGTGGAACGGTGCAGGCTGGTCGGCGATCCCGGCCGGCAACCATCCGTGGCGCCGACTCGCCGTGTTGCCGAACGGCGACCTGATCGCCGGCGCCATGTCCGCGCTGTTCACGACCAATCCCTACAACCACATCGTGCGTTGGAACGGCAGCACCGCTTCGGCCCTCGGCGGTGGCCTCACGCTGGCGCCGTCGAGCATCCTGTTCGTCGATGCGCTGGCGGTGTCGGCGGAGGGACGCCTGTTCGTCGGCGGCAACTTCCTGTACGCCGACGGGGCGACCTCGCACCACTTCGCGACCTACGCCTCGACGTGTCCGGCGAGCGTGGCGGTGGGAGCGGCCGGGTGCACCGGCGTGCACGGCACGTCGTCGTTCGCGGCCCTCGATCGCCCTTGGCTCGGGGCGACGTTCCACGGGCGCGGCACCGGCCTGCCGCCGCAAGCCCTGGTCGTGGTCGGATCCGGCCTCACCCCGCTGCAGCTGCCGGTCCACCTGCTGCTGTCGCCGAGCCCGCCGGCGTGTTCGTTCGCGCTGCAGTACGACGTGGTCGACGTGCAGCTCGTGACCGGCGGCACGGTGGACACCGCCCTGGCCCTGCCGAACCTGCCCGCGTTCGCCGGCACGGTGCTCCACCAGCAGATCCTGACGGTCGGCATCGACGCGGCGCTGCAGTTCGGCGAGAGCACCGTCAGCAACTCGCTGGTGGCGACGTTGGGCGCGTTCTGACGCCGCGCGCGGCCGCGCCCCGTGTCCTTCGTTGCACCGCAGTGGATCCTCTGCGACTCTTGCGGGCCGAATCTCCGCGCATGCCGATCCGCCTCCACAACTCGCTCACCCGTTCGCTGCAGGAACTGAAACCGCTCGTGCCGGGCAAGGTGACGATGTACCACTGCGGGCCGACGGTCTACAGCTCGCCGCACATCGGCAACTTCCGCAGCTTCCTGTTCGCCGACGTGCTGCGCCGCTTCGTCGAGGACCAGGGCCTCCAGGTCACGCAGGTGATGAACGTCACCGACGTCGGCCACCTCACCCTCGACGACATCGAGGGCGGCGAGGACAAGATGGAGGCCGCGTCGCGCAAGACCGGGATGACCGCGTGGGACATCGCCAAGAAGTACGAGGCCGAGTTCCACGACTGCCAGAAGAAGCTGCACTTCCGGCTGCCGCACCACATGCCGCGCGCGACCGAGTTCGTGCCGCAGATGGGGCGCATCATCGACGACCTGCTGCAGAAGGGCATCGCCTACCAGCAGAACGGCAACGTCTACTTCGAGGTCGCGAAGTTCCCCGGCTACGGCAAGCTGTCGGGCAAGGTGCTCGAGGAGCTCGAGGCCGGAGCGCGCGTCGCGGTCAACGAGGAGAAGAAGGACCCGCGCGACTTCGCGTTGTGGAAGGTCGATCCCAAGCACCAGATGCAGTGGGACGCGCCGTTCCGCGGCGGGGTGCGCGGCTTCCCCGGCTGGCACATCGAGTGCTCGGCGATGTCGATGCACTACCTCGGCCCGCAGATCGACATCCACACCGGCGGCGAGGACAACATGTTCCCGCACCACGAATGCGAGATCGCGCAGACCGAGGCGCACACGCACAAGCCGTTCGTGTCGATCTGGCTGCACGCTCGGCACCTGCTGGTGGACGGCAAGAAGATGTCGAAGAGCCTCGGCAACTTCTTCACCGTCGAGGAGGTGCTGCAGAAGGGCTACTCGGGGCTCGAACTGCGCTACACGCTGATCCGGGTGCAGTACCGGCAGTCGCTGAACTTCACGCTGGCCGGGCTCGACGAAGCGCGTGCTTCGATCGGGCGCGTGCAGGGCTGCCGGCAGCGGCTGGTGCGCGTTCGCGACGGCCTCGAACGCGCCGGCGGCGAGGACCTCTCGGCGGCGGTGGCCGCGGCCAACGAACGGTTCACGGCGGTGCTGAGCGACGACCTGAACGTCAGCGAGGCGCTGGCGGTGGTGTTCGACTTCGTCGGCCTGTGCAACAAGGCCGCGGCGTCGGCGGCGGGGGCGAAGGCGGCCTTGGCGGCGTTCGCGCGGTTCGAAGACGTGCTGGGGTGCTTTGGCGGGGAACCGAAGGCGGACGCGACCGGCGACGCGCCGGCGGAACTGCTGGCGTTGCTGCCGGTGCGCAAGGCGGCGAAGCAGGCCAAGGACTTCGCGACCGCGGATCGGATCCGCGACCAGATCGCGGCGGCCGGCTGGAAGATCGTCGATACGGCGACCGGTGCGCGCCTGGAGAAGTCGTGAGCGGCGCAGTCGCTGCGACTGCCTGGTTGCCCAAGGGACCATGGCAGGTCGATCCGGGGTACGTGCGCGGCAAGCGCATTCGCGGGTGGCTGCTGCGCTGCGTGGCCCTGGCGATCGCCGTCGCCTATGCGTTCTTTGCGCAAGGAGAGATCGGCGATCTGCGCCGCGACGCGGCCATCGCCGACGATCCTGCCGCGATCGAAGTCGGGGCCGACTTCGACGGGCGCGTGGAGAGTCGCTGGGGCCTGTTCGCGCAGTACCGCGGCACGGTGCGCTTCCGGACCGCCGACGGCCGCCCGCATTCGGGCAAGGTCGATTTTTCGACGATGACCGAGATCGACACCAAGGCGCCGCTGACGGTGCGCTTCGTGCCGGGCAAGCCGGACGAGTTCGTGATCAGTTGGGCCGCCGCGGCGGTGGGTTCGCGGTGGTTGTCGCTGGTGGTGCTGGCCGGTTTCGGTCTGGTGTTGTTTCCCGGGATGCTGTGGTGGCTCGCGTCCGGCCTGCTGGCGCAGGCTGCGTTGGCCTTGGCGTTGGCCGTGGACGGCGAGCAGCACGTGCTCCGGTTGGTTCGGGTCGAGGAGCACAAGCAATACGGACGACTGGTGCACCGCCGCTTCGTGGCCGAGATGCCCGGCGCGAAGAAGTCGTCGTTCGCGTATGGGGTGTGGAAGCCGAAGGAAGGCACGGCTTGTCTCGTACCGCCGGACGGGGTGCTGGTGGTGTCGTCGCCGCTGGTGCCACGCCAGGTCCTCATGCTGCGCCACGACCTGTGGCCGCTGCGGTTGCCCGACCAGGTTCGGCAGGAGGTGCTGGCGCGCCTCGCCGCTGCCGCGCCGCCGAACCCGAACTGAGCGACTGCCTGGCATCCCCGGCACGTTTTTGCGCGTGCCTCGTAGCATGTGCCCGTCATGAACGCCGCCCGCCTGTCGCTCGTGCTTCCCATGGTGCTCGCGCTCTGTCTGCCGTTCGCCTGTTGTGGCGTCGAGGCCACGAACCCGGTGGCACCGCCAGCCAAGGCCGAGCAACCCGTGTCCAGCGCGCCCACGGCGCCCCCGATCCAGCAGCCGCAGCCGCACGAGCAGGCGGTAGCCCCGGAGACCACCATGCCCGCCTACAACCCACTCACTCCGTTCGAAGCCAACGTGATCCTGAAGAAGGGCACCGAACGTGCCGGCACCGGCGAGTACACCGACCACGAGGCCGACGGCACCTACATCTGCCGGCAGTGCAACGCGCCGCTCTACCGGTCGAAGGACAAGTTCCACTCCGGCTGCGGCTGGCCGAGTTTCGACGACGAGATTGCCGGAGCGGTGGAACGGCACGCCGACACGAGCCTCGGCATGGTGCGCGTCGAGATCGTGTGTGCGAACTGCAAGGGCCACCTCGGCCACGTGTTCGACGGCGAGGGCATGACCGCGAAGAACACCCGGCACTGCGTCAACTCGGTGTCGATGCGCTTCGTGCCGGCCGGCAAGGAACTGCCAAAGCCCATCGTGATCCCGGCCAGCAAGCGGTGACCTTCACCCGCGGGCGCGCAGCAGCCGGCACTGCAGCGGTTGGATCCGCGCGAGCTGCCCTTCGCATTCGGTGAGCAGCGTCTTCACCACGGCCAGGTCGATCGTCAGCCGTTCGAGCTTGGCTTCGCCGGCAGCGAGGCTCTGCCGTGTGGTGGTCGGGTCGGTCGCGGAGAGGGCCGTGCGCAGTTCCTTCTCCAGGGCCTGGATGCGGGCTTCGGCGCGCTGCAGTTCGATCGTCTGCGCCGGCAGCTTCTCGAGCAGGACCGCCAGGATCCGGCCCGCGTCGTTGAGTTGTTCGTTGGTTTCGTCGCGCCGGGCATCGAGGACTTGCACCGTGTTGGCGAGTTCTGCGATGTCCGCCTGCAACGCGGCCGCCTCCTTCGATGGCGGTTGGTCCTCTCGGCCGCGAACCAGATCGGCGAGACGATTGTGCAGTTCCGTGGCGCGGGATCGACCTGGATTGAGTTCGTTGTTGATGGCCTGGAGCTTCTCGCGCCCGACGTCGCGTTTGGCGGTCTGCTCCTTGTGCATCGCCTGCAACCGCAGCAGCGTGCTCTCCGTGGTCGCCAGTTCGATGCGCGCTGCGATCATCTGCTCGCCGAGGGTGCGTTCGGTGTCCTGCCGTGTGGCGAGTTGGTTGCGCAACGTCGCGTTGCCGTCGACGATCGTCGCCACTTCGCCCTGCAGGGCCACGAGCCGGTCGAGCAGTTCCGTGCGCCGGGCCTGCAGCCGTTCCCGCGGTTCGGCGACCAGCATCGACTCGAGGCGCGAACGCAGGTGCGCGACCACCACGTCGGTGGCCTTGGCGCGGTGTTCGTCGACGAACGGCGACTTCGCGTGCAGCAACATCCCGACCTGCAGCTGGAACGTGCCGGGCGCGTGCGGTGCGGGCAGGTTGGCGTCGCACGAACGGATGTTCTCGTAGTGGTCGCCGAACGCCTGCTTCAGGGCCGTGTGCAGGTCGGGCTCGCCGAGCACCGCGTTGAGCAGCGGCGTGTTCAGCACGAGGTCGCCCGGCGGGGCCTGCACCAGCAGCGTGAACGAGACGCCGTGTTCTTCCTGGGCCATGGCGGGGGCCAGGGCGAGAGCGGCGGCCAGCGCGAACGCGGACGCGGAACGGGGCTGCGGACGGTTCATCGGGTCTCCTTCGGGATCGGCTGCGGGAACGCGCGGCAGGCCTCGGCGCCGGCGCGCGCGAGTTCGAGGCGGACGAACGCGCGGTCCGCATCGGTGGGTTGCAGTGGTGTGGTCGTTCGGGGGGAATGCAGCGAAGCGCGCAGCGCGCGCAGTTCGGCCTGCATCGCCGCGACCTGGCGCGACAGCGATGCGTCGTCGGGGTTCGTCGCGGCGGCGGCCGGCGTGCGGCACCAGAGCACGAGCGCCGTCAGGGTCGTCACCGCGATACCGGCCGCGAGCAGCCGGCGCTGGCGATCGCGGCGAACGGCGGCGTGCAGTGCGCCGGGCGACCATTCAGCCCCAGGGGCAGGCGGATGGCGCGCATCGGCGCGCGCCAGGGCGGCCGCCAGGTAGGAGTCGTCGTCGCGGAGGCTCATCGTTCGGTCTCCGGCAGCAGCGCCCGCAGCCGGCTCCGGGCCCGCGTCAGCCGCGCATCGACTGCGGCGCGCGAGATGCCCAGCAGGAAGGCGAGTTCGGGGATCGCGCGGTTCTCGAGGTAGCGCAACACCAGCACCTCGCGGTCGTCGTGGCGCAGCCGGGCGAGGGCCGTCTGCAACGTTCCGCTGTCGTCATGCGCGTCGTGGTGCGACGTGGCCGGTGCTGGGGCTGCAACGTCCGGCAGCAGCCAGCCGAACAAGCGACGGGTCAGGGCGCGGCGGCGCACGTGGCTCGCGGTGGTCGTGGTCGCAATGCGGCAGAGCCAGGTCGACAGCGCCGCGTCGCCGCGGAACGACGCGCGCGCCCGCCACGCGCGCAGCAGCACGTCCTGTACGAGATCGTCGAGTTCGTGGCTGCTGGCACCCATGCCGAGCAGGCGGTGCACGAGTCGGCGCAAGCGCGGCGCCTGGCTGCACAGGGCCGAGGCCAGGTCCTGGGCCGCGTCATCGACGGCGGTCGGCGGCAGCGCGGCGAGCAGGACCGAAGGGTGCATGCGGCGGAGTTGGACGCGTGGGCCCGGCGGTTTCTGACCGCGGCGGCGAGAAAACTACGGCACGCGGCTCCACAGGGTCAGTTCCCCGCTGGCGCAGTTCAGGCCGTTGCACTCGGCGATGCCGCGCAGCAGTGCCGTCGGCCCGAACCGGCGCACCAGTTCGACCGTGTATTCGATTTCGGCATCGGGCGGCGGGGTCGCGTGGATGCGGAACTTCTTCACCGCGACCAGCATGCCTTGCGGGGCGCTGCCGCCCGGACCGGCATCGGCGGGCAACGCCAGCAACGCCGCGGTCTGGGCCATGCCTTCGATCGCACCCGCGGCCCACGGCAAGGCACCGGGGCCGGTCGGTTCGCAGCCGGCGGCGCGCACGCGGTCGCGGCTGCGCAGGAGGATGCGGTGCACGCGCAGGATCGGGGCCCGGTGCGGCACGGCCTGCAGCACGGCGTCGTCGATCGCTCTCTGCATCGCGGCATGGAACGGCGGCGGGCCCGGCCGCGCAAGCGTGGTGCCCGGGACCCGGCTCTGGCACGATCCGCGCATGGCCGAAGCCTGGCGCTTGACCGACGTGTTGCCGTTGCCGCCAGCGGCGCACCTGCAGGCGCAGCTCGTCGTGCCCGAAGACCATCCCGTGCTGGCCGGCCACTTCCCAGGGGCGCCGCTGGTGCCAGGGGTGCTGTTGCTCGAGGCGGTCGCCGCGGCGCACCTGGCCGCCACGGGCCGTGCGTGCGACCTGGTGGCGGTCGACGACGTGCGCTTCCAGGCGCCGCTGTTGCCCGGCGTGCCGGCGCGGCTGCATGCCGCCTGCGAACTCGACGATGCGAACGGCGAAGTCGTCGTCGCCGGAGAATGGCTCGGCCCCGCCGGGCGTCTCGCCGTGTTTCGCGTGCGGTTGCGCCCGCGCGCTTGAGCCTTGCCGCTGCCGCGACCACACTTCGCGCATGGTGCGGGTGACCTTTCCGTCGGTGTTGCAGCGGCACGTCGCGTGTCCGCCGGTCGACGTCGACGGCGGCACGCTGCGCCAGGTGCTCGAGGCCGCGTTCGCGCACCAACCGACCGTGCGCGGCTACGTGCTCGACGACGCCGGGGCCTTGCGCACGCACCTGACCGTGTTCGTCGATGGCGTCGTGGTGCACGACCGCGCGCGGCTCGCACAGCGAGTGCCCGCAGAGGCCCGTGTCGACGTGCTGCAGGCACTCTCTGGAGGATGAACGCATGCCACGCCAACTGCTGATCGCGACCCGCAAGGGCCTGTTCGTGCTGACCGAGCGTCGCGGCGCATGGTCGCTGTCCGAGCCCGAGTTCCGCGGCGTGCCGGTGTCGATGGGGTGCTTCGATCCACGCGACGGGTCGTTGTACGCCGCCCTCGACCACGGCCACTTCGGCGTGAAGCTGCACCGCCGGAACGGCACGCGTTGGCGCGAACTGCCGGCCCCGGTGTATCCACAGTTGCCGAAGGGCAAGGTCGAACGCGAAGGCGGTGGGCGGCCGTGGCCGCGTTCGCTGCGCCTCGTCTGGTCCCTCGAACTCGACCCGCGCACGCCGGGTGGGTTGTGGTGCGGCACGATCCCGGGCGGCCTGTTCCATTCCGCCGATGCCGGTGCGTCGTGGACGTTCAACGCTCCGTTGTGGCGCGATCCGAACCGCAGCAAGTGGTCCGGCGGCGGCTACGACACGCCCGGCATCCACAGCATCCTGGTCGATCCGCGCGACCCGCAGCACGTGACGCTCGGCATCTCGTGCGGCGGCGTGCACGTGACGCGCGACGGCGGCAAGAACTGGCGCAACGAGGCGCTCGGCCTGCGCGCCGCCTACATGCCCAAGGCCCAGGCGTTCGACGTGGACGTGCAGGACCCGCATCGCCTTGCTGCGTGTCGAGGGGCGCCCGACCGCGTGTGGTGCCAGCACCACAACGGCATCTTCGTGCGCGACGGCGACAAGCCCTGGCGCGAAGTGAAGGCGAAGGCGGTGAGCCGGTTCGGTTTTGCGTGTGCGGCGCATCCGCACGACCGCGACGTCGCGTGGTTCGTGCCGGCCGAGAAGGACGAGTGCCGGGTGCCGGTCGATGGCGCACTCGTGGTGTTGCGCACCGGCGACGGCGGCCGCACCTTCACCGAATTGCGCTCGGGGCTGCCGCAGCAGCACGCGTACGACCTGGTGTGGCGGCATGGTCTCGACGTCGCCAGCGACGGTGCCACGCTGGCGATGGGCTCCACGTCGGGTCGGTTGTGGCTCGGTCGGGAAGGCGGCGAGCAGTGGCAGGAACTGGCGGCCAACCTGCCGCCGATCGCAGCCGTGCGTTGGGTGTCGTAGCCGAAGCCGCGGTGGTCAGTACTGCGCAATGCGCCAGCCGACGTAGCAGCAGCCACCGAACAGGCCGCCGTAGACCAGCGCGAGGTAGACCACCAGCAGCCAGCGTCCGTGGCGGCGCTCGCGCGGGTCGTCGTTCACAGCAGGATGCCGATCGGATGGCTGAGGTTGAACGTGGCCGGCGACAAGGCACCCCACAGGAAGTGCAGCGGCAATCCCGTCAGGCTGAGGGCCGGCGGGATCGCGATGCGAAAGTGTTCGGGATGGCCCTGGAACGGATTGCCCGGCTGCGGCCGCACGAACACGCCGAGCACGGTGTACGGACCGAGCGCGCCGTTCACGGAGCCGGCGACGATCGCCAGGCTCGGCTGCGGCGCGCCGGGCGGGGGCCAGCCGGTCATCCACGTCTCCGCGAACTCCTGGTTCAGGTTCGGGTCGAAGCGGCGCCACACGCTGGCCTGCAGTTCCGTCGGGATCGTCGTCGGTAGCGGCGGCTCCGGCGTGCCGAGCAGGAACGGCAGGCGGATCTGGCTCGGTTGGGCCGGGCTGCCCGGGTCGAGCGAACAGATGCCGTCGATGTCGTCGACGCCGAGCCCGAGGCCGACTTCGGCGCTGATCGGCGTGCCGACGCCGGGCAGGCGGTAGATCCAGTGGATGCCGCTGCCGAGCACCGAGAACAGGATCGGGTCGCGCGGGCCGGTCGGCGGCGGCAGCGCCCGGTCGGTCGAGAACAGCACGAGGCCGTGCGCCAGGTCGAGCGCCAGCGCGTCGAGGTCCTCGCTCGGCAGGATGCCGAACGTCGCCGGCGCGAACGCGACCCCGGGCGTCGACCACGTCGAAGTCGCCGGCAGCCACGTACTGCTGAACACCGTGGCGCCGCTGCGCAGCGCGGGCACCGCGGTCCACGCCATCGGGATCGACGGCGCCGACGCGGCGCTCACCGAGAAGAAGATCGTCGGTGGCGGCAGCAGCGCCGCGAGCGGCGGGTTCTCCTGGTAGAGCAGGGCGATGTACAGATCGTGCGCGTCCAGGTTGCCCGGCAGTCCGCCGACGTAGGTCGAGGTCTCGCGCGAGTCCTGGGCACGGAACGGGATGCCGACGAACACCGGCGGCAGGTCGCTGCCGGGCAGCACATAGCCGAACACGTCGGCGGCGGCGCCATCCGGTTCGAGCGCCGCACTGGCGAGCAGGCTGCCCGGCGCGCCCGTGGTCGCGCGCGAAACCGAGAACGTGATCGCGGCCCATTGGCCGGCGCCGACGACCGCTTCGCCGATCGCGTTGCCGACGACCCAGTCGAGCCCGAGCGACAGCGCGTCGAGGTCGACCGGCACGCCGGCGAGGAACGCGCCGAAGTCGGGCACGCCGGGCGGCAGCGCCGGCGGCAGGATGGCGTCGATGCCGGTGTCGGAGAACTCGAGGCTGCTCGAAGTGGCGCCGGGCAGCGCGGTCGCCGGATCGACCGAGAAGCCGTGCGGCAACGCCAGCACCGGGCCGCTGCTGGCCTGGGCCAGGGCGGCGGACGCCAGCAGCACGAACGAGAGGGAAGCGAACACGTTGGCGTGCATGGGAAGTCCAGTCAGCGCGGTCGCGACAGCGAGTCGAGCAACCGCTGTCGTTGCGCCTGCAGGGCGGGATCGTCGGGAGCGAAGTCGATGGCGAGGTCGAGCAGCCAGAGGCGCAACAAGCCGAGCGTCGCGGCGTCGGGTCGGCCCTGGCCGAGCAGTTCGGCGAGATTGGCGATCTGGCGGGCATTGCGCGGTTCGCCGCGCAACTGCTTCAGGAACGGCGCCAGCGCCGCTTCCTGCTTGCCGGTGCGCAAGGCTTCGGCGACGGCGCGCGCCGAGGCGAGGCTCGCCGCGCGCGGGTTCGGGCCGGCGACCTCGGCCGCAGCGGCGAAGTGGGCGAGGGCGGCCGTGGCCGCCGCTTGCAGTGCGACGCGGTCGTCGCGCGTCAGGGCGTCGATCGCCACCGCCAGTTCGAGGTTGCCGAGTTCGTGTTCCCGCCACGCCACGTCGGCGATGCGGGCCGCGGCGGCGCGGGCTTCGTCGAGCCGGCCCAGGGCGCGCAGCGTCTGCGCGAGGCCGGACAGGCTGTTGGCGAAGTGCGGCCGCAGCGCGACCGCCCGTTCGTAGCAGCGCAGGGCGTCGTCGAGGTGGCCGAGGCGCAGGTGGGCGAGGCCGAGGTTGGTCCACGGCCCGTGCCGGTCCGGCCGCAGCCGCAGGGCGTCCTCGGCGAACGGGATCGCCGCCGCCCACTGCTTCTTCTGCAGCATCGCCGCGGCGAGCACGTGGCGCGTGCGTGCGGTCGGGCGGCCGTAGGTGCCTTCGAGCTCCTTCGCTTCGGCGAAGGCGCGGTCGGGTTCGGGCGGTTGCTTGCCGAGGATCGCCAGCAGGCGCAGGTCGCGCGCCGGCAGCCAGGCTTCGGCCTTGGTCAGCAACGCGTCGGCGCGCGCACAGTCGCGTGCGCGCAGCGCGTGGAAGCCGGCGACGAAGCACTCCGGCGCGGTGGTCGGTGCGGGCAACTGCAAAAGGTCGGGTTCGCCGGCGTGGCCGGCGCGGTGGTGGGCGGCGATCGCCCGCAGGAAGGCACTGTCGGTGCCGGCGGCGATCGCGTCGAGGTCGTCGCGCGCCCGGTCGCGTTCGCCGAGGTCGGCCCACGTCGTCGCGCGCAGCAACCTCAGCGGCAAGTCCGCGCCGTCGAGTTCGAGCAGGGCATCGAGCTCGGCGAGCACCGTGCGTTGTTCGTCGAGTGGCACCAGCGCGCGTTCGTCGGCGCGCCCTTCGATGCACAGGTCGGCCGCCAGCGAGGCGCGGCGGCGGGCCAGTTCGTCCTGGCGTTCGCGCTCCGACAGTCCAGCCCAGGCCGGGGCAGCGGCGACGGCGATGGCGACGGCGGCGACCGTGGCGACGGTCGCCAGCGCGCGCGCCGGACGGCGGGCGAGCCGGCGCAGCGTGCGCGTCACCGGCCCGAGCGGCCGCA
>JAEUHV010000424.1 GCA_016794485.1 Planctomycetota bacterium
AGGTCCTGCAGCGCGAGTTCGCCAGCCCGACCGAGGAACTGCGGCTGCAGCGCGAAGCGACGACGGCGGCACGGCTCGACGACAGCGGCATCTGCCCGATCTTCGAGGTCGGGCGCGACGGCGACCACCTGTTCCTGGCGATGAAATACGTCGCCGGCGAGACCTTGGCGCAGCAGCTCGCACGCGAACGCGCGCAAGGCCTCGGCCCGCGCCCGCTCGCCACGGTGCTGGCCTTGTTCGCCGCGTTGGCGCGTTCGCTGCACCACGCGCACGAAGCAGGCGTGGTGCACCGCGACCTGAAACCGGCGAACATCATGGTCGACGAACGCGGCCAGCCCGTGCTGCTCGACTTCGGGCTCGCCGGTACCAGGGACGGCAGCGGCACCGGCCTGACCCGCACCGGCGACGTGTTCGGCACGCCCCACTACTTGCCGCCGGAACGGCTGCGCGGCGGCAGCCCCGGCGACGTACACGGCGACATCTGGGCGCTCGGGGTCACGCTCTACGAGGCGTTGACGCGACGGCGGCCGTTCGATGCCCCGACGCTGGAGCAGCTCTACCGGGCGATCCTCGCCGACGAACCGCCGGCGCTGCGAGGGCAGCGGCCCGACGCGACGCGCGACCTCGTGGCCGTGGTCGCGACGTGCCTCGCCAAGGACCCGCGGCGCCGCTACAGGACCGCCAACGCCCTGGCGGACGATCTCGATGCGCTGTTGCGCGGCCATCCGGTGCGCGCGCGCGCGCCCGGCCTCGCCGAGAAGCTGTGGTCGTGGCACCGTCGCCACGCCGTCGCGGCCACGGCCGCGTGGCTGGTGTTCGCCGGCCTCGTCAGCACGGTCAGCGTGCAGCAGCGCGCCCTCGCCGAAGTGCGCGCCGCGCAGGCCGAGACCGACGGGCTGAACGAGTTCCTGGTGCGCAAGATGCTGCTGGCCGTGACGCCGGAGGAAGCCAAGGGCCGCAAGGTGACCGCCGAGGAAGTGTTCGACCAGGCGATGCACAACGTGAAGGCGGCGTTCGCGAGTCCGTCGCGCACCGCGGGCACGCTGCACCACGTGCTCGGCCTGGCCAACGTGGCGCTCGGACGCACCAAGGTGGCTCGGGAGTGCTTCGAACGCGCCCTCGAGGTCCGCACCCAGGTGCTGGGCCCGCTGGCGCGCGAGACCCTGCAGACGCAGTCCAAGCTGGCGTCGGTCGAGATCCACGAGGACCAGATCGAAGCGGGACGCCGGCGACTTGCAGCGACGCTGGCGAGCCAGAAGGCGGCCTTCGGTCCGGCCGACGAAGACACGCTGGGCACCACGAACGAAGAGGTGCGGCTCACGATGACCGTCGGCAAGTACGAAGAAGCGCTCGGGCTCGCGCAGGCGGCCGTCGCGCAGGCCACCGCCGTCGAAGGTCCACGCGGTCGCCACACGCTGGCGGCGAGGGCACTGCTGGCCCAAGCCCTGCGCAACGTCGGACGATTCGCCGAGGCCGAGCCTGTGTTGCGCGAAGTGCTCGCCGTCCGCACCGCCGAACGCGGCGTGGACGCGCCGCTGGTGGTCGACACGTTCTCCGAACTCGCGAACCTGCTGCACGACGCGGCGCTGCGCGACGGTGCCGCCGCGAAGTGGGACGAAGCGGAGGCGATGTACGTGGAAGTGGTCGAACGTTCGCGCACGCTGCACGGCAGCCAGAGTCGCGACTACGCGATGGCCATCAACAACCACGCCTCGCTGCTGCTCGACCGCGCCGACTGGCAGGAAAAGGCGGAACTGCGCCAGCGCGCGATCGTGCTGCTGCGCGAATCGTTGGCGATCCGCGAGAGCCTCGACGGCCCCGAGTCGTCGCGCGTCGCGACCGCCGCCGGCAACCTCGGCACCGCGTTGTGCGGGGCGGGGTCGCCCAAGGAAGCCCTGCCGTTCTACGACCGCTGCTTCCGCATCCGCGAAGCGACCTTCGGCCGCCTGCACCCGCAGACGGTGATGGCGCTCTACAACCTCGCCCTGGTCACGCGGCACGCGAACGGCGTGACGAGCGCACCCGAGTTGATCGCCGAACTGGAGGCCAGGCTCGAGCAGTGCACCGACCTCGACGGCAAGAGCCGGCTGACGTGCAGCGACGGGCTGCTGGCGATGCGGTTCCGGGCGGGTGAGTTCGCGCAGGTGCTACAGCAGGGTCCGGCCCTGCACGCGAAGTGCGTCGCGATGTGGCCTGCCGACGGGGGCCCGATCGGCCGCAACACGGCGCGGGTCATTGCCGATGCCGCCGACAAGCTGAACGACGCGGCCGCGGCCGCGCGCTGGCGCCAGGCAGCCCAGGCCCCCCGCTGAACGCCGGCTACTGCACGACGACGCGGAAGTGCGCCGTCAAGCGTGTCGGGGCGCGGTACTGCTCGAGCAGGCCCTGCAGGTACAGAGGCAAGCCGACCAGCGACGGCGACGGCGGCACCACGAATGGGAACGTGCACTGGCCCGAGCCCGCGAACACGACGTTCTCGAAGAACACGTAGCCGAGCGACAGATCGAGCCACAGATCGCCGACGCCGGGGATCGTCGCCGGCGACGGCAAGGCCGCCACCGCGATGGCCAGGCGCGCGGTGTGGTGCAAGGTCGCGTAGCCCGGCTCGCTCGCCATCTGCACGTTCCAGGTTTGCCCGACCACCGGTTGCCCCGGTACCAGGTCGCGATGGCGATTGAGCACCAGCCGGCTCGGCCCCGCCGAATCGGCGACGACGAAGTCGACATCGCCATCGCCATCGAAGTCGCCACCAGTGAGCCTCGACGAACCCACGTTCGCGATCGACAGCCGCGACGGCGCCAGCGCGAAGTTGCCGGTGCCGTCGTTCACCGCGAGTTGCACTGCGGGGCCCAACAGGTTGCTGCTGACGAGGTCGAGATCGTCGTCCTCGTCGACATCGGCGACCACGAACGAATGCCCCTGAACGCAGGACGGCAGCGAGCTCGCGACGGCGAACGCGCCGCTGGCGAAGCGCCACAGCTGCGAGCCGCTCGCAGCCGAGGTCCACAGGTCCGGGACACCGTCGCCGTCGAAGTCGGCGGCGGTGACACCCGTGCACTGGAACGGGGCGACCCCGGGCATCCATTGCGGCGTGACGTCCGTGAACACCCAGCTGCCGTCGTTGCGCAACAGCTTGAGGACGCTGGTGCCGGCGACGGCGATGTCTGCGTCGCCGTCCTGGTCGAAGTCGGCGGTCGTGAGGCCGAAGCCCGGGGTTGGCACGGTGCCGGGGCTCACGGCGAAGACGCCGTTGCCTTGGTTCACCAGGATGCGGCTGTAGCCGAACAACGGCAGCCCGACCATCGCGAGGTCGAGGTCCCCGTCGCCGTCGAAGTCCACCGCCTCGACGCCGAGGCTCGTCGCGACGCCCGCGGGCAGGTTGGCCGAAGCGTCGACGAACGTCAGGTTGCCCTGGTTGCGCCACAGACGTCCTGGCGACACGAACAGGTCGAGATCGCCGTCGAGGTCCATGTCGAACGGCAGCATCGTCTGCGACGACTGGCTCGCCGGCGGCAGGTTCGCCGAGACGTCGGTGAAGCGTTCGGCGCCGTCGTTGCGCAGCAGCACGTGCCGCGGCACGAACAGCTGGATGCTGGGACCGCAGAGATCGAGGTCGCCGTCGCCGTCGAGGTCCGCGGCCTTGGCATCGAACAAGTAGAGCGGCGCCAGTGCGGGCGGCGTGCGCACCACGAACTGGGCCCCCTGGGCGGAGAGGCCGAAAGCGAGCAGGCCGACCGACACGGCGACACGGAGGATGCAGGGCATGGTTGGGAACCGGGGAGTGGATCAGTCGGCGCGCACGCGCACCGAGCTCGCATCGACGCGGGCCGGGCCGCTCACGACGCCGCGCCACCAGATGCGGTCGCTGCCGCTCTCGATGTCGGCGAGTCCGATCGCGATGCGTCCCCCGCCTCGGCGTTCGCGCCGTTCGATCGGCGTGCCCGGGGCGACGAACACCGTCGCCAGCGGCACCGCGACACCGCCGACCACGATCGGATCGCCGTTGCGCGGCTCGACCACGATCGTGCGCGCGATCGGGTCCACCGACTGCACCATGCCCTGCCACTGCGGCGCACACGGTTCGCCACCGGCGGTCGGCACTTCGATCTCGGCGGCGGTGAGTTCGGTGAGGCCATTCGTTCCCGGCGCGCGGCTGCGCACCTTGACCTTGGCGAGGTCGCCGACGGCCAGGTCGCCGAACGCGAGCGGCGCGTGGTTCGGGCGGTGGATGCGCGCATTGCCAGCGAGCACCAGCACGTCGAGCGGCGCCGCCAGGAGGCGCCGTTCGCCGCGTCGCACTTCCGCCTGCACGCGCAGGACGAAGCTGGTCGTCGCCGGCCGCAGTTCGAGGATGCGACCGAGCAGGCGCGGGCCGTCGCCGATGCGGGCCACGCGCGCGCGCGCGGCGCGGAACGTGCCGTCGCGGCGCAGTTCGCCCGACAGGCGCAGTTCGCTGTCGCGGTCGCAGGCGGCCACGAATGCGGTGCGCTCGGCCCCATCGGCGACGCCCTCGATCGCGAACGAACACGCCGGCGCGAACTCGACCTGCAGCGGCGCGCCGTCGGCGGCCTCGAGGCCACCGGTCACGGCGTCGCCTTGCACGACCAGGAGCCGCACTTCGAGCAGCTGCTGGTCGGTGCCGTCGACGCGTGCGCTCAGGTTGGGCGACCACGGCAGGCCGACGCCGGTCGAAGCCGGCGCAAACGTCTCGTCGTGGCCGATCGCGAGCCACGCGGCGCTGCGCGCGTCGTGGGTGAAGCCATCGGCGATCGGCACCTCGACTGCCAGCGGCGTCTGCAGGGGCGTCACGGAGCCGTCGTATCCGAACGCGGCGCAGCTACCCGGCACCAGCACGAAACGAAGCGACGCGTAGTCGCCGCCGGGGACGCTCGGCAACCGCAGGCCCGACGCTTCCCCACTGGGATCGACGAACGTGACCAGGGCCGGGGCCGGCAGCACGTTGGTCGTGTAGGTGCCGTCGGCGCGGCCGAACACGACCGCGGCGACCTGCGCCTGCACCAGCACGTCGGCCCCGGCCGCCGTGTCGAGCACGACCGCGACCGAGCCGGGCGTCGCCGCCGACGGCGTCGCCGTTCCGCCGCCACCGCCGCCGCTGCACGCGGCGACCAGGCAGAGGGCGAACCACAGAACCAGCGACGATGCGGCGGAGCGAGGCATGGCGCGTTCCAGGCTACCGCCGGGGCCGTCCCCGTGCATGCAAAGGACCGCGGCAATGGGGCCACCGGAATGCCGGGAATCCACCTGGGATTGCCGGCCGGGCCCACGCTGGATCGGTTGCCATGACCAATAGAACCGCCTCGGTGCCCAGCCTCCCCATCGTCCCCGTCGCGTGTGTCTGCTTCCTCGCGACCGCGCTGACCGGCCAGATCGGACGGATCATGTCGATGCCGACCCCGCCGGTCGCAGGCCAGAGCGCGGTGTTCAAGATGACCCACAACCCGGCCGCGGCGGGCCGCATCAACCTGTTCGTGCTGTCCCTGCCCACCCCCCAGGCGGTGGCCATCCCGATTCCGGGGTTCTCGGTCAGTGGACTCGTCCGGATCGACCCCCTGGGCCTGCTCGCCGACCACGTCACGGTTCTCGATGCCTCCGGCATCACCTCCTGGACGCTGCCGATCCCGAACGTGCCGACCGCCGCGGGCTTCGCCTTCGACGTGCAAACGATCGACATCGACTTCGTGACGAACGATGCGGCCTGGGCGAACAACGACATCGCTGCAGTCGTCGCACCACCCCCGCCACGGCTGGTGATCAACGAGATCGACTACGACCAGCCCAACGTCGACAACGCGAGCTTCATCGAGATCTTCAATGCCGGCCCTGGCCCCGCCTCGCTCGCGAACATCGAGGTCCGATTGGTCAACGGCGCGAACTCGCAACAGTACGCGAGCTTTGCTCTCGCGACCGCAGCGGCGAGCCTTGCACCGAACGCGTACCTCGTGATCGGCAATGGAACCATCACCCAGTCTCTCCCTGGATCGGTACCGAGCATCAACGTCCTGGGCGACTTCATCCAGAACGGTTCGCCCGACGGCGTGGTGTTGGTCGACACGGCAACGGGGGTCGTTCTCGACGCCTTGTCCTACGAAGGATCGATCGGCGCAGCGGTTCTGACGGGCTTCTCCACGACGATCGATCTGGTCGAGGGCGCTCCGTTCACCGGCGCCGACAGTTCGACGGCGACCCAATCGCTGGTGCGCGTGCCCAACGGGATCGACACCAACAACGCCGCCACCGACTGGGCGCTCGCGCCGCTGCCGACGCCCGGCGCGGCCAACTGACCGATCGCTTGCGGCGTGCATGGCCCGGGCCCCGTATGGTGCCCGGCCCCGATGAAGCTCTCGCTGCTGCGTCCCGACGACTGGCACCTGCACCTGCGCGACGGCGCCGCCCTGGCCGCCGTGCTGCCCCACACCGCCGCACGGTTCGGTCGCGCGGTCGTGATGCCGAACCTCAAACCGCCGGTGACGACGGTCGCCGCCGCCGCCGCCTACCGCGACCGCATCCTGGCCGCGCTGCCGAAGGGCGCGCGCTTCGAGCCGCTGCTGACGCTCTACCTCACGGACCGCACCGAGCCGGGCGAGATCGCCGCAGCGAAGGCGAGCGGCTTCGTGCACGCGGTGAAGTTCTATCCCGCCGGGGCGACCACCAATTCCGAGAACGGCGTCACCGACCTCGCGCACGCGCGGCCGGCCCTGGAGGCGATGCAGAAGCACGATCTGCCGCTGCTGCTGCACGGCGAAGTCACCGATCCGAACGTGGACGTGTTCGACCGCGAGCGCGTGTTCCTCGACCGCCACCTCGCCCCGCTGCGGCGCGACTTCCCGGGCCTGCGCATGGTGCTCGAGCACGTCACCACCGCCGACGCCGTCGACTTCGTGCGCGCCGCCGACCGCAACCTCGCTGCCACGATCACCGCGCACCACCTGCTGTGGAACCGCAACGCGATCTTCACCGGCGGCATCCGGCCGCACGCGTACTGCCTGCCGGTGCTGAAACGCGAACGGCATCGCCAGGCGCTCGTGGCCGCGGCGACGAGCGACGACCCGCGCTTCTTCCTCGGCACCGACAGCGCACCGCACGCCCGCTCGGCGAAGGAGACGACCTGTGGTTGCGCCGGCGTCTACACCTCGCACGCCGGCATCGAGCTGTACGCGGAGGCGTTCGAGCAGGCCGGCCGACTCGATCGGCTGCAGGCGTTCGCCAGCGAACGTGGCCCGGACTTCTACCGGCTGCCGCGCAACCGCGAGACCATCACGCTCGAACGCGTCGCCACGCCGGTGCCGGCCGACTTCGCGTTCGGCAGCGAACGGCTGGTGCCGATGCGGGCTGGCGAGACCGTTGCGTGGCGGCTCGTACCGACGGACTGAGAACCGTGCGTGCATGCGCGCTCGGCCCTGCGTATGGTCGCGGGCCGGAGGTGGCTGCGATGCAAAACTGGTTTCCGTTCTTCTCGATGTTGTTCTGGTGCGTGACCAAGCTGATGGGCTTGGGGATGGTGGCGTTCGGGCTGCAGGCCCTGAGCACGCTGTTCTCCATGGGCTTCACGTTCAGCGGCTTCCTGTTCGGCTGCCTCGTGCCGCTCGGCGTCGGTGGCCTGCTGCTGCTGACCGAGATCGTGTTCGACATCGCGACGAACGAGATGCGCCAGCGCAGCTCGGTCGCGAAGTGACCCGCGCGGCGCGCGGACTCAAAGCGCGCCGATCGTGAGCTCCAGCACGTTGCTCGCCGTGACGGCCTGGATCGCGCCCGCCGTGTCGAGTTCGAACGCGAGCACTTGTTCGCGCAGCGAAACGCCGGCGAGCGACGGGGTCGTGGGCACCGCAAGCGACACGACGACACTGCCGGCCGCGGCGAAGTGCAGGTCGTAGTCGGTCGGCACGGTCGCCAAGGTGCAGCCGGGCACCCCTTGCGGCAGCAGGCTCGCGAGCGGCACCGAAGCCGCGGCCGCGCCGAGCACGCGCACCACGGCGGTGTTCGCCGGCATTCCGTCCGCCTGCGCGCGGCACGCCGTTCCGAGCCACGGCAGCGAGAGTGCCGTCAGCACGTTCGGGCCGGCACTCCCCGCGCAACCACCGCCACGGTCGGCCACGGTCGCCGGGCACGTGGGAACGAGCCGCGCCATGCCCATCGATGCATGGGTCTGGTCGAACACCTGGAACATGCCGGCGATCAGGACACTGCCGTCGGGCTCGACGAGCAGGTCGGTGGCACTGGCGTACCCGCCCGACAGATGGCCGAGCACCTGCCAACCCGTGCGATCCAGCTTCCGGACCGCCGGCCGGAACTCCCAGGCGAGGTAGGATTCGGTGGCGACGACGAGGTCACCGTCCGGCAAGACGGCCAGCGCGGTCCCGCGCCCGCCGCGCGTGTTGCCGACCTCGGTCCAGCTGACACCGTCGAAGCGAAGGACTCCCGCCGGCAGCCATTGCGGCGCCGTCGCGTCGACCTCGCCCACGGCCAGCAAGTTGCCCTGAAGGTCCTCGCCGAGTTCGTAGACGCCATTCCCCCAACTCGCCACTCCAACCCCGAGCGGCCACCAGCTGGCGCCATCCCATTCCGCAACGTTCGCGGCAGGAACCCCACCTGCCGTCGTGAAGGCACCGCCGACCGCGAGCCGGCCGTTCGCGCGCACGAGCAGGCTGGCGACCGACGGGAACAAGCCGCCGCCGACGCCCGCCCCGAGCGGACTCCACACCGCACCGTCCCACCGCGCGATGTTGCTGCACGGCACACCCCCGGCACTGGTGAAGCCACCGCCCGCGACGATGTCGCCGTTCGGCAGCACCGCGAGCGCGCGCGGCGGAGACGACAGACCCGAGCCGAGCGGCGCCCACGTCGATCCGTTCCAACGGGCGATGTGGTTGGCGGCGATCGCGCCGGCGAACGTGAAGTTGCCGCCCGCGACGACATCGCCGTTGGCGAGCTCGGCGATGCACAGCACGGTGGCGCTGCCCAGGCTCGGACTGCCGCCGCGCACTCCGGCCCCGAGCGGCTGCCAGACGCCGCCCACACGCCGCGCGATGCGCGCCGCGGCCGTCGTGTCGATCTGCGAGAACATGCCGCCCGCGAGCACGTCGCCGTTCTGCGCCCGCTCGAACACGAACACCGAACCGTTGGTGCCGGGCCCGACCGGCCGCCATTCGGAGCCGTTCCATTCGGCGATGTGGCGCACTTTGTCGCCGTTCACCTCATCGACCCAACCACCGACGACGAAGCCACCGCTGGGAAGCACGGCGATCGTCGCCAAGGTCGCGCTGTCGGAGTTGCCGCCGACCCACGTGGTCATGCCGGCGAACGCGGACCAGGCGGTGCCGTTCCACTTCGCGACGTGGCGCGCGGCCACGCCACCCGCGTAGCGGAAGCGGCCGCTCACCAGGAGGTCGCCGTTGGCGTCCAACGCCATCGCCTCGACGGCCGAGTAGTACGGAGCATTGCCGGTGATTCCCGAACCGAACGGCGACCACGTCGTGCCGTTCCAGCGTGCGACCCGATTGCACGGCACCCCGGCGACGATCGTGAACTCGCCGCCGGCGAGCAGGTCGCCGTTCGGCAGCGTCAGCAACGAATGCACGATGCCGTTGGCCCCCGCCTGCATGCCGACCCACGCCGTGCCGTTCCACCGCGCGAGGCTGTAGCAGATCACCGGCCCCGGCACGTGGAACGAACCGCCGATGGCGATGTCGCCGTTGGGCAGCGTCGCCAGCGCGTAGACCGCAGCCGGCCACGTCAACCCGTTGGACATCGGCGACCACAGCACGCCGTTCCAGCGCGCGAGGCCTGGCGAGACCAGCAATCCCACGGTCAGGAACGAACCACCGACGACGAGGTCGCCGTTCGCGGCGACGGTGAACGCGCGCACGGTGCCGTCGGGCGTCACCGGCGGCGCCGACCACTGGGTGCCGTCCCACAGCAACACCGTGGCCCAGCGACCGGCGAGGCCCAGCCGGAACGTTCCACCGATGGCGAGGCCGCCGTTCGGCAGATGCGCGAACACACCCACGCTGTGCACCCGCCAGCCCGACAGGTCGTCCATCGCGGTGAACGTCCGGCTCTGCGGGTCGTAGGCCGCGAGCCCTCGCGCCAGCACGCCGCCGATCTCCTCGAAGTCGCCCCCCACGAGCCACCGCAGCGGCTGAGGGCCAGAGCCGTCCGGATCCCAGGTCGTCAGCGCGCGCACGGCGTAGCTCGCGCCCGGAGCGTCACCGGTGGACTGCGGGCGCCACCCGCATTGGCCGTGCAGCGCGGCCATGAGCAGCAACCCACCGACGATGCGCGCAACGACGGCGACGATGCCGACGACGGTTCCTGGGAGCCGACCTTCCATGCCCTGGACTTCGGCCATACGCGATTGTCGGCTGAAGCAGCAGGCGGCCCCGTTCCGTTCGACGCCTGGCAGGCGAGGCGGCGCGCAGTCGCCGAAGGGCGTCCGCAGCAGCCGGGAGGTTCAGGAACAGCTTTCGTCGGGACGGGGGCCGCTCCATCCTCCGCCGAAGCGAAGACTGGAGCGGGTGATGAGATTCGAACTCTCGACATTCACGATGGCAAAGCTCTCTGGAAATCCGACGCAGGACCTTGAACGAGCCGTGGTTAGGAAGGTTAGCAGGTTTCGGGCGCTTTGCAAGCCGTGGACGAGAGTGGACGTAAGTGGCTGCGAATCGACGCCAGTTGCAGGATCTGTATGCACGTGCATACATCGGTCGACCGCTCATCACGTCCGCTTCGCCAGTAGCCGATCCAGACCGGACGGAGGTTGGAATGCTCGAAGCCGGCACGCAGGCGGAGCAGATTCGACGACGTTGACTCAACGTCACGCGCAGGGATCCGAGCCTCGTTCCCAGTCCCCGTCGGAGGCCACGACACCGAGGCGCACGAAC
>JAEUHV010000034.1 GCA_016794485.1 Planctomycetota bacterium
GTGACCCGGCGGAGTCGGTTCACTTGCCGGTCTTCGCCGGTTCGCCCTTGCCGGCCGGGACGAAGTTGACCATGCCCGACATCTTGCCGAACGCGAGGTAGGCGCCCGCGCCGCCGTTGTCACCGGCGTAGAGGCACATCAGCAGCTGCTTCGACTCGTGGCCTTCTTCGGTCTTCAGGTCGAGCTTGACGGTCTGGACCTTGTCGCCCGACTTGAAGTTCATGTTGACGGCGAGGTCGTCACCGATCGTGAAGTAGACCTTGTGCTCGCCGGCCGGCAGCGTGACGTCGTTGACCTTGACGTCGACCGAGGTCGTGAACGTGGCCGGCGGGCGGTTGCCGGCGCGCTCGTTCATCATCGAGCGCATCTCGGCGCCGTCCTTGCTCAGCAGGGCGGCGACGGTCTTGCCTTCGCCGTAGCTGATCGAGGTGTAGTTCAGCGACATCTTCACGTCGCCATTGGTGATGGTCTGCTCGAGCTTCGGGCCGCGCTGGGCGAACACCGGGAAGCTGAGGGCGAGGGTCAGGGCGAGGGTCAGGAGCTTCTTCATGATCGTGGTCTTCGGAAGTGTGGTAGGGGAATGCGAAGGGCGGGGAGTCTACGAGTGGTCGTGGGCTCCGGTCCGTACCGAGTCCGTGTTTCCTGCCGGGCTGCGCAACCAGGTCTCGTACGCGACCAGCAGGTAGAGGGCGTGGCCGAGATCGACCTTGCCGGAACGGTGCAGGTCGATCGCCCGCGCCACGCCGCCCGGTCGCAAGTGCGGGCGGTTGCAGGTGGTGGGTTCACGCAGCAGGTCGAGCCAGGGAAGTTCGCCCCGGAACCAGCGATCGAGCGGCAGCGCGAAGCCGGTCTTCGGCAGGCGCAGGACTTCGGGCGGCAGGTCGTTCGCGAACGCTTCGCGCAGGGGGCGCTTGCCGAGGGCTGTCCGATCCTGGCCGAACCATCGGCAGTCACCCTCGAGGAACGGCGCGCGCGCTTCGACGCCGGCGGCCATGCAGGCGACGTCGATTTTGGGCAGCAGGTCGAACCGGAGGTAGCCGTCGAGGTCGGCGTCACGGGCGGCGAGCACCGGGTCCTGGCCGGGGCGCACCGGGCTTCTGGCTTCGTCGCGCCAGCAACGGCGGGCCGCCAGATCGGGCGCCAGCACATGGCTGCCGAACGCGGGCGGCGTCACCGCCAGCAGCGCCGTGGCGGGATCCGGCGCGGTGATCGCCCGCACCATTCGGGCGCCGTACCGCATCGACCATCGCGGGGCGAGCGCCCGCAACCACGTCGCGTGCGGCAGTCGCGCGAGGGCGCGGTAGCGGCGGTAGCCGAGGAACAGTTCGTCGGCGCCTTCGCCGGACAGCAGCACGCGGATGCCGTCGGCGGCGGCGGCGCGCGCCAACGCATGCACCAACAGGATCGACGGATCCCCGAGCGGCAGGCCGGCGCACGCGGTCAGGAACGGCAATGCGGCGAGGGCTTGCTGGTCGATGTCGACGGGGCGCAGGTCGAGCCGGGTTCTCGCGGCGATGGCGCGCGCAGCTTCGCGTTCGGTGGCGGGCGCGCCGGCGGCGCGCAGCTGGTAGGCCGGGACGCGCTTGCCGTTCGCGTGCAGCGCGACGGCGAGGCAGCTGCTGTCGAGGCCGCCCGACAACGAGAGGGCGACCGGAACGCGTGTGTCGCTGCAGCGCGCGACGCTGGCGAGCAGGGCCGTGCGCAGGTCGGCGACCTCGGGCTTGATGCGGCGGGCGAAGCCAAGCTGGACCAGCCCCTGCGGAGTCGCCCCGGCGAGCCAAGGTTCCTTCCGCCGCATCCAACCGAAGCGGAACCACTCGGGGAGTCTGCCGGGCACGAACGGCGGCGCGCCGCCGACCAGCCGCAGCGCCGTCGGCGACGACGCGAACGCGACCAGGCACCGGCTGCCGTTCAGGTTCTCGAGGGCCTGCAACAGCGGCTTCTCGCCGTACCAGTCACGGCCGGTGATCAGCTGCCCGGTCTGCGTGTCGACGACCGCGAACGCATGGTGCCCGCGCAGCCGCCCGAGGATCTGGTCCTCGCCGCGTTCGACCGCGAGCAGCGGCAGCCACGCATCGTTCGGCAGTTCGGCCCGTCGTTCGACCCCGGGCAGGAAGTGCGCCCACAGCTCGCGTGCGTTGGTGATCGCGCCGTTCATCACGCCGACGAAGCGGCCGCCGCGCCGCACCACCGGCTGCTTGCTGCGGGCCGGACCGATCGCCAGCCGCGCACAGCCGAGCCACCAGTCGCCCGCGCGCACGACGCCCTGGCCGTCGGGGCCGCGCCACGCCAGGGCCGCGACCGCGTCGCGCATCGCCATTGCCGGGTCGCGGCCGGTGGCGACCAGCCAGTCGTGCCGCGCGCCGACGATGCCGCACATGGACTACACGCGCTGGCCGGCGCGCACCCGTTCGAGATACGCGACCAGCATCTGCCACTGCACGTGCAGGTCGTGCTCGGCGACGCCGAACGGCTGCTTGAAGAAGCACGCCAGGTGCGGCATCGGCCCGCTCTCGCCGCGCCGCTGCGCCAGGTCGGCGAAGCGCACCAGGTCGAGCACGAGCGGTGCGGCCAGGATCGCGTCGCAGCCCTGCCAGGTGAACTGCAACGCCATCTTGAAGCCGAGGAAGCCCTCGAAGTGCACGAAGTCCCACGCCGTCTTCAGGTCGTGCAGCGACGGCACGTAGTCGATGCCGACGTGCGTGTGCAGCGGGTAGCCGAGGATCGACGGCAGCAGCGCGTCCTTGGTCGCGACCTTGGTCTTCTTGTTCGCCGAGTCGGAGAGCACGCGGCCGTCGCGGTCGCCGAGGATGTTGTAGCCCTGCCAGCTCAGCACGCGCAGGTTGCGGTGCGCGAACATCGGCGCCAGCGCCGACTTCACCAGCGTCTCGCCGGTCTTGCCGTCGCGCCCCATGAACGGCGTGCCGCTCTGCGCGAACGCTTCCTGGATCGCCGGCAGCAGCGCCGAGCCGCTCGGCGTGAAGTGCACGAACGGATGGCCTTCCTTGGCCGCAGCCCAGGCGTAGATCGCCGACGGCCGCACGGCGCGTTCGTCGTTCTTCTGCAGCGCGCGTTCGAACGCGGCCAGCGAACGGTGCGCGGGACTCGGCCGCAGGGCCGGCTCGGTCGAGGTCAGGTTGACGCAGACGACGCGGTCGAGCCGGTTCGCCGTGCGGAACGCACGCAGGTCGGCGCGGATGCGTTCGGCCGCGACGGCGAGCTTCTCGTGCCGCAAGGCGCGGTCGGCGAGGCTGGCGATCGTGCGGCCTGGATTCGGCATCGCACCGACGACCACGTTGCGACTCGCGGCGGCGAGGTCCTTGCGCAACGGCCGCAGCAGTTCGGGCGGCAAGCTGCCGGTGCGGGCGTGGATCTCGGTCGCGGCCGACGTGTAGTCGGAGTCGCGGATCTCGTGGCCGCCGAACACGATCCCGCCGAGATCCTGGAACGGAATGCCGTTGGCGACCGGCAGTTCGGTGGCGAGGCCGCGAGGCTCGGCGAGGCCGCGGGCGATCGCCCGGGTGCCGACGACGAGGGTCGTGGCGAGGCCGCCGTAGGCGCCGAACAGCCAGACGCCGAGGCGCTGCGGGCGGGAGGTCTTCGTGGTCTTGGCCAAAGGAGGGCGCAGAGGATACCGAACGGTGCTGCAGCGCGCAGGTTCGCTGCTGGCGAAGTTCGACGGCTGCGGTAAGACGGGGCGATGCCGAAGCGGGCGTGGCTGTGGCCGCTCTTGTTGGCCGTCCTGGTGGGCGGTGCCTTCTGGTTCGGGTTCCGCGCCGACAAGGCCGGTGATCGCGAACTGCCGGTCTACGTGATGGGGGCCGAGCGCCTCGCCGCCGGCGAGGAGATCTACCGCCGCGGCACCGACGCCAAGCCGTTCACCTACCCGCCGTTCGCGGCCGTGCCGTTCGTGCCGATGGCGTGGGTGCCGAAGGAATGGCAGCCACCGGTGTGGTTCGCGGTGAACTTCGTGATCCTCCTGCTGCTGGCGCGCTGGCTGCATCGGCACGCGGCCGGCGACCGGCCGGGGCTGGCCCCGCCGCGCCTCGTGCCGTTCTGGATCGCGACCGCGGTGTTCGGTGGGCGCCACATCGCGTCGGTGTTGAGCAACCAGAGCCACGACCTGTTGATCCTCGGCCTCGTCGGACTCACCGCGGCAGCCTGGGTGCGCGGTCGCGCGACGGCAGCGGTCTGGGCAGCGATCGGCGGGGCGATCAAGGCGACGCCGTTGTTGTTCCTCGGCCTGTTCGGCGTACGCATGCGCTGGCTCGCGGTCGCGGTGCTGCTGGCGACGTTCGTCGGCGCGACCGTGCTGCCCGACTTCGTGTTCCCGCGCGACGACGGCGGGTCGTGGTGGCGGGCGTGGTACGACGTCAACCTGCGCGGGCTGCAGGTCGGCGGCGCCGCCAGCGCCGCCGGGGCGTGGAACTCGCACAGCTTCCTCAACCAGAGTCTCGGCGGAACGCTGCTGCGGTTGTTCCAGCCGGTGGCGGTCGCCGACCCGTCGTTCGTCGTCGGGCAGCCCGGCCACGTGCTGTGGTACGAGCTGTCGCCGACGCTGTTTCGTGGGCTGCAGATCGCGTTGCAGCTCGCCGTGCTCGGTCTGGTCGCCCTGGGTGTGCACCTCGCCGGCCGCGCGATCCGCGCGGCGAAGGACCCGGTGGCGACGCAGCGGGCGCTCGCTCTCGGCGAAGTCGGGGTCGTGGTGTGCGGCATGGTGTTGCTGTCGCCGCAGAGCAGCAAGTCGCACTTCTGCGTGTGGCTGCTGCCGGTGGCGTTCGTGGTCGAACGGTTGTTGCGCGGGCGCCGCGACCTGCTCGCGTTGGGTCTGTTCCTCGCCGCAGCGGTGGTCGGCCTAGCCGCCAAGGACGTGTTGGGCAAACACCTCGGCAACCTGCTGCTGGCGTGGGGCAACGTCACCTGGGCGACCCTGCTGCTGCTGCTGGCGACGGTTCGATGCCTGGCGACGGCGAGGCGGGTGGAGATCGCACCGTGAAACCAGGGGCGATCGCGTTCGGCCTGCTGCTGGCGGCCTGCAGCAGTGCGCCCTCGGACGATTTGAGCGACGGCGTGTGCGAGCTGCCGCGCGAACTGCGCGAGGTGTCGGCGATCGCGGCGCGGCCGGACGGCCGGCTCGCGTGTGTGCAGGACGAACTCGGCGCGATATTCACCTTCGATCCGGCGGGCAAGCAGCCGACGTCGCGCGAGGTGTTCGGCGAACGCGGTGACTACGAGGCTCTCGCGGTGGTCGGCGACGTGTTCTACGTGTTGCGCAGCGACGGCTGGGTCGCACGCGTGCAGCGCGTCGACGGGGTCCTGCGCGTGGCCGCGTCGGTGTTCCTGCCCGGCGGCCACAAGGAGTGGGAGGCCCTGTGCCACGACGCGGGGGGGCGGCGATTGCTGGCGATGCCGAAGATCGTCGGCGGCGACCGCAAGTCCGAGCGTGAGCTGCGCCCGATCTATGCGATCGATCCGGTGGCGATGGTCGCGCTCGCCGAACCGGTGGGGGCGTGGAACCGGCGCAGTTTGGTCGATCAGGCCGCAGCGCGCGGCATCGCCTTGCCGACCAGGACCACCGACAAGGGCAAGGAACGGATCGTGCTCGAACTCGAGGTCAGCGACATCGCCTGCGTGCCCGGCACCGCCGACATGCTGCTGTTGTCGGCGGCGGATCGGGTGTTGTTGCGCGTCGACTTCGAGGGCCGCCTCCTCGGGGCGGTCCGGCTCGACGCAGCCGCGCTGCCGCAGCCCGAAGGCCTGACCTTCCTGCCCGACGGGCGGCTCGTGGTCGCCAGCGAAGGGGCAGGTGGTGCCGGGCGGCTCGTGGTCGTGCCGGCTCCGTGAGCGCTCACTTCAGGTAGCGGTCCAGGGCGGCGCCGAGGCGATCGTGGGTGTCCTCGGGCGCGTGGCCGTCCAGATGGCCCATGCTGAGGCCCTTCCTGGCGGAGGTGATCGCTTCGTTCTTCTCGCCATTGGCGAACTCGGTCTCGGCGCGGACCAGCCAGTACCACGGGCCGCGCGACACGCCGTTGTTCGTGTTGGCCGTCAGATCCTCGAACTCCGCCAGCGCGTTCTTGGCGAGTCCCGGATTGCGGGCGTCCGCCAGCCCGTCGGGATCGACCTGCAGCCAGGCCTTTTCCAGCATCGCGTTCGCGTACCAGTTGCTGTTGGCTCGTGTCACCGTGGCGGCGCCGAGGTGAACCGCCGCCTTCGTGCGTTGGCCGAGCCGGGACGCCGCCATCCCGGCATACGAGTGTGCCAGCGCCGACGAGGTCGGCGGACCGTGTTCGATCACTCGTTCGGCGGTACGCAGCACATGCGTCCAGTTCCGGGCCGTGGTCAAGGCAGTCAGGAAGATGACGCCGTGCGAGCCGAGGTTGGCGCGCGGCAACGTCATCTCCGCCGCCAGTTCGGCGACGGCGAGCAGCGAGGCGAGCTTCGCCTCGCTCGGCGCGTTGGGCCGGTAGACGAAGCGGATCCGGCTGTCGTGGTTGCGCCGCCGATCCGGGAACGACTGCCGCCACACCTGCCAGCTGCGCTCGAGCAGATCGGCGTCGTTCCCCCGAGCCGCGTTGGCGAGGATCGCGGTCAAGGCGTGCGGCCGCGGGTGCAGCCGCATCGTGTCGTCGCACAACTTCGCCGCGCGGGCCGGATCGACCAGCCGCACGAGGTTCAACCGCCGGCTGAACGTCATCGCGTAGTCCGGGATCTGCTCGAGTGCGACCTCTGCCGCCGCCTTGCCGTCGCGCAGGGCGGTCGCGACGAGGCGGAGAACCGTCAGGTGCTCCGACACCACGCCGGCGGCGTTGGCCCGTTCGACGATGGCGATGGCGCCGTCGTAGTCGGGCGTCGCGCCGCGCACGAGCCGGCCGGCCAGGATCTCGTGGCCGGCGGGGTGGCCCGGGAACCGCGCGACGAGTTCGTCGCCCAGGGCCGTCGGCTTGGGATCGTCCTTCTTCTGGAACGGTTCGGTCGCGAGCGGCAACCACGTCTGCGTCACCGGGTCGTCCGGCCAGCGCTGGCGGATGGTGGTGGCCTCGGCCTCGTAGGCCCGCTCGCGGGTGCCGCGCCGTGCGGCCCAGGCGGCGAGGCCGTGCAGCAGCGGATCGCTGTCGGTCAGCATGATCCCTTGCACCAGGCAGTCGTAGGCCTCGTCGTAGGCCTCCTCGAACCGTGCGTCCTCGGCGACGAACAACCGGTCGAGCGCGAGCACGTAGCGATCGGTCGGGTCCTTGGAGGTGCGCAGGGCGTCGATCTCCTCGGGCGTGAACGCGAAGCGGCGGACGCGCGCCTTGGCGGCGAACATCTGCAGGCCGCGCGACCCGGCCACCACCGCCGCGTGGCGCTGCAGCATCGCCTCGATCTCCGGATCGGCTTCCTCGTGCATCATCGACAGCAGGCACGCGAGCGACGACGCGCTGGGGTCGACCTCGATCGCTTCGAGCAGCTTGCGCGTGGCGTAGCCATCCGAGCCACGGCCACCCATGTAGGCCTGGTAGGCCACCTGCTTGAGCTGGTTCGCCTTGGCCAGCCGGTC
This sequence comes from Planctomycetota bacterium, assembly GCA_016794485.1. Classification (GTDB taxonomy): domain Bacteria; phylum Planctomycetota; class UBA1135; order UBA1135; family UBA2386; genus UBA2386. The sequence continues at coordinate 7,538 of JAEUHV010000034.1, forward strand.
GAGGCGGGCCGCCTCTACGAGGGCCGGCATCTGCACCCAAAGGTAGGTACCGAGTCCGAGCAGGATCGGCAGCACGAGAGCCAGCGTTCCGGCGAGTGCCGCCTTCCACGGTTCGTTGCGGGCCCAACGCTGCAGCCGCTGCAGCCGGGCCAGTGGGCGGGCCCGCACCGGCCGATTCTCGAGGAACGCAGTCAGGTCCTCGGCGAGTTCGGCCGCGGTCGCGTACCGCAGGTGCGGCTCGGGCGCGATCGCCTTGTGCACGATGTTGACCAGGTCGACCGGCACCGGAGCCTTGTTCGCCAGCGATGGGATGCGGCCCCCGGTCACGTCGTGCAGGATCTCGGTGAGGGCCAGGCTCTGCAGCGGTTGTTCGCGGGCCACCGCCTCGTACAGGGTGATGCCGAGCGAATAGACGTCGGTGTGCGGGCCGAACAGCGAGTCGGCGCGGTGCAGTTGCTCGGGCGCGGCGTAGACCGGTGTGCCGACGAACGTCTTCGTGTGCGTGGCCTGGAGGTCGATCTCGCGCACGACGCCGAAGTCGGCGAGCAGCGGCGTACCGTCACTGCGGATCAGGATGTTCGACGGCTTGATGTCGAGGTGGAGCAGGCGGGCTTCGTGCACTGCCTGGACTGCCAGTGCGACGTCGCGCACCACGCGCACGAAGTAGCGGACCGCGGTCGATTCGAACGGCGGCACCTTGTCCGACGTGCCGAGGGTGCCGCGGATTGTGCGCAGGTCGTCCTTGCCGTGCTGCTTCGGCAGGCCGCGCACGAGTTGCTGCAGCGTCCGGCCGTCGACCCAGTCCATCGCGATTGCGATCGTGTCGCCCACTTCGACGATGTCGTGGATGGCGACGATGTTCGGGTGGTCGACCCGCGCCATCGCATGCGCTTCCTGCAGCAGACGTCGTTGCCGGTTCGGGTCGCCGGCAGCCCACTTCGGCGCGATCTTGAGGGCGACGTGCCGGCGCAGCGAGTCCTGGCGGGCCAGCCAAACCGTGCTCATGCCGCCGTGGCCGATTTCGGCCAGCATCGTGTAGCCGGGAACCTGTTCCGTCGGCGCCGGGCCGTCGCCGCGTTCACGTTCGAGGGCTTCGAGCAACTCGGGCAGGTGCCGCCGGACGTGGGGGTCGGCCATCTCCTCGGCCGACAAGGCGACGGTCTTGCCGGCGGCCAGGTCGGCGGCGAACCGGGCGCGAAGTGCCGCCGCGTCGGGGCTCTGACGTTCCTGCATGGATCTCCTGGTGGGCGCGGCAGCATAGCCCGCGCCTGCGACCGGGTCAGGCCGCGTGCGGCCAGAGGCGCAGCAGCATCAGCACTGCGCCGATGTAGAGCAGGCCGCTGACCATGAGCGGCACGTCGCGGAACAGCAGCCGGGCAGGGTCGCCACCTTCGCTCTTGCGATAGACGAGGAACAGGTAGCGGAACACGCCGTAGGTGACGAACGGCACCGTGTACATCAGCCGATCGGTGCCGTGCGTCGCCATCGTCTCGGGACTGACGGTGTACAGCGCGTAGGTGAGGATGCTCAGCGCCGCCAGGGGGCCGATCGTCATGTTGAGGAACACCGACGAGTAGTCGTCCATCGTCGCGCGGGTGCGGCCCGTCGCCTCGCTCTGGCGGGCGAGTTCTTCGTAGCGTTTGCAGAACGCCAGGAACAACGAGAAGAAGAAGGTGCACAGCAGGATCCAGTGCGAGGCCTTGACCCCGATCGCCGCGGCTCCGGCCATCACGCGCAGCTGGAACCCGAGGGCAATGCACATGCAGTCGATCACGACCATGCGCTTGAGCCAGAAGGAGTAGGCCAGGTTGAGAGCCAGATAGGCCGCCGGCCAGGTCGGGAACGGCAGACGGTTCGGGCTCGCGACGAGGATCGCGACGCCGAACACGGCCACGACCTGCACCCCGAGCTGCACCCTGGCAAGTCCGAGCGGCAGCCGTCCGGACGCGATGGGCCGCAGCCGCTTCTTCGGATGCCGTGCGTCCTCTTCCCGATCCACGATGTCGTTGAGCAGGTAGATCGAGCTGGCCGCCAGGCAGAAGGCGACGAACGCACCGATCGCGGCCAACCAGGCCGGACCGTCGAACAAGAGCCCCTTCTCGGTGAAGGCGAGCGGTGCGAACACGAGCAGGTTCTTCACCCACTGGTGTGGGCGCATCGCTTCGACGAACGGCGGCATCGGGTCGGGATTGTGCCGCCCGTGCAGCGAACCGTCGCCTGCCGCGGCGGTTTTCGTCGCTGCGGCCCGCCGCGCGATGCAACCACGCTGCTGCGTTCCGTTCGTGCAATTCGCTCGCTACTGTGCGGGTTCCCGAACGCATGGTCACGGTTCGCACGCACGGTCTCGACGGCATCTTCCGGCCCCGTTCCATCGCCGTGGTCGGCGCCAGCCGCAGGCCCGGCACGATCGGCCGGCAGGTGGTCGCGAACCTGATCGCGGGGGGCTTCCAAGGACCGGTCTACCCGGTCAATCCCAAGGCGGAGGTCGTGCTGTCGGTGCCAGCGTTTCCTTCGGTGAAGGCGATCCCGGGGCCGGTCGACCTGGCGGTTCTGGTGGTCCCGCCCGACGCGGTGCTGGTGGCGGCAGAGCAGTGTGGGCGGAAGGGGGTCAAGGGGCTGGTCGTGATCACGGCCGGCTTCCGTGAGATCGGCGGGGTCGGCATCGAACGCGAGGACCGGTTGCGGGCGATCGCGGCGAAGTACGGCATGCGGGTGATCGGGCCCAACTGCATGGGCATCATCAACACCGATCCCGCGTTCGCCGCCAACGCGAGTTTCTCCGCGACTCCGCCGCCCGTCGGCTCGGTGGCGATGGTTTCGCAGTCGGGCGCGCTCGGCGAGGCGATCCTGGCCGATGCCGCGAACGCCGGACTCGGTGTCGCGATGTTCGCTTCGGTCGGCAACCGGGTCGACGTCACCGCCGCGGATCTGGTCGCGTATTGGGGCGACGATCCCCAGGTCAAGGTGATCCTGCTCTACCTCGAGACCGTCGGCGAGCCGCAGGAGTTCGTGCAGGTCGCGCGCGCGGTCGCGCGGAAGAAGCCGATCATCGCGGTGAAGTCGGGGCGCAGCGACGCGGGGGCCGCCGCCGCGAGTTCGCACACCGGTTCCATCGCCGGCGCCGACGTCGCCGCCGACACCTTGCTGGCGCAGTGCGGCGTGCTGCGGGTCGACAACTTCCGCGACATGTTCGCGTTGGCGCAGGCGCTGCTGAACCAGCCGCCGCCCTCGGGGCGGAACATGCTCGTCGTCACCAATGCGGGCGGGCCCGGGATCCTGGCGACCGACGCGATCGTCGGGCTCGGCATGGAGATGGCTTCGCTGCGGCCGGCGACGACGCGAACGCTGCGGCGTGTGCTGCCGGCGGAGGCCAGCGTGCACAACCCGGTCGACCTGATCGCGTCGGCCGATGCCGCCCGATATCGGGCGGCCTTGAAGGCGGTGGCCAAGGACCCGGGGATCGACGGGCTCGTGGTCCTGTTCGTGTCCCCGATCATGATCGACGCCGCGGCGGTGGCCCAGGCGATCGTCGACGAGACGCGAGGCTTCGGCCGACCGGTGCTGGCCTGCGTGATGGGGCGTTCGCGCGGCGACGAAGCGCAGCGGATTTTGCAGCAGGCAGGCATCCCGGTGTTCCGCTATCCGGAGGACATGGCGACCACGCTGCGACTGATGTTCCGACGGCACGTGTGGTTGTCGCGGCGCGTCCAGCCGCTGCGCCCGCGCAAGGTCGACAAGAAGGCGGCGACGAAACTGCTCGCGGCCCACGGTGCAGCCGGCTGGTTGCCGGCGGCGGTCGCCGAAGCCCTGCTGCACGCGTACGGAATCCCGTTCGCGCCAAGTCGCCGGGCTGGCTCCGCGGGCGATGCCGTCACCGCGGCGCACGAACTCGGTTTCCCCGTGGTGCTGAAGGCCGAGGCGCCGGGTCTGCTGCACAAGAGCGAGTACCGCGCCGTGCGCACGGGGCTGCGTTCCGGCGACGAGGTGTTCGCCGCGGCCGAAGACCTGTTGCGGCGGCTCGGCGAGGAGTTCGACGACGTCGCCTTGCAGGTCCAGGCCCATGCCCCCGGCCATCGCGAAGTGCTGCTCGGCATGACTCGCGATCCACGCTATGGCCCCCTGTTCGCGGCGGGTCTCGGCGGCACCCAGGTCGAGTTGCTGCGCGACGTGGCCGTTCGTGTGGGCCCGCTCGACGAGCAGGATCCTGCCGAGATGTTCGCGACGCTGAAGGGCAAGGCGCTCCTGGGTGCATTCCGCGGCGCACCGGCGGCGGAGGTCGCCGCGGCGTTCGACGCGTTGCTGCGGCTGCAGCAGTTGGTCGTCGACTTCCCGCGCATCGCCGAGGTCGAAGTCAATCCGTTCATCCTGGCCGCGCGTGGCCGGGCCAGCGTCGCGGTCGACTGCCGCTTGCGGGTGGAAGCGCGATGACTCCGGGAGCCAGTCTCCGGTTCGCGCTGGTCGTGCCGATCTACAACGAACAGGACAACGTGCAGGCGCTGCTCGACGAGGTCGAGCAGGTCCTCGTGCCGCATGGACCGTTCGAAGCGGTTCTGGTCGACGACGGCAGCAAGGACGCCAGCCTCGAGCGCATGCGTTCGTGGAAACAGGCGCACGCGGCGCATTGGCTGCGCATCGTCACCCTGGTCCGCAACAGCGGGCAGAGTGCTGCCGTGATGGCCGGCGTCGAACAGGCGCGGGCCGACATCGTCACGACGATGGACGGCGACATGCAGAACGACCCTCGCGACCTCCCGGCGATGGTGGCGCGGGTCGCTGCTGGCGAATGCGACGCCGTGGTGGGAGTGCGGCGCAAGCGACAGGACACGTTCACGCGCCGGCTGTCCTCGAAGATCGGGAACGGGGTGCGCAACTGGTTGACCGGCGACCGCGTCACCGACGCCGCCTGCGGCATCAAGGCGATCCGCCGCGAGTTCTGGCTGCGGGCGCCCAAGTTCGTCGGCATGCACCGGTTCATGGCGACGCTGGTGAAGTACCTGGGTGGCACGGTGGTCGAAGTGGACGTGAACCACAGGCAGCGCGCCGCCGGCGTCGCCAAGTACGGGATCGGCAATCGCATCTGGAAGGGGCTACGCGACTGTTTCGCGATGCGCTGGTTGCGCACGCGCGTGCTGCTGCACCGGGTCAAGGAGGAATACTGATGCTCGCCACGCTCGCGGACGGTGTCGCCGAAGCGACTCCCTGGTACTGGTGGGTGGTCGGGTTCGGCGGCCAGATCGTGTTCGCTTCGCGGTTCTGGGTGCAGTGGATCGCCAGCGAGCGGGCCAGGCGGAGTGTGGTGCCGATCTCGTTCTGGTGGCTCAGCATCTTCGGCGGCGTGCTCAGCCTCGCCTACGCGATCTACCGGCTCGACCCGGTGTTCATCGTCGGCCAGGCGACGGGTTCCCTGATCTACGTGCGCAATCTGGCCCTGATCAATCAGGCGCGGGCCGGTGGCGTCGGCTAGGTTCTCCTGCGTGTTGGTCCGCGCGTTTTCGTTGGCCCTGCTCGTCGTGTTCGCCCTGTTGCCCACCTGGCTGCAGGACGGTTTCGACGGCACCGAGGGCCGGCGAGTGCAGATCGCCCTCGAGATGGCGGCCAACGACAGTTGGCTCGTACCGACCCTCGGCCAGGAGCCGACGTGGGCCAAGCCGCCGCTGCACTATTGGTTGCTGCGTCTCGGCCACGCCGCGTTCGGCGATGGCATGCTGGCGTTGCGGCTGCCGTCGGTGCTGGGGGCGTGGCTTCTGGCGTTCGTCGCCGGCGAACTGCTGCGACGTTGGTTCGGGGCCCGTGCCGGTTGGATCGGTGCCTGCGCGATCGCCACTTCGCCGCTGGTGTTGTCGCAGTGGCCGACGGCGGAGATCGACCCGCTGTTCGCGAGCCTGACCGCGATGTCGTTGTTCTGCCTCGCCACGGGTGTCGCGCGCGACCGGCGGTTCCTGGTGCTCGCGGCCGGGGCGTTGGGCGGGCTCGCACTCCTGCAAAAGGGGCCGCCGTACTTCGTGTTCGCCCTCGGCGCGTGGCTCGTGTGGTGGCGGCATCGGCGCCTGCGCGGCTTCGTCGGCTACTTCGCCGCGATGTTGGCCGTCGCTGCCTGCTACTACGTGCCGTTGTGGACGCTGGTCGTGCGGCCGGACGAACTCCTGGCCGTCGCGAACGAAGAGTCGTTGGGGCGGTTGTTCACGTACGAATGGCGGCACGTGGCCGACATCCCGGCGTTCTGGGTGCGGGCCGTGGCGGTGCAGATGCCGTTCGTGCTGTGGTGTTTCTGGGAATGGCGCGGCGCCCGCGATGCGCGCATGGATGCCGCCGACCTGACCCTGCGCATGTGCAGTGGCGCCGCCGTGGTGGCGATCGCCCTGCTCACGCTGTTCCCCGGCCGGTCGACGCGCTACCTGCTGCCGAACGTGCCGCTCTTCACGTTCGCGGTGGCGCCGGCGGTCGCCCAGTTCGTCACGCTGCGGGGGCCGCTGCCTCGTTTCGCGAGCCGTGCCGTCGCATTCGTCGGCTTGGCCGGGGCGACGGCGCTGCTGGTGCTGCCGTTCGTGGTGCAGGCTCCGATCGCGGCGTTGGGCTTCGCCGCCGCGTGTGCGGTCACACCGTGGTTCGCCACCTCCGCGCGCGGCGTCGTCGGTGCCTGTCTGTTGTTGCCGCTCGCCGCGTCGTGGACGGTCGGCCTCGAACGCGCCCAAGACTTCGGCGTGGGGACTCGTGAACGCCGATTCGCCGGCACCAGGTTCCGGCAGGAAATGGAAGCGCTCGGCGTCACGCCTGCGGATCTGCGCACCTCGGGGCACTTCGATTCGCCGTTGCTCCTGGCGATGCGGTGGTGGCTGCATGGCGACGAGCAGGCCAGGAAACCGTGGCAGTCGCGGTGGGTGTTGTGCGAGGTCGAGCCGTCGAGGGCTTTGCCTGCGGACTACCGGGAGCGTGTGCGCCTCGTGTTGCCGTTCAAGTCGTTCGCGGTGATGGAACGGGCGGACGGCAAGTGACGACGGTCCTGTTCGTCCGGCTGTCGGCGATGGGGGATCTGGTGCAGGGACTCGGTGCGATCCAGGCGCTGCACGCTGTGCGCCCGGACTGGCGGCTGCGGGTGTTGACGCAGTCGACCTTCGCGCCGCTGCTCGAGCGCCTGCCGTTCGTCGCCGGCGTCGACACGTTCGACCGGCGCGGTGGCTTGCGGGCCGCGTGGACGACGATCCGGGCCCTGCGCCGGCAACCGATCGATGTCGCGGTCGATCTGCAGGGCAACTGGAAGAGCGCCCTGTTCACCCGTTGCTCGGGTGCGCGCGAACGGCTCGGTCTCCGCGGGGCGTGGCGGCAGGAGCCGGCGAGTGGGGTCCTCTTGCGCCGGCGGCTGGTCGCGCCCGGGGTGCCGCATCCCGCGCGCGCGGCCATGGTGTTGGTGCAGGCGCTCGCTGCGGAGGCGCTGGAATCGCCGCCGTGTCTCGTTGCCGGGGTGGACGAGATCGAACGCGAGAACCATGCGCTGCGCGCGATCGGCGTCGATGCCGCGCAGCCGTTCGGCGTGGTCGTGGTGACGGATCCCGTCGATCCCCGCGCGTTGCGGCCGGAGGTCGTGGCGACGCTGCCGCGGCAGGCCGCGCTGCCGGTCGTGCAATTGCTCGGGCCCGCCGAAGCCGGCGTTGCCCCCGTTCCCGGGCTGCCGATCTTGCGCCACGCCCCGGGTGAACTCCGACGGCTCGTCGCCTTGGGGGCATGTGGGGCCCTCGCCGGGGGCGTGGCGTTCGGGCCCGACCAGGGGGCCACGCACGTGTTGGCGGCGGCCGGCATGCGCACCAAGGTCTGGTTCGGCCCGCAGGACCCCGAACGAACGGCGCCGCCGAGGGCGACCGTGCTGCTGCACCCGAAGGGGCCAGCATGCCGCCCGTGCAGGCGTTCGCAGTGCCATCACCCCGAAGGCCCAGTGTGCATGGCGTTCTCCCTGGACGAGGCCAAGTCCGTTCCGCCGCCCCAGTGAGCGCAACCATGGCGGATCGCTTGTGTGCCGGCGGCTGCCATGGTTCGCTGCGGCCATGCCGTTGCCGCCACCCGATCCGCACGACACGGGCGTGCTCGAGACCTTTCCGAATCCGTGCCCCGAACGCGACTACGAGATCGAGTTCGACTGCCCGGAGTTCACCTGTGTGTGTCCGAAGACCGGGCAGCCAGACTTCGCGACGATCCACATCCGCTACGTGCCCGACCGGCTCTGCGTGGAACTGAAGAGCCTGAAGCTCTACCTGTGGAGCTTC